>JAAVFG010000034.1 GCA_014800895.1 Bacteroidales bacterium
AAATGATTACCCTGAGTCGCCTCATCCTCACCAATAAAATTCGAGATAAATTCTACGCTATATGGAGGCTGATCTATATCATGGAACATACATCCGTAATCTTGTAGTAAAGATGGCGCAAAGATAATATCTGCCAGCTTATCATTCTGAACACGAAAAAAGAGAACCATCTCTTTATATCCATCCGGTTTGATATAGACAGCGGGGCGACATTGATTTGGTTGCCATTTTACAGTTATCCTAACCTTCAGATTGTCGTTGGTTGCTCTATCAATACAATCAGACAAATAACTCAAGATACGTTCTTTCCCAGACAATTCATCTTTCTTATAAATAACAAGATACGTCTTCTCATTGATATACGATTCTATAAACGAAATATCACCCAAGGCAAATGCTTTGGCGAATGCTATTGAAATTGTTTTATAGATGTAATCCGGCATATTAGGTTCAAGTCCAAATTTCTTTGGGATGAACACCTTGCAGGTAAATAAATCCTCTGGGGGTAAAGACTCTGAATATCCCTGTCCATAAACATCATCTAACGTAATTGATTTCCCGTATTTCTCATTATAATCGACAATAGACATTTTTTCAGTTCCAGCCATAATAGTGTCCTTTGACCAGAATCTAAAATCTTCTCTATCTAATGGATATGCTTTGCTTTTTTGTCGCGGGAGTATATCATGAAATCCATGCTTACAAATATGGTCTATGATCAAAACTATCGCTCCAATGACAAGTAATACTATCATTGCGGGCGCGAATAAAACGGCAAGTACCTTCTGCCAAGACTTTAACTGGCTTTTGAATCCGAGCAAAACAGCAAGCATAACTACCATGCAAGCTATATATATCCAAATGTAAATCATTGTCCTGTACTATTTATAAGTTTCGATAAGTTTTTTCATTCGTTCATGATACTCTTGGTTTCCAAGGTTGATAACCACAAGATTTGACCTCGTTCGAGTTAATCCTGTGTAGAGAAGTTCATCGAAAGCCTTATCTCCCTCGTTTTTCTTTTCTAAAAGAAGGAACACCACTTCACTTTCCCAACCCTTAAAACTGTGAATGGTTGAAATTTTAATGGTGCCTGTATTCATATAGAAATTAAGTTTCTTGTTGTCTCGAATGTCAGAATAATCTGAATCTTTCCCGAAAACTTTATTCCTGAATTGTATATATCCCTCTTCATGTTTAGCCAATACTTTCAGGAAGTCTGCAAAATCGAATTTATATCGTTTCGCCAACGCTTCAATTATCGGGCCAAATGTACTTTCATACTCCCTATAAAGTTCATATCGGGCTAAGAATCCTCCTATTATTTGATTAGCACGTGCTCGTTTCTTCTTATCATTGACATCTACTTTGATAACCATAGAGAGTTCCTTAACCCAGATAGGTGCATTACCTTCCGGAAAATAGTTGAGATGACGAATAAACATCAAATCATACGTTTCAAACATTGAAGCGGTTTTGGCATTGCTCTTATATCGGAAGTAAGCATCAAACTTCTTCAGCAGTTCTATCGAGCTGCCTAGAATTGTAATGTCATTGGGATTTATGTTCTTGTTTTCTTCATTCCCAATATTCCCAGAAATAATTGTATTTAATGCTATTACAGGATCCGGCAAGGATAGATTAATATATCTAATTGTACCTTTTTGTAATTCATCGCGTGTGAATAAAGAGCCTTGATCTTCAGAAGAAACCAATGTGTCTATATCATATTTTTCTGAAAAATATACATTCTGAAAGCCAACAGCAAGTTCGCGTACTTTCATATCCATACGGAAACTGGTGGATAGTTTTCGTGGCGCACCAATTACGTTAGTAGAAACATCTTTATGACTTACTTGACGACTATAAATATTCTGCTTGACATCTCCAAAAAGATAATACTCCCCATCCGGGCGCAAGAAGTACCCTCGGACTATATCCATCCAAGGTCGGATATAGTCTTGTATTTCATCAATGTAAATAGCATCGTATTTCTCTATCTTTTCCTCATATCCTTTGAATAGGTCGCGGTTTGAATAGTAGTTCCTATCAAGATAATCAGAAATCCGTTTCATATATGCGCGATTTGTTTCATCCGGCGTTTTATCCGGAAGTACAAAACTGATGCCCAGCTCATTCATCATTGTTCCAATGAATGAGTGGTAGTTGAGTATAGTAAAATATCTCCATTCAAAATCACCCCGTACACGGCTTAGCTTATCTCGAATAAAATTTTTAAGCGTAATGTTATACGTAAGTATTAAAATACGAGGTTCTCGGCCTTCGGTCACTACTCTCTTACATGATTCAACCGCTTTTGCTGCGAGTACAGTCGTTTTTCCGGAGCCAACGACTCCTTTTACTCTCCAAGTTGTTGATGTATCATCAAAAATGAGTTTTTTCTGGTCAGTAGAATATTGTATATCTTCTCCATCGGTAAGAAGATGTTTAGTCGGAGCAAGATGCTGATGGAAGCTTTGATATAATTCATCGGTAAAATATAGGCTTGGTTTTTTCATCAACAGATACCGATTATAAAGTATATCGTTGAAATCTTTTATATTAAGCGTATCCTTACCAATAAGGTCCACATTCCATTTTAAGAAATTCTGATAACCTCTTTCTTTTACAAATGGATTCACCAGCAAATCGTCAACCTGTTTTTTTGATGCGTTGTGAAAATAAACGGCACAAGTGATGAAATTAAAATTCTTGATGTCCTTAATTTTTAGCTCCAACAATCCCGGAATATGGAAGTCAAACAAGTTCTCTTTATATTTATATGCTTGATCTACCGGTGATTTAATATAAGCATTTGCTTCACCTTGATTTTGTGGATATTTCAAATGCCAGTGCTTACGTTCATCTACAGTATATAGGTTCAAATCCCAATCTTTTACTTCAATAATCATGACTCCACCCCCTTTACGCATTATAACTACATCCGGGCGGTCTCCGTTAAGAAATGGATTGAAATAGACCTCAAATGAATCGTCAATAGTCCTTTCGAGAAAGCGCAGTAATGCCCATTCACCCTCAGTGGGCTGGACGCTAAACTGCTTAATCTTTTCTATAGATGGGATGAATTGAGCCATGTTAATCTGATAATAGACGGTTATCGAAATCATCCCCAACTTCAAAAGCGTAAAGAGAGTTCATTCCGCGCTTATCAATATAAATATCTCGTAACCAGTCTAAGATATGAGAATGAATATGCTTCATACTCGTTATAGACGGTATGTTACAGATATTGTTGAAAGTTGAAACTATTTCACCACGTGCATTTTCTTTGACTCCATAGTTGTCAATAACACTAAATCCGCGCCCAGAAGTGATTATATGATAATTGGTTAAAATACTTCTATCATGAGTAACGTCACCGGATGTGTGAACAACGATAGAAACTTGTATTTGGGAGGCAAGTTTCAATTTATGTATTTCAGATATGACTTGTTCCATTCTATCTTTTTTAACTTCGCCATTTTTATTGTATATGAAAATGGAGAGATGGAATGGTATGGTCAAGCCCTTTGGAACTAATGATTGGATGAGAGTATACAGCGATGGTTTTCGCCTATCAAATTTGCTTAAAAGATAATTATCAATGATAACAGCAGAATTGATGGGTGAGACATTGATTGTTGAGAAAACATCTCTCCAAGAGGATATATCCTCATATTCCTCACCATGCTTACCTAGTTTTTCCTTTTGTTCTTCTGTCAACAAAGTATATGGGCGATAATGACTCGTTCCCAGATCATCAATAACCTGCATATCTGTTAGAGAACTAGTTAATAAAACGCCCTTGCGTTCACGATAATCACTATAAGATTTGGAACTCGGCGGCAACAAGAGAAAAATATCATCGGCACGGGGCGTTTTTATAGCTTGATCCCACGGTTGCTTACAGTATATTTTTCTATTGGGACGTTTTAGTAATTTGTTGACGATAGGGTTTAACGATGATAGCCTTAATAGATCGGTATTATTTTCGCAGTCTAAAAACACGTCTCCCAACTTGTCTATAATAGAATACACAGTACTATATGGGCGATCTTTCCGAAGTCTTATTACCTCAGAAAGAGTCTCAAGTGTACAGAATACTCGATGTGCTGCCATATTTATTTGCTTGTCAAATCGAATAACTCAATAGCTGCATTATCAGCTTCATCAAAGAATCCGGAGCCAAATTCCTGTGAGAATTTACCTGTCTCAGCTAATCCCATGTTATAGGGAAGACTATTCTCGTCAACGTAAATCACAGAAACATCATTTACAGGAATCTTCTTTTCCGCTACTCTTAATTGAAGACGGCGAATGAAATATTCACTATGTGTCTCAATGATGAAGTGGATATTGTACTCTCTTTGAGCTTCAGCAAACATATCGACTAAAAGAGACTGGAACTTTGGATGAAGGTGTATTTCAGGCTCCTCAATGATAATTGTCTGCTCCGGGAACAAGACCTTATCGGTATTCATGTCTGTGACATAGACATAGTTCTGACCAGGCCATCCTTTCACGAGGAAGTGGTGGAAAGCGTTCTGTATTCCGGTCTCAATCTCCAAGAGAATTGAGAACAGTTGAGTGATCCCATAGCCTTCGTCGGCCAAGAGAGATGTGCGATTTCCTTTATGAAGTTTGATGGAAACGCCCAAGCCCTCAGGGTCAAGGTTAAGAGTAACATAGTCACAAATGCCAAATTTCGTCAGCCATTTGTTTATGAACGCATCCGGTTCATAACCTTTCTCGTTGTCATATTTTTCTAGACCAACGAAGTCTCGACGTGCATTGAAGTAGCGATTAAGCAATGTTGCAAAATCAGTCTTGGAATCAAGTGTATACAGACGTTTTACATCAATTCGTGAGGATCCTACGTAGGAAAGTGTACCCGTCCAGGATGGTATTAGTGCCTTTTTGAGTTGGTTATTAACAAACCCTTTAAAATCTTCAAATATGTAGTGGACAGCTATGTGTCTCTTTTCTCCAAACCATTCGTCCGGCTCACGGAAAGTCTCGCATACATAGAAATCAGACTCTTCAGTAGGATTAAGGAGAATTCCAACATATGAAAGGGTGGAGAGAATCCACGGGAATCTGATGCTTGATGTCTTTAAACTATCATTGAGCCTCTTGTCACCATCTTCCAGTTTAGCCAACATCTTCATCCATGCTTCCTCACTGTAAACACAGTTTGCAGTAACATGAGTCCAATCATAAAGAGTTTGATTGTCTTCCTCCAGATCGGCTATGTTTGTCAATTTCTGAAGCCATTCTTTTTGGCGAGCCACAAAAAATTCCTCAAAGCTTTCGTAACCTGAAGATTCGAATAATTCTATAACGCGACTGAAAAATTTCTTCAAGCCAGGAACATTCTCGTATGCTTCCGAAAAGATTTTATCTACCTTAGATGCAAAGTCTGACTTGCTCAAATTACCTATTTGGTCAAGCACAGGGATACTGAAGAGAGACTTGTGTTCCATTGCCCAAGAAATAGTTTTGAGTGAAACTTTGTGCTCCTGAGCATACTGATAGGTATCGAATCCGTTAAGAAATTCTGCTTCACTGTGGCTAAGAGAGTGTAAAGTTGTTTCAATATATGACTCCAAAAGAGGGAGCATATTCAAGCAGGTTTCGGTATGTCCCGACTGAAATATAACCTCATCTTCTTTTAAAATAGTGACTCTTTTAAGATAACCTCGGTTGAGAATATCTGTATCATTCGACATAAATGTCATCTGAACGCAAAGCCCATTTTCGGAGGTGTATCTAAATTCAATCTCTTCAGTTGATGAAGATGAGTTAACCACTTTGTCAAATCGGCCAAGTAGATTAAGGGGATAACCATTAAAATCCATAGTATAATTGACGAGCTGCAAAGCGGACTTATTGTCAGAGGCACTTTTCACCTTCTGAAGATAGGTGTCAAGAAGCAGTATTGACTTGGCTATACTGCTCTTACCGGAGCTATTGCATCCGGTGAGGACGGTTAAGGGTGCAATTTTTGTTTCGGCACCTTCCTCGCCAAATACTCTAAAGTTCTTTATGTTGTAATTTGTTTTCATTCTTATTTATTTGATAGTGCAAAGTTACTAAATATTTACGAACTCTTTGTTCGTAAGGGTATCTCTTAGTCTCTATTACAATACGCATAAGGTTCTAATTCAAACGCATTGTTGATAATATTACAAGAGTATCTAACGATGTCTTATATGACTGTGCATATTCGCCATGATTTGACATATAATTATCATCGAAATAGTCTTATAATACATTTCCCATAATCTCATCGTTGTTTTTTACGTTGCAAAGTTATGTTCAGTGTACGAAATCTAACTTCCAACCCCCGTGTCAATAGATTTATAACGATTTACCATATCGTTGGCGACATCATAAATTTGTTTTGCAATCCTTTGAGGTGAAATCACAATTAGCTCTGCACCAAATGAAGATAACTCACGAAGCAATTCAAAGTTTTCAATGCAATCTATGGTAAAGAATCTACCTCCATATAACTGTGGGTATTCGGAGTGAAGTCTTTCTTGTTCCATAGAGGAAAGATTTCTTTGAGAACCATGAAGTGGTTTTGTACATACATAGTTCTTTGATTTGTCAGATACCCAAAACAATATGCGTTCAACCGGTCTATCTTCATAAAATGTAATACCTAAAATATCCTCGTATCTCTCAGTGAAATCTTCTCTTTGAGTTTTATACTGATAACCTGAGGTATATTCAACCCTGTTAATTCTATCAAGAGCAAAGGATAGAATACGGTCACTATCGAAAGGA
This sequence comes from Bacteroidales bacterium, assembly GCA_014800895.1. Lineage (GTDB taxonomy): Bacteria > Bacteroidota > Bacteroidia > Bacteroidales > Muribaculaceae > Lepagella. The sequence goes on from JAAVFG010000034.1 coordinate 6,793, forward strand.
CTTGCAAGTAAATACCACCGGTTGTTGTATTCTTTTAATAAATAAGGAGACAATTCAACAGATTTCTCATTATCGTCATTGAAAGTATGATAATAGAGTTTGATAACCGCCTTACTGCTGATTGCCCGATATAATTCTGCAAGCATCGTAGAGTTATTCTCAATGTTCTTTGACATTGATATAATCTCCGGTTGTGTCTTAATATTGAGTCGTTCAGCCAATTCTTCCAACCACTCAAAGTTCGGCTGTCCCTTGAAACTGCCAAGAGTAGAAAGAACCGAAGCCAACAGCGAGCGTTCATATTCTGAAAGCGCTTTGTGGAAGATAGAGAACGTTGGGTCTGCATAACGCAAGCATGGCTTTTTATATACTCCGTCTCCACTTCTTGTTGGAGCATCCACTTTGAAACGCTCAAACTCCACATCAAATGGACTGTCATATTCCAAATATTGCAAGTCCTTCTCAACCATACGTCGTGTTACAGGCTCAGAACCAAATTCAGGCAAATGTTCTGCCAGATAGTCGGTCATATCTTGAATAGACCAGTTCCTACGTCTGTCTTGAAGCAAATGATCAAGCAGCGCATATCGTGTCATTGCATTCTTATTCGCTGGCATATCAAATATTGACTTCGTAAGTTATCAGATTAAAACGACCAACGCGCTTGCATCCGAACTCATCAATCGCCTCAATGGTAGTTTCAAGCCGGTTCTTCTTGTAGAAATTCCAAATATTAGAATACCTTAGAGGCAGCACTATGTTTCCACGAGAATCTACGATACCCCAAATCTTTTTATCGCAATCTCCAACAGATACTCTTGACAGACCACTATCGAATGAGTCAATCCAAGCATATTTTCCCTTTGGTATTATCACCTTCCCATCGATGCTAATCACTTCATATTGTCCGTCCATGTGTTGAATGGTCAGTATTCGACTATCATTCGATACGCCAATCTGCTTATATTCAGGTTCAAGGATAAATTTGCCATTGCTATTTAACAATCCCCATTTGGTTCGCAAGTATGTACTTGGTTCTTTTGTAGCCCTATTGAAGCCATATGTATAGTATATGCCAACTCGCACAACGTCTGAATCTTCACGACAAGAGTCAAGTATTCGGTCAAATTTAGGCTCAACAACGATTTCACCGGATTTATTCATCAAGCCATAATATTGATAGTACGAGAATGGAATTAAAAGACGGGTATCTTTTTCAATTTCATAGTCATGTAAGTCCACGGCTATGCGAACGTTAGAAAATTCGTTATTAACAAGGTCTTTGATCTTCTTCTGTTCCATATTTTCTTAGTTACAGTGCAAAATTAGCCAATATGAACGAACTCTATGTTCGCAAACGCGAAATTACTAAATACTTGGGAGGTGAGCAACTGATTTTTGAATAATCCACCGTGCTTGCTATAAGAATATTACGAATAATGGACTCGTTAGTTTATTTATGACGAATTGCTGTACCTAATGTGCGATTGGGAAACGTGGACAAAATGTGCATAAGTTGCTGCAATCTCTGCTATATTGGTCTGATGGATATGGGATAATGTGGGATTTTGTGGGAAAAGATGAGATTTGTGTCAAAAGAGGGTGATTTAGCAATAGAAATACCTTTTTACATTGACCCATAATTAAATTATATCGGGTATTGAGCCCGATATAATTTAGCGGAAGCCGGGAGGCTCCCGCCCCCAGTGCGCCGCCCCGCAAAAGCTTGATAGAGGGGGGATAAAGCAAAAAGAGGAATCTTCACAGATTCCTCTTCGGGCGCTTCAAGATGGGCTTGAACCAACGACCCCCTGATTAACAGTCAGGTGCTCTAACCAACTGAGCTATTGAAGCATAGATTTTCCTTATTATGTGGCGCTTCAAGATGGGCTTGAACCAACGACCCCCTGATTAACAGTCAGGTGCTCTAACCAACTGAGCTATTGAAGCTTGATTAGTGATCCGCCTGGGGCTCGAACCCAGGACCCCAACATTAAAAGTGTTGTGCTCTACCAGCTGAGCTAGCGAATCATCCTTAGGGCTTTCGGGAAGTGTTTCCCTTGAAAAGCGATGCAAAGTTACGATGTTTTTTTCAAACTTCCAAATATTTTATCAAAAAAAAATTACTAATTTTGTAAAAAGAAGAAAAAACGGCATAAAACAAGTAGAATCAATGGATATTTCGGTTGTTGTCCCCCTATATAATGAAGAGGAGTCTCTTCCCGAGCTTACGGAATGGATCGTCCGCGTGATGAATGAGAATGGTTTTACGTATGAGATTATTTTCGTTAATGACGGTTCGACGGATAGCTCAGCCTCTGTGATAAAACGAATGGCTGAGACTAATCCTGCCATACATGGCATATCCTTCTCGCGCAATTATGGAAAGTCGCCTGCCCTCAACACAGGCTTCGCGCGAGCGAAAGGAGATGTGGTGATCACGATGGATGCTGACCTTCAGGATAGCCCGGATGAGATTCCGGAGCTTTTCCGCATGATTACTCAGGAGGGATATGACTTGGTGTCGGGCTGGAAGAAGAAGAGATATGACCCTCTTTCAAAGACTATCCCGACAAAGCTTTTCAATGCCACGGCGCGTCGCGTGAGCGGTATCAAGAATCTGCATGACTTTAATTGCGGACTGAAGGCTTATCGAAATGAAGTGGTGAAACATATCGAGGTCTACGGCGATATGCACCGTTACATCCCTTATCTGGCAAAGAATGCCGGTTACCGCAAGATTGGTGAGAAAGTCGTGCATCATCAGGCGCGTAAATATGGAAAGACGAAGTTCGGGCTTGATCGTTTCGTGAACGGCTATCTCGATCTTGCCACCTTATGGTTTCAATCAAAATTCGGAATAAAGCCGATGCATATCTTCGGGCTTTTAGGATCGCTGATGTTCATTATCGGTTTTATAGCCGTATTCGTAGTGCTGCTGCTGAAGATAATAGCGATGTGTTCTCACGGTTTCCATTTCTGGGTCACCAAGTCAGTATATTTCTATCTGTCGCTTGTATTCATGGTGCTGGGCGTGCAATTCTTCTGTACCGGCTTTATCGGCGAGCTGATCACGCGTAACTCTACGGAGCGCAATAATTATCTTATAGCCGAGGAATTCTGATATGCGAAAAGATTTCAGTAAATTATATCTACTTCCGGTGAGCCTCATCTTCCTGCTGTTCATAATAATAGTGGAGGGGTGTTCTACGGATGAGTGTTATGATAACCGCAACGCTCTTCCGTATGCCGGTTTCTACGGATACATGGATGGAAAGATGGGGAGTGTCAGTGTAGACTCGATGGAGGTATACGGGGTAAATGTGCCGGGCGATTCCATCCTCTGGGAAGGGAAGAGAAGCCTGTCATCCCTCTATCTCCCTTTCCGTATAGACTCCGATACCACGACATATGTCTTCCATCCCATCTCAAGGATATTGTCGATGCTGGGACTGACCGATACTGTCACATTTATCTATGACAGAGAAGCGAGATTTGTGTCATCAGCTTGCGGAGCCAGCTATCTATATAAGATAAAGGAAATAAGGCATAGCGGCATACTGATTGATTCAGTGGTGTGTCCCGGTATGGAGATTACTAATGCCAATAGAGAGAATATTCAGATATATTTTTATACCGGAGAGGAGACCGATCCCACCATACCCTGAATAAAATGAGATTAGGAGCATATAATATCGTAATATCCCTGATAGTTATAATCGGGATGAGTATATTTTCAGCCGGAGCGCAGTCTCTTCCGGAGGTAGAGGGAGGTGAGAAAGCTTCTGCCGACAGTATAGCTGCCCCTGCGGTAAATGATTCCATTCCGGCGGATAGCCTGCAGGCGGGTTCATCCGGGGCGGCGGGAGTCAGGCAACGACCGGATCGCAAAATTACGCCTGTGGATATAGATGACAATAAGCCGCGGACAGTGTTGCATTATTACGACAAGCATGGGGATCCGCTTGATGAACCGGTTCTTTTTCTCGCTACATTGGATACAGTGACAAAAGCCAAGTCCTCACCTGTCTATGCGCTCTATAACGGAGTGGATATAGGAGTGAATTTCGCTGACGCGATAATGATGGCTGCCGGACAGAAATATGGGAGCTTTGACGTGTGGGCGGATGTGTCGCTGCATAACTGGTTTTTTCCTGTCATCGAGGCAGGTGTCGGGTTTGCGAACAATAAGCCTGAGAATTCAAATTACCGGTATAAAGGGAAGCCCTCTTTCTATACAAAGGTGGGTATAAACTATAATTTTCTTTATAAGAGCAATGATGCCTACCGTTTCTTTTTAGGTTTGAGGGTAGGTTATTCCAATTTCTCTTACGATGTGTCGGATGTACATATCACGAGCGATTATTGGGGGGAAACTCAAAATCTTACCTTGAAAGGTCTTCACTCCCACGCATTTTACGGAGAGGTACTGGCAGGATTGCAGGTAAAGATTGTAGACCGCTTCTCAATGGGGTGGAATATCAGGTATCATTATCTGATTAAAACGATCAACAATAGCCTCTCCAATCCATGGTTTATACCCGGCTACGGGGCTACTTCGCCAATCACATTCACCCTGTCGGCAATATATACTTTGCCCGGAGGAGGGAAGAAGAGTGAACCCTCAGTCGTTACGAGTGTTAATTAAATAAGTCATAATTTTAATTAGCACGATATATGAAGACTATTAGCAAGATATTAGGTGTAGGTGCTCTCGCGCTCGCCGGAATAGCCGGGACTGTTAATTCGGCGGATGCCTGTTCACGTATCCTCTATCAGGGCACTGACAGCCTCTACGTGGTGGCACGCTCTCTTGACTGGAAAACGCCTATTCCGACCAATCTTTACGTTTATCCCCGCGGAATAGAGAAAGTGAGCAGCGATCAGCCCGGCGCTATCAGTTGGACTTCCAAATACGGTGCGGTCTATGCCGTAGGATATGACGGCGGCATAACGGAGGGGATGAATGAGAAAGGTCTTGTAATCAACGGCCTCTTCTGCAAAGGCACTGTCTACACTAATGAAGAGTCTTCAAAGAAGCCCCCGATGTCAATGGCAATGTTTGTAGGGTGGCTGCTTGATAATAATGCCACGACGGATGAAGTGGTATCCACTCTCAAGAATGTTCCCTTCCGCATCGGAGGAGCTACATTTGATGAGGGAACTGTTTCACAGCTTCACTGGGGTGTGACTGACGCATCCGGAAAGAGTGTGATTTTCGAATTTGATCATGGTGTGGTGAAGATATATGAGATGGGTGATATCCTCGCTATGACCAATGATCCCCAATGGCCCGACATGAAGGCTATCATCAAATATTGGGATAATATCGGCGGTAAGAATATGCTCCCCGGCACTGTTTCCTCTCCCGACCGTTGCGTCCGCGCCAATTACTTCGCTCATCATGTGAAGCCCGTGGAAGAGGCGGATCTCGGTGTGTCAATCGCCCGCTCCGTATTGATGAATACTTCTGTGCCTTACACCTATGAGATAGAGGGCGCGCCCAATTTGAGCAGCACTCAGTGGAGAAGTTATGCCGATACACGCGATTTAAGATATTATTTTGATATCGTGACCAATCCGGGCTATTATTACGTCGACCTCAATAATGTTAACCTCAATCCCGGCGCTCCTATCCTTAAGCTTGACACATCCTCCAAGGAGTCAACAATGTATGTAGGGGATATCAGCAAGAAACTCAAGAAGTCAGAAGGGTTCACACCGATGTATTGATTACCTTTTCAGACCGGATTGAGTAAAAAGACTTATAAATATGCCGCGTCTTACAAAAGATGAAAGAATAGGTGCCATAGCCTTAGCGCTTGTAGCGTTGGGGATCTGTGGCACCTCTCTGATTATTCGTCAATGTTCGAAAGGGGATCCTGTAAGGGAGGAGGTGATAAGGGAGATGGTGATGAAGTCTGATTCTTTAAGGCGCAAGGAGATAGTCGACTCTTTGGAAAAGGAGGCTAAGCTGAGACGGAGGCAGGAGAAAAAACAACGTTACGATTCTCTTCGCCGTCAGACTGATAAATATTCGTATCCGGGGGAAGCAAAAAAATATAAAAATAATAATAAAAAAGAAGATAAGAGAAAGGGGAAGAGAGAAGAGAAAAGCAGGGGCAGAATCACACCGGCGAGAGATATGAGAGGCGAGGAGATACCGGTGAAACGGACTGTTATAAAAGAAAAGGAATAGAAAGGGAAGAAGTAGCGGCTTAAAAAATAAGAGTAATATGTTGAAGAAACGATAAAAAAGGTGTTCTATAACATGTTATTCGCAACTTTTTTGTAATTTTGCAATTTGAAAGATATTGCTTCGCTCCACAATTTCAAATGATTGTAAGGAGGCATAAGAAAAAACTAAAAATCAAAACATGCAGGACATTAGAAACATAGCGATCATCGCTCACGTCGACCACGGAAAGACTACTTTGGTGGATAAGATGCTGCTTGCCGGTCATCTCTTCCGTGAGAATCAGTCAACAGGAGAATTAATTCTCGATAATAACGACCTTGAGCGTGAACGAGGGATCACAATTCTCTCCAAGAATGTCTCAATCAATTATAAAGGAACCAAGATCAATATCATAGACACTCCGGGACATGCCGACTTCGGCGGGGAGGTGGAGCGTGTGCTCAATATGGCGGATGGATGTCTTCTGCTCGTTGATGCCTTTGAAGGTCCGATGCCTCAGACACGTTTTGTGCTTCAGAAAGCTATTCAGATGGGGCTGAAGCCTGTGGTCGTGGTCAATAAGGTAGATAAACCTAACTGCCGCCCCGATGAGGTGAACGAAATGGTGTTCGACCTGATGTTCAATCTCGACGCTACGGAAGATCAGCTTAACTTCCCGACCATCTATGGCTCTGCAAAGCAGAACTGGATGTCGACCGACTGGCGCAAACCGACAGAAGATATCACCCCCGTGCTTGATGCGATCCTGGAATATATCCCCGCTCCCGAACAGCTTGAGGGCGATCCCCAGATGCTCATCACGAGTCTGGACTTCTCTTCATATGTGGGACGTATCGCAATCGGGCGCGTACACCGCGGAACGCTACGCGAGGGTATGGAGCTCGGACTCTGCAAGAAAGATGGCACTGTCACCAAGCAGAAGATCAAGGAGCTTCATGTGTTTGAGGGAATGGGACGTAAGAAAGTGCAGGAGGTATCAAGCGGTGACCTTTGCGCTATCGTGGGTCTTGATAACTTCGAGATCGGCGACACCCTCACTCTCTTTGACAATCCCGAGCCACTTCCCCGTATCGCCATTGATGAGCCTACCATGTCAATGACATTCACCATCAATGACTCCCCTTTCTTCGGAAAGGATGGTAAATTTGTGACCTCGCGCCATATCAGCGACCGTCTGGAGAAGGAGCTTGACCGAAATCTCGCTCTCAGGGTTAAGAAAGATCCCAATGAGGATAAATGGGTGGTATATGGTCGCGGTGTGCTCCATCTCTCTATCCTTATAGAGACAATGCGCAGAGAGGGCTATGAGTTGCAGGTAGGACAGCCTCAGGTAATCATCAAGGAGATTGACGGCGTGAAATGCGAGCCTATCGAGTCGCTCTCAATCAATGTGCCCGAGGAGTACTCTTCAAAGGTGGTGGATCTCGTAACGCGCAGAAAGGGAGAGATAGTATCAATGGAGACACGCAACGACCGTATAGATATTGAATTCCATATTCCTTCACGCGGTATCATCGGTCTGCGTAACAATATCCTGACCGCCACTGCCGGCGAGGCGATAATGGCTCACCGTTTCCTTGAGTATCAGCCTTGGAAGGGTGATATCGAGCGACGCACGAACGGCTCTCTGATTGCGATGGAGGCTGGTACCGCCTATGCTTATGCGATCGATAAGCTTCAGGATCGCGGTCGTTTCTTCATCTTCCCGCAGGAGGAGGTATATGCAGGTCAGGTTGTAGGAGAGAACGCGAAGGATCAGGATATAGTGGTGAATGTTACCAAATCAAAGAAGCTCACCAACATGCGTGCTTCGGGAGCTGACGATAAGGCCAAGATTATTCCTCCCATTGTCTTCTCTCTTGAGGAGGCGCTTGAATATATCAAGGAGGATGAATATGTGGAGGTGACTCCCAATCATATCCGTCTGCGTAAGATTCTTTTGGATGAGAATGAGCGCAAGCGTGCCAACCGATAAATTAAAAAGCTCTCAGGATAAACCATTCACATCCTGAGAGCGTTTTAATTATGAAAGGACAGAACAATCACTCCGGCAGGCGCGAAGCCGCCCTGAGCCTGTTCTTGATATTCACATAGCATTATTATGAAAGAGCAAAAGCGTCGGGATCAAATCCCGGCGCTTTTGCTCTTTTAATTTTGGAAATGTTTAGGGCAACTTATTTTGCTTACTAACCGGCAAAATCTATTATCGTCCTCCAGCGGTCGAGCGGTCTGCGTTAGCATCCACACCCATAAGTTTCTGCGCTCCGCGTTTCTGTCGTCCCCATTGCAGATTGTAAGATACACTGATGTAGGGCATACGCATATCGAGGCGCATGTGCTGTTCATTACGGTTCCATTTACTCAGTGACTCGCTACCTTGGTCGTATTTGCCAAAGGGCATGATGACACCTGCGGAGAACTGCCATGATTTCCAGTTATAACTGATGTCGATAATGTTGAGATTCTCTCCCCAACTGATTTTTTCGCCCCACAGATCGCGCTGCGCCCTCACATACTGACCGCTGAGTACGAAGCCCCAGTGTGAGAGTTGCAGATTTGCATTGCCGCTCCATGCGTTGCTGTGATGCGTATAGCCTGTACCGCTCATACGCTCCATACGGAACTGAATATAACCGCTTGCTGTTAACCAGTCGGGAATAATTTCTATCTGCGGCGCAAGGAAGAACGAGAGGTTTTGCAGACCGCGACTGTTCTCGTAGGTGGTGATAAGTCTGTCACCCTCCCATATAAGAAAGGGGGTGATGGCGTTGGGAGATGTAAAGGCGCGGATTCCGAACGAACCGCTGACACGAGGCACGTTGAAGCCGTATCGGAAAGTCAGCATATACGAATTGGCTGTCTTGAGATCCTGATTTCCCACACGCCACTGGAAGCCGTCGAGTTGCTGGGGAACGATATTGGTTTCGGCCAAAGACGGAGTGGATTGCCACGATGTGAAATTCAGCCGGAAATTGTGGTTCTGATTCAGCGAATAGGAAATTGTAGCCTGTGGGCGAGGGCTCCATGTGTGAGTTCCCTGATTGGTTTCAGTGAAAAGAAAATCGGTATATTGCACACCCATTCCGGCGGTAGCGGTCCATTTCCCGAAACGGTGGAAGTACTCGGCAAAGAGATAAACTCTGTCTTGACGTTGATGAAAGATTGCGTCATTGAGATTTTCATACTCTGACCTGTTGCGATTAGCATTGTACGATGCTCCGGCGGTAAAACGCCCTTTGTTCCAATTCTTGATATAATCGACCTCTATGGCGTATGCCTGGTTACGATCTTTGATATTGGTATGAATGTCGGTCAGATAATTTGCTGCTCCCGGCAACTGCTCAATATAATCCGAATAACTTCTTCCGAAATAAAACGAGCTCTTGAAGTTAGCAATAAGCATCTGTTTATGTGAGAAATGTTGTTGCCAGTATAACGACAGGGAGGGTGTGCCTCCTTTATCCCCGTGAGAATCAGTCAGAAGTATATCGTCAGAACCATCGCTCAGCGATAGAAGCCCGTTATATAGAAATTTGTCTGTAAGTTTCTGAAAAAGGGATAATTCCGCCATAAATACGGTGGTGTCAGGCTTGATGTAGCTGTATGAAGCCCATGCGTTGGCAAATGAATTGTCCATCGATCCTCCGCGAGAGGTCTCGTTGCGGGTCAAATCGGTGCCATCGGGATAGGTGAATGTCTCCGTATAATCACGATGGGTCTTTATCTTATTTGTGAGCTTGAAGTTGCCACCTACTTCCCACTGCGAACGACCGGTATTGAATTTTGCATCTGCCATATAGAAGCCCCATGCCTGATTGAGAGCCGGGCGAGCCTGCGCCATCAGCGAGCCGCCGACAGTCGGATTCGAGACAATGAAATTCAACACATAGTTTGCTCCACCGTAGCGAAGTCCGGGGTTGTCAATCCATTCCACGCGTTTGATGGTTTCGGGGAGTAGAGTACGCACCTGTTCGATTGAGGATTCGCGACCGTTGATGCGTACCTGTACCGACTGACCGGCTGCTTGAATAGTTCCGAGGGCATCACTGACGGTAAGTGTCGGAATCATGAGATTGTTCAGCAGTTGAAGACCATTCTG
>JAAVFG010000035.1 GCA_014800895.1 Bacteroidales bacterium
GAGGAGTAAAAATAACTTTTTCATAATTTTAACTTTTATTTAGTTTTTAACTTTCTTTGTCTATAAAACAGCGCGAAATCCTAAAAAGTTTTAAGAAAGTTAACGTATTTTTACATTTACCTCGTTTTTAACATTTAAATTGTAAAATAAACTTAAAATAGTATGCCCTATTACCCCATATTCTTTAAAATTTTTATGACTATTTTAACAAATAAGAGCTTTCATCCTGATAAAATTCTCTTCCGGCGGAGTGACGATTAACATCTTATCTAAAAAAAGAGGGAATTATAATCAAAAATTTTAAGGATTGATATTGATATAAGTTCCTTAGACGTTTATCTAATTGTGAAGGATTTCTTAAAAGTTTTCATTTTTCTTCTTTTCATCCTTGCTTTAGGAGCATGCGGCACGAAGAAGAATACTGCCGGGTCGCGCACATGGCAGGCATTTACCACGCGCTATAATGTCTACTATAACGGTAATGAGCATTACAATGAGCAACTAAAGGAAATGGAGGAGAAATATGAGGATGACTATTCCCGATTCCTTCTTACCCACCCTGCGGAGGCACGAGCAGATCAGAAATTGCCTCAACCGACCGGTGACTTCAACCGTACCATAGAGAAGATGCAGAAAGCTATCCAGCTTCACTCCATTAAAAAGAAACCGGCTCGCCGCAACTCCTCGCCCAAGGATAAAGCGTTTCGCGCCCGTGATGAATTCAACCCTTTTCTTCACAACGCCTGGCTGAAATTAGGTGAAGGTCAGTATCTGAACGGTGATTTTATGGGAGCCGCCGCCACCTTCTTTTATATATCAAAGCATTTCACATGGCTGCCTGATGTCGTGACTGAGGCGCGTATCCGCACCGCCCTCGCCTATCTGGCTATGGATTGGAATTATGAGGCGGAGAATGCCCTCCATCTTGTTAAGGAGAAAGATCTGACCAATCAGAATCTACGCAACCTTTACAACCGCGCTATGGCTGACTATTATATCCGGGTCTCGGATTATAAGGCTGCCATACCTTTCCTATCCAAAGCTGCCGCCAAAGCCTCCGGCACACAGAAAAACCGTCTCTACTTCCTTTTGGGTCAGCTTTATTCCCAGATTGGAGATAAAAGCCACGCCTATAATGCTTTTAAGAAAGCCGGCTCCGGACATAACATTCCCTATCGCGCCAAATTCAACGCGCGCATCAAGCAGAGCGAGGTATTTGCAGGTGCCAATGTGCGGAAAGAGGCAAACTCTCTTTTGGCAATGACCCGTTATGCCCGCAATAAAGAATATGAGGATCAGATATATTATGCGGTAGGTAATCTATGGATGTCACGACATGATACAGTCAAGGCGAAAAAATATTATCAATTAGCTATTGAAAAATCCACCCGTGGCGGAATTGATAAGGCTTTAGCTCAGATTGCCTTAGGCAATATCTATTTCAACGAGGGGGAATATGTGAAGGCTCAGCCATGTTATGCAGAGGCTGTGCCTCAGCTCCCCGCCAACTTCCCGGACTACAAATTACTGAAACGACGGTCGGATGTTCTGGATGAATTATCAACATATGCAGGAAATGTCCACCTTCAGGACTCTCTTCTGACCCTCTCCCGGATGACCCCGGAGGAGCGTGAAAAGGCTTGTCAGAAATTAGTGGATGAATTAATCGCCCGTGAGAAGAAAGAGAAGGATGATGCAAAAAGAGAAGCCTATCTTGCAGAACAGGGGGATAATAATAATATAAAGGATAATAACGTGTCTGCGCCTGTCGGTTTCAATACCGACAAATCATGGTATTTTTACAACACCATGACCAAGAACGCAGGTAAAAGCGAGTTTCAACGGCGATGGGGTGCCCGAAAACTTGAGGATGACTGGCGACGTCGTAACAAATCTTCCTTTTCCTTTGAAGATGAAACCGCTAAGGATTCGGATGAAGATGAGGATGGTGAGGAAATTTCTGAGGATACATCCGACTCTGAAGAGAATGAGGAGAAAAAAGAGACCGGTGCAGATCCAACAGATCCTCACAATATAGAATACTACCTTGCTCAGATACCGTCGACAGAAGAGCAAATCAAAAATGCCAATGATATAATTCAGGAGGGATTATACAATGAAGGCATCATCCTCAAAGATAAACTTGAGGATTTCCCTGCGGCGCGTAAGGAATTTCTTCTCTTAGAGGAGAGATATCCTGATAATATCTACCGTATGGAGGTATATTACAACCTCTATCTCATGGCGGTAAGAAGCAACAATACCGCTGAGGCGGAGAAATGGAGGGCAAAGATTATTGCCGATTTTCCCGAATCTCCTTATGGTCAGGCTATGCTTGATCCTAATTACTTCGATAATCTGCGACGCATGAATGATGTGCAGGAGGAGAAATACGCCACTGCTTATCAGGCATATCTTAATAACAGCAACCAGACGGTCCATGCCCTTGCTGAAGAAATGGAGAGGGATTTTCCGCTCTCCAAGATTCTTCCGAAATTCGTATTTATCGATGCGCTCTCTTATCTCACCGAGGAGAATAATGATAAGTTCAAGGCACGTCTTTCCGAACTCCTTCAGAAATGGCCCGATACTGATATGACCGATATGGCGGGGGGAATGTTGAAAGGTATGCTATCCGGACGTATCCCCAAAGCCGGATCATCCAATTCGCGTGGAATGATATGGGAGACTCGACTCTCTACCGATTCCATGAACATAGCATCAGACGGACAGCCTGCTAATTTCGAGCGTGATCCGGAAAAGCCTCAGTATCTCGTGCTGGTATTCCCTCGTGACTCCGTGAGCGCCAACCAGCTGCTTTATGATGTGGCACGCTTCAACTTCTCTTCATTTGTAGTAAGGGATTTTGATTTGGAGCAGATGAGTTTCGGAAATGTCGGATTGCTTATAGTAAAAGGATTTGACAATCTCCGCCAACTGGAACATTACCGCACGGTCATGGAGAAATCTCCTTTCCGTATCCCCGACGGTGTGCGACCTGTGATGATCAGCAAAGCCAACTTCGAACTTTTGCTGCGCGAAGGCCGTTCATTTGAAGAATACTTCCGTTTTGAAGAGGAGGACAAATATAATGAAGTAGAGGAGAAAGTGCTTGAGGATGACTCTCCCTCGGAGGAGGACTCTCCCTCGGAGGAGGACTCTGATCCGGAGGAAGAATCTGAAACGTCTCCTACGCCTGCTGAAGATATCTCTGAGGAGCCGACAGAAGGCGAGTCACCCGCAGAGACGGAAGAAACCGACACTTCCCCTGAAAATATAGAAGACAATGAATAAAATACTATGGGCTGATGATGAAATCGATCTCCTGAAGCCCCATATACTCTTCCTTAAGGCTAAAGGCTATGAGGTAGCCACAGTTTCAAATGGCCGCGATGCATTGGATGCCCTTGACTCGGAACACTTCTCTCTTATTCTATTAGACGAGAACATGCCCGGTCTGTCCGGACTTGAGGTGCTGGCTAAAATTAATGAGAGCCATCCCGAGATTCCGGTCATTATGATCACCAAGTCGGAGGAGGAGAATATCATGGACCAGGCGATCGGCAATCAGATTGCGGATTATCTTATCAAGCCTGTCAATCCCAACCAGATTCTACTCTCCATTAAAAAGAATCTGCATAGCCGTGAGATAGTGGCGGAGCAAGCCACATCCGACTATCAGCAGGAATTCCAAAAGCTTTCGCAAGCCATCAATATGGCGGCTTCCTTGGATGATTGGATGGAGGTATACCGTCAGTTAGTCCGCTGGGAATTGAAACTGGCGGAGACCGACAATGCCATGGGAGAGATGCTCCTCATGCAGAAAAGGGATGCCAATTCCAATTTCTGTAAGTTTGTGAAACGAAATTATGAAGACTGGCTGAAAGAGGATGAGGAGCATCCGCTGATGAGCCCTGATATTTTCAAGAAAAGGATTTTTCCTCTTCTTGACTCCGGAGAGAAGGTATGTCTCTTCATAGTGGATAATTTCCGTCTTGATCAATGGAAGAGTGTGCAGCCACTGTTATCGGAATATTTCAACGTTACCGAAGAGCTCTACACCACAATTCTCCCTACCTCCACACAATATGCGCGCAATGCCATATTCGCAGGGTTAATGCCCTATGATATCAAGAAGATGTTCCCTCACTTATGGGTTGAAGAAGATGAGGATGAGGGACTGAATATCCATGAGGAGGAGCTGATACGCACGCAGCTGGAGCGTTACCGGCGCAAGGATAAGTTCAGCTACACCAAGCTTAACGACTCATCGGCAGGAGAGAAATTCATCCGCACTTTGGGAGCCGCCAGAGATATAGAGCTCAATGTAGTGGTATTAAATTTCATTGACATGCTCTCGCATGCCCGTACGGAGTCAAAAATGATACGCGAACTGGCTAATAATGATGCCGCCTACCGCTCCCTTACGGAGTCATGGTTCAGACACTCTTCCACAGTCGATATCTTCCGCCGTCTGTCGGAACTGGGATACAAGGTGATTCTGACTACTGATCATGGCACAATTCGCGTGGATAACCCGATAAAGGTGGTAGGCGACCGCAATACCAACACCAATCTCCGCTATAAAGTCGGAAAATCTCTCTCATATAATCCACGTCAGGTCTATGAGATGCATGATCCTAAAAGATTCGGACTTCCCGCGCCCAATCTTTCAAGCACATTCATCTTCGCCTGCAATGAAGACTTCTTCTCCTATCCTAATAATTATAACTATTACGTGCAATACTATACCGGGACATTCCAACATGGCGGTATATCTCTTCAGGAGATGCTGGTGCCCTTGGTCACCCTTACACCCAAAGGATAAGTAGCTACGAATAATCAGTTATTATAAAGGGAATAAGGTAATGGAGATAAAGAAAAGCTCTTCACTCATGAAAGAAAAAAGAGTAAAAATAACATAACTTTCTTATACGAGTCAGGGCAGTCTCACGACTGCCCTGACTAATTTTTTAATGATAATAAAACTTTAAGTAGCTGCTAAGAATTAATGAACAGCTACTTAATAAACCTTTACACAGTAAGGATCTCTTTCTCCTTCTCTGCGAAAGCGGCATCAATTTTCTTCATATATTTATCATGAAGTTTCTGCACCTCGTTTTCCGCATCTTTCTCCACATCCTCGCTAAGACCCTTCTTGATCTCCTTCTTCAAGCCGTCAATAGCTTCGCGACGGGCGTTGCGTACAGAAACTTTGGCATTCTCAGCCTCGCCCTTGCTCTGCTTCACAAGAGTCTTACGACGATCCTCTGTCAAGGGAGGGATGGAAAGACGTATTACTTCGCCGTTGTTTTCCGGAGTGATGCCGAGCTCGGAATTGATGATAGCCTTCTCGATCTCCTTGAACATCGGTTTCTCCCAGGGGGTGATGGCAATGGTGCGCGCATCCGGAACGGAGATATTAGCCACATTTGAGATAGGCGCCATAGAGCCGTAATATTCCACTCTTATGCCATCAAGCAGACGAGCTGAAGCCTTTCCGGCGCGGATATGAGAGAGAGTCTCTTCAAGGTAATCCACAGCAAGCTGCATGGATTCCTCTGCCTCATTGAGATATTCCTTTACTTCCATGTATATTTAATTTATCATATTTCTAATTTATGTAAGCGAAATCAAGCTTTTACCAATGTGCCGACATTCTCGCCTGAAACCATTTTCTTAAGGTTTCCCTCAATATCCATATTGAATACATATATGGGCATACCGTTCTCCTTGCAGAGAGCTGTAGCGGTGAGATCCATCACTTTAAGACCGCGTGCGAGGACTTCGTCATAAGTGATTTCATCAAATTTCACGGCAGCCGGTTCTTTCTCGGGGTCGGCGGTATAAACACCGTCCACACGGGTGCCTTTCAGCATTACATCCGCTTCTATCTCAATAGCGCGCAATGCAGAGCCGGTATCAGTGGTGAAATATGGATTGCCGGTGCCGCATGATATAATCGCAATCTTACCCTCTTTCATGGCATCAATGGCACGCCATTTTGAATAATGGACTCCGATAGGGTGCATATCAATGGCGGTAAATACCTGGGCGGGCTGACCGATAGCTTCAAGGGCAGAGCTGAGAGCCAACGAATTGATTACAGTGGCGAGCATACCCATCTGATCTCCTTTCACACGGTCGAATCCTTTTCCTGCGCCTGAAAGCCCACGGAAAATATTGCCGCCGCCAATCACTATGCCTATCTGCACTCCTGCGTCAGCCATTTCTTTGATCTGGCGTGCATAAGCATTAAGGCGATCGGTATCTATGCCGTTGCCATGCCCGGCAGCCAGCGACTCGCCGGAGAGTTTGAGCAATATTCTATTATATTTCATCGAAAATCTTCTTTTGTTTCTTCTCCAAAGTTAATATAAAATTGCAAAAGAATGAATAGCATGGCATAAATTAGTATATGGATTATAAGAATTTTTTGTAATTTTGTAGGTCTTATGGAGCAATTTGAAAAAATAAGGAGAAGCCTTGAGCCGGAATTGAAGTCCATGAATGCTATCATGGTCGATACGTTGCGCACCGGCAATGAGATGATGAATAGCATTGTCACTACTTATCTTGAGAAGAAAGGTAAGCAGATACGTCCGATATTGGTGATATTGAGCGCCAAGATGTTCGGGGAAGTGAATGAGGATGTGCTGCATGCCGGCGCGGCTCTTGAAATGCTTCATAATGCGTCGCTCATTCATGATGATGTTGTGGATGAGACGGAAGTGCGCCGTGGGGAGCCGACTATCAACCGCCAATGGGGAAATCATGTGGCGGTATTAGTGGGAGACTTCTTTGTATCAAATGCTCTGGCTGCCGGTATCGAAACCGGCCATATCTCCATTATATCGGCGCTCTCCGCCCTCGGCAAGGAATTATCATTGGGTGAGATAGACCAGATTACCAATGCCCGCGAACATCATTTCGATGAAGCGAGTTATTTCATGATGATCCGTAAGAAGACAGCTTCACTATTCATGCACTGTGTCAAGATGGGAGGTGAAGCAGTGAATGCTACATCGGAGGAGATTGGTCCGATGGTGACATACGCCGAGCTCCTGGGTCTTTGCTTCCAGATAAAGGATGATATCTTCGACTATTATGATAATCCACAGATAGGTAAGCCTACGGGTAATGATCTGCGTGAGGGGAAAGTCACACTTCCGCTGCTATATGCCCTCAATAATGGCGATCAGGAGGAGGCGGAGGTGATGCGCGAACTTATCAAGCGCGGCGACCTTAATACCGAGGAGATAGCACGCCTGATAGATTTCGCTAAGATAGAGGGAGGCATTGATTATGCTTATGACACCATGCGGAAGATGCAACAGGAGGCAAATACCATAATCGACCGTTATCCCGATTCTCCATCCAAGCAGGCATTCAAAGACCTATTTGAATTTATTATATCAAGGGATAGATAAATTAGGATTTTTCAGGATGCATCCTGATGAAACAAGATAAAACAAGATGCATCCTGATAAAACAAGATAAAGCAGGATGCATCCTGATAAAACAAGATAAAACATGATGCATCCTGATAAAACAAGATAAAACATGATGCATCCTGATGAAACAAGATAAAGCAGGATGCATCCTGATAAAACAAGATAAAGCAGGATGCATCCTGATAAAACAAGATAAAGCAGGATGCATCCTGATGCCTCCTGATGATACATGCTAAAGAATCTACACTAACCTGAACGACATCCTATGCAGCGGGGTCGCCCCGAGACGAGAGATAGCCTCACGGTGGGCTTTTGTGGGATACCCGGCGTTCTTCTCCCATCCGTAGCCCGGATATTGCTCGGCATAACGCTGCATCAACTCATCTCTGTGAGTCTTGGCAAGGATTGACGCCGCCGCTATCGACATATATTTGCCATCCCCCTTTACAACTGTGTGATACTGTATGTCCATCTGCGTGACAGGGTCAAGATAGGGGCGGAACTTGTTTCCATCCACTATGATATGCTTAGGACGAAGCGCGAGTCGGTCGAGAGCCCTCTGCATTCCTGTTATAGATGCCTGAAGAATATTTATCCGGTCGATCTCATCGGCATCGACCATTACTACCGACCATGCTAAAGCCTCCTTTTCAATTATCGGACGCAGCGCCTCCCTGCGGGCGGCTGTCAACTGCTTGGAATCATTAAGCTCCTCACATTCAAAACCTTCCGGAAGGATGACAGCGGCGCAGGCTACCGGACCGCATAGACATCCGCGACCCGCCTCATCGCATCCTGCTTCCGGAATGCCGGCATACATATAAGGGAGTAACATACGGAGAAAAAATTAGAATTTTCTACACGTTATGATGGAGTGATCGGTGCGGAGTATCAGTTTCTCCCCGCTCAACTTCTCAATCTTAAACTGCACAGGATTCGTATATATTCCGTAGGGTTGCAGAAGTTTTGAAATATCATTAGCATTTACATACGGAAAGTCACAGTCTATAATCCCCTCCTCCTTGTCATATCTCATATTGGATGTCTGCATGTCGGAAGTCAATCCTCTCAGCTGGAGGATATGAAGGTTGACCGATATATATCCGTGAGGTGTCCCTTCTGAAATTTCACCTGTAGATGTGTCTTCTATCTTGATAATCTGCCACTGACCGTCAAGTGAGCCATTATGCGACACCTTACGACATCCTTGTATCCCCACAAAGGCGAGGATCATAATGAAGATAGAAAATATATAAATACGATTGGATTTTTTCATAATAGATAAGGCTCCATCCAATAAAGAATGTTAAATGCAGGGCGGTCTATTTGACTCGTCATTTCCTATTTTTAGAGGAAACTCGTCGATTTTCAATTTTGAGATAAAATCTTGAATCTATGAGGGAGCAGCCTACGCGCTGTGACCGAAGAGATTCGAGATTTTAGCCAAAAAGAGGCCGGACGCAAGTAATTTTATTTCATTGGAAAGAGTCATTACATTTAAATTGATTAATATTACTGTTTATTAAGTTACTCTATTCTCACATCTCAGGGGCATCTATCACCTTTTGGCTCAGTCACATAGCCCGCTATGCTCCTTCGCCTGCAAGGCGATATCTGCTCCCTGAGATGTGACCCTGCATTAACATTTCTTATTGGATGGAGCCTAAGATTATTTCAGAAACCATCCCGTTTTGGAGATTTTGATAGAGACGCCATAACTATTTCCGAGCATTGAGCCGGCATCCATTCCGAAGCCGAACCAACCTTCCCAGCCCTTGAGCACCTCAGGCTTCCAGTTGATTTCCGCCAGAAGGTTGAAATTGGATTTCACATCGTTGAATGGTTTGCCGTATGTGCCCCATCCTTTTGAATAAGAAGCCATTAGACGATAGCCCAACTGCGGAAGGGGGTCTCCCTTAATGCCGATATGATGAGCCCATACACGATTGCAGAGGAATGCCATCTGATGATTGGAATTATAGATGGGAGAAATCACAAGGGGATTACCTATACCCATACCCCAGTTCTGCCAGCCGTTGTAGTTATAATTATTATAATAGTTGTCTATTCCTGACACCTGCTCGTTTATTTCGGGAGTATGATCCCAATAGACTGCTCCCGACTGATCTTTGGTATAAAGGAATTCATATACAGCCTCCGATACCCAGCGGTTTTTAGGAAATTTCGCCTGGACGCCATACAGACCATCCTTCCATGGATAATCAAATGTCATCATGGAATGATCTTCAAAGAAATGCTCATAATAAAGCTTCACATTCCAGTCATCTGCCGGACGCCATGCAAGTGCAAAATTCCATGAGCCAAGCATATTCCCTTCCACATTAAGCTGATCGGAAGCAGGGGTATCCGAGCCGCCTTTCATCGGGAAAACAGCTTTTACCCAGTTTTTCCATCCGCGAGGCATCTTACGCACTAACTTCCCATCGGCATATCTGTCTCCTCCGAACTGTGTCGCCATCTCCAATCCTAATTCAAATTCAAGGGGGAATATACGTGTGTTGCCGACACGGAAAGCAATCGCCTTGGAATGATATAGGGTGTTAAGCGTATAAGAATTATTTCCTGCCCATGACTTTATCCATCTGTTATCGGTATACATTCCGAAGGCTCCATATAGTTTTACGCCGAGCCAGCCCTTTGTGCCCCAGAAGTCGGCATAGTCAAATATTCCCACACGCAGCTGAGGGATCGGGCGGGCATTCCCTGAGAACATAAGATTGCCGGATCCCAAGTCGGAATTATTCATAAATCCATTCAGCTCTTTCTGACCGAACATCAAGTCGAGACAGCGGTATCTTACCTCCCCATAAAGTTGCTGCACGATAAAGACAGAAGAGAATCTGGCAGCTACGGCGAGATCCGCTCCGGCTCCCCAGCTGAAACGGCGCTCCTTGGAGCGATCCATATCCTTGAATGCGCCCAGGCGCAGGTAGCCATTATTTTTCTCGATAGAGGAGAGTCCGTATTTATTATTTGCCATCCAGAAGGGTGTATGCGCTCCGCCGGCGAAGTCCATTCCTATCTCTCCATGATAACGGATGGAGTCGTTCCATTCCGCTTTGGCGGAGAGAGGGAAAAGAATGGATAAGGCGGCTATTATCGTAAGGAGACGATAGGGAAATCTAAGCATAGTGGAATATGGATATGGAGATGAGGGTTAAAGTTAAAATATAAAAAGAGTGAGACCGACTGTCTAATTACGACTGCCGGTCTCGGGGATAGGATGGATTTGGGGAAGTAGTCCATAGCAGAGTCGAACTGCTCTTTAGAGAATGAAAATCTCTCGTCCTAACCGATAGACGAATGGACCGACACTAATCAGTATACGCTGACGCGAGGCATCATGCGGCTGATTTTATCTTAAAGCTTGTTAACGTGCTTTGCAAGAGCGCTGCAGAGGTTAGCGGCTTTATTTTTAGATATGATATTTTTGCGGCCGAGACGCTGAAGGAGGGCGCTTGTTTTTTCAAAAGCGGCTGTTGCTTCAGCCTTGTCGGTCATTTTACGGATGCGACGCACAGCGTTGCGAGCGGTCTTTGCCCAGTAACGGTTTTCAAGTCTTCTTTTCTCCGCCTGGCGAATTCTTTTTAATGACGATTTATGATTAGCCATTTTTAAAAATTACTTTGCTTGTTGATTAAATGGTAGTCCATAGCAGAGTCGAACTGCTCTTTAGAGAATGAAAATCTCTCGTCCTAACCGATAGACGAATGGACCACAATCGCACTGCCCTAAGGCACTTTGCACTGCAAAGGTACACATAATTTCCGTAATCACAAAACTTTTATTAAAAATCATGGATATTTTTTATTAATTTTGCGTAAACGGAGTCAAAAAAGAGGGGGATGCCGACTTTTTTCGCCTCTTTTGGGGGAGAATTTTCATCACAGCCACCATTAATTCTATTGAAATGGGAAAAGAGATTGAGATATATTGCTTGAATACCGGAGAGAGAATCAATATGGAGGGGGGCTCTACTCCCGGCGATCTTGCTAAAATTTTGGGAGATCGTCTCCCTTTCCGTCCTATATGCGCTTACGTCAACAATAAGACCGAGAATCTTGATTTTCCTTTATTCTCCCCCAAGCATGTCGAGCTTCTGGATTATATGAGCCGTGCCGGGCTGGATGTCTACATCCGTTCGCTCTGCATGATGACATATAAGGGTGTGAGGGAATGTTTCCCCGGTATGCGTCTGCGCATAGAGCTTTCTATTTCCAGGGGTCATTATTGCCGCCTGTATGACGAGGCGGGTCGCATGGTGGATGTGAGCGCTGAGATGTTGGAGGCGCTTCGCCATAAGCTGCGCGAAATAGCTCAGGCTGATATCCCTTTCGAGCGTAAGGAGCGTCCCACTTCTGAGGTGATCGAGATTTTCCGCCGTCAGGGGCTGGAAGATAAGGTCAAGCTGCTTGACACTGTCAGAGACCTCTACACTACTTATTATCTCCTCGATGGGCTTGCCGACAGTTATTACGGTCCGTTGGCTCCCTCCACGGGATATATCTCTATTTTTAATGTGGAGTCATATGAAAATGGCTTCCTTCTCCTCGGTCCTGATCCTGCCGCTCCCGGAGAGCCGATGAAACCTCTTGCTCAGCCACGCCTGTATAAAGCCTTTACAGATTATCTGGATTTCAATCGCGTGATAAAGGTGTCGAGTGTGGGCGATTTGAATCAAGCCATAGCCAACCGCCACACCGCCGACCTCATCAATGTCGCTGAGGCGATGCATGAGAAATTCTTGGGACGCATCAGTGACGATATAGCCCGGCGCCGTGAGAAAGGGGAAGCGGGTATCGTATTATTGGCGGGTCCATCCTCATCCGGAAAGACCACTACCTGCAAGAGGCTGGCGATACAGCTGATGACCAACTGCATCGTGCCTAAGATGATTTCTCTTGATGATTACTTTGTGGACCGGGAGAAGACCCCGCGCGATGAGTCGGGCGATTATGACTACGAGCATCTCCATGCTCTTGATCTTGAGCGATTCAATCTTGATCTGCAGGCGCTTCTGCGGGGCGAGGAGGTGAATCTCCCCACATACAGTTTCGAGAATGGTCGCCGCAGTGATATCGTGAAGCCTCTCCGTCTGGAGGCTAACGATGTTCTCCTTATCGAGGGGATACACGGGCTTAATCCGGAGCTGACCTCCTCCATCTCCCCTTCAAATATTTATAAAGTGTATGTATCCGCGCTGACTACCTTGCGGATAGATGATCATAACTGGATTTCCACTTCCGATAACCGTCTGCTCCGACGGATTGTGAGGGATTACAAATATCGTCACACCTCTGCGCTCGATACCTTGCGCCGCTGGCCGAGTGTGCGTCGAGGCGAGGAGAAATGGATTTTCCCGTTTCAGGAGAATGCCGACGCGATGTTCAATTCATCCTTGCTCTTTGAGATAGGCGTGATGAAAGCATACGCCGAGCCGTTACTGAGGGATGTGCCACACTCAGCGCGTGAATATGCACAGGCTTACCGTCTGCTCCGCTTCCTGCATTATTTCGAGACGGTGCCTGCCGAGCAAGTTCCCCCCACCTCCCTTTTGAGGGAATTCTTAGGAGGCTCATCTTTCAAATATTAAGTTAAGTCCCCATACTCCTCGCTTAATACCTCTCCACTCCTTGTCTCCTCAAACCATGATTTTAAAGCATAATCAGCTACTTAAAAAAAGAAAAGAACGTGAAGGAATTTACAGATCAGGATATCGAGAGAATCGAACATAATATAGAAGAGCACAATGAGGAGGAGATCAAGGAGGATCTCTCCGAGCTTCATCCTGCCGATATAGCCGAGTTATTCCAGAGCCTTGATCTCAAGCAGGCGGAGAAAGTATTCGACCTTATTGAGGATAAGGAGACTCAGGCTGATGTATTGATGGAGCTTGACGAGGAGGACCGAAAGAAACTACTCGAGGGAATGGCTCCGGGAGAGATCGGTCATTTCATCGATCTTCTCGACACCGACGATGCCGTCGACCTTATTCAGGAACTGGATGAGGAGGACCGCGAGGAGGTGATCCAGAATATTGAGGATATGGAGCAGGCGGGAGATATCGTCGACCTTCTTCAATATGATGAGGACACTGCGGGCGGCTTGATGGGCACGGAGTATATCAAGGTAAATGAAAACCTCTCGATGCCCGACTGTCTGAAGGAGATGCGTCATCAGGCAGAGGATCTCGATGATATCTACTATGTCTATGTGGTGGATGATGACGACCGCCTGAAAGGGGTTTTGCCCTTGAAGAAGATGATTACCCACCCCTCCGTCTCCAAAATCAAGCATGTCATGGAGACAGACCCGGTCTCTGTCAAGGCTGATATGCCGATAGATGAGGTGGCGATAGACTTTGAGAAATACGACCTTGTGGCTATGCCGGTAGTGGATAGCATCGGTCGGCTTGTGGGACAGATCACGGTCGATGACGTGATGGATGAGGTGCGCGAGCAGAGCGAGCGAGACTATCAGCTGGCATCAGGTATCTCCTCCGACGTGGATGCCGACGATTCCATATGGGCTCAGACCAAGGCGCGTCTCCCCTGGCTCCTTATCGGTATCATAGGCGGTCTGGTCAATTCAGTTATTCTCGGAGGATTTGAGGCGCAGTTGGCTGCCGTCACCGCGCTTGCTTTCTTTATCCCATTGATTGGCGGCACGGGAGGAAATGTCGGAGTGCAGGCGTCGGCTATCGTTGTGCAGGGTCTGGCTAACGGCCGTCTGGATCTCAATTCCTTCTGGCCGCAGATATGGAAGGGGGTGAGAGTCGCGCTCCTTAATGCCATTGTCATATCGGCTGTGGTGTTATGCTATACTTTATTGACTCAGCCGGGAGATTACGCCCTCTGTTTTGCCGTATCCTCCTCCCTCTTCTGCGTGGTGATATTTGCGACGGTGTTCGGCACGCTCGTGCCGCTGACTCTTGAGAAATTGAAAGTGAACCCGGCATTGGCTACCGGACCCTTTATCCAGATTACGAATGATGTGGTCGGACTCTTGATTTATGTCGGCATGGCTGTGTGGATGCTTAAGATTTTCCCTGCGTAATAGGTAAATAAGGATAGAAAGAAGATGGCGAAGATAGCGGAAACGCCTTTGATGGCGCAATATGCGGCGATGAAGAAGAAGCATCCGGATGCGGTGCTGCTCTTCAGGGTAGGAGATTTTTACGAGACCTTTTCTGACGATGCTATCACGGCTTCCGAGATATTGGGGATCACGCTCACACGCAGGGCTAATGGTAAAGCGGCATACGTCGAGTTGGCGGGCTTCCCTCATCATGCTCTGGATTCCTACCTCCCCAAGCTTGTGAGAGCAGGGAAGAGGGTGGCTATATGTGAGCAGCTGGAGGATCCGAAACTGACAAAGAAGCTGGTGAAGCGTGGCATCACCGAGCTTGTCACTCCGGGAGTGAATCTTAATGATAATTCTCTTAAAGCCAGGGAGAATAACTATCTTGCCGGAATACATGTCGGTAAGAAGAATGTGGGAGTGGCATTTCTGGATCTCTCCACAGGTGAGTTTCTATGTGCGTCGGGCGATATAGCCTATATTGATAAACTATTGGGGAATATCGCTCCCAAGGAGTTGCTCCGGATGCACGGCACACGCCAATATTGCGAAGAGAATATCAGCTATAAATGCGCCACTTTCGAACTCGATGACTGGGTATATACTACGGATGCGGCGGAGACAAGGCTTAACCGGCAATTCGGCACTACGGGATTAAAGGGTTTCGGACTGGACGGGATGCCGGAAGCTGTGATTGCCGCCGGCTCTCTGCTCCATTACCTTGATATAACACAGCATACCGATACCTCACATATCAATACCCTCGGACGTATCGACCGCGATATCTACATGCACCTTGATAAATTCACAGTCCGTAATCTCGAGATATTATATCCTCTCTCGGAGGATGGGCTCTCCCTTCTTAGCGTGATTGACAAGACCGTGACTCCTATGGGGGCGCGTCTGTTGCGCAAATGGATATCGTTCCCTCTGCTTGATTTAGAAAAGATAAAGCGGCGTCATGAGGGGGTGGAGTATTTCTTCCGCGATCCCGATTTCAGGGAGAAGATGGAGGTATGTATGCGGAGCATCGGGGATCTTGAGCGCCTGGGAGGGAAAGTGGCTGCTAAGCGTGTGTCACCCCGTGATCTTCTGCGACTGCGTGATGCCTTGGAGGATTGCGCGGAGATAAAGCGGGTGTTGGAGAAAACGGATTCCGAACTGATGCATTCTTTCGAGGCGCGTATGCCGGATCTGAGTCAGTTGAGCATGACGCTGACGAAAGTGGTGAGTGAGGATGCGCCCGCTGTCGCAGGCAGGCCCGGAGCGATTGCTTCGGGTGTGAATAGCGAGCTTGATGAGTTGCGTTCCCTTCTCGTCCATAATAAGGAGGCGCTTGCCGCCATCAGGGACAGGGAGAGCGAAGCGACCGGTATACCCTCACTGAAGATCGCCTTCAATAATGTGTTCGGCTATTATATCGAGGTGCGCAATACGCATAAGGATAAAGTGCCGGCAAACTGGATACGCAAACAGACGCTCGTGAGCGCCGAACGCTATATCACTCCCGAGCTCAAGGAGTATGAGGAGAAGATCATGGGGGCGGAGGATAAGATTGGTGTAATTGAAAACCGTCTCTTTGACGAATTGGTGAGCGGTACCGCCCGATATATAAAGGAGATTCAGCAGACGGCATCGGCTGTGGCTCATATGGATTGTCTGCATGGACTGGCTGAGGCGGCGGAGCAATACTGTTATGTCCACCCGGAGGTGAACGATAGCATGACCCTTTCTATCCGGGAGGGGCGACATCCGGTGATAGAACGTCGTCTTCCTGCCGGCGAGCCATATATAGCCAATAGCGTGGAGCTGGATCCGGAGAATCAGCAGATTATGATGATTACCGGACCGAATATGAGCGGAAAGTCAGCTCTGTTGCGTCAGACAGCCTTGATTGTATTGATGGCGCAGATCGGATCTTTTGTCCCCGCGGAGAGTGCGAGGATAGGAATAGTGGATAAGATTTTCACGCGTGTAGGAGCGAGTGATAACATCTCCTCCGGGGAGTCTACCTTCATGGTGGAGATGAATGAGGCAGCCGCCATCATGAATAATATGAGTGCCCGCTCTCTGATACTTTTTGACGAATTAGGGCGCGGCACATCTACCTATGACGGTATCTCAATAGCATGGGCTATCGTGGAGCATATACATGATAACGGCTACTGCCAGCCTAAAACGCTTTTTGCCACTCATTACCATGAGCTCAACGATATGGAGAAGAGCTATAAGAGAGTGGTCAATTATAATGTATCTGTCAAGGAGGCTGCCGGGAAGATTATCTTCATGCGAAAATTGGAGAGAGGAGGTTCGGCTCATAGTTTCGGTATTCATGTGGCTAAATTGGCGGGTATGCCTCCCTCTATTATCAAGCGCTCCAATCAGGTGCTCGCCCGTCTGGAGGAGAAGAGCGCCGGGAAAGAGAATGAGGAGAAGAAAGGGAAGAAAACGCCGGAGAAGAGAGCGAAGAGAGAGGGAAGCTCGGAGGGGGATGGCTATCAGTTATCTTTCTTCCAGCTCGATGATCCTCTGCTTTCACAGATACGCGACCGCCTGATTGACCTTGATATCAATAATCTCACTCCTATGCAGGCGCTCACCACGCTTGATGATCTCAAAGGACTTATTACGGGTTAGTTGTTATATTGATATGATGACATAATGTCATATTGACATAATGACAGATTGAGATGGAGTCGTATAATAAGTAGGATATTATGAGTAAAGATCAGACTATATTATTTCACAGCACAATATTCGGACCTATCCACAGCCGACGGTTGGGTGTCTCTTTAGGTGTCAATCTCATGCCTTCCGATGGTAAGGTGTGCTCATTTGATTGCGTTTACTGCGAGGCAGGTTATAATTCCCAGGGAGCCGGTAAGAGCGGGCTCCCTTCAAGGGAGAAAGTGAGGGAGGATTTAGAGAAGAAATTATCGGAGATGCACGCCAATGGGGAGCCATTGGATGTGATTACTTTCTCCGGAAATGGGGAGCCGACGCTTCACCCCGATTTTGAGGGAGTGATAGATGATACTTTGGCTCTGCGTGACAGATATTATCCGGAGGCAAAGGTGTCGGTGCTGACCAATTCCACAAGGATATTTGATCCTGCCGTAGCGCGGGCGCTGAAGAGAGTGGATAATAATATCCTAAAACTTGATTCCGCTATCGACCCGACGATGCGACTCATCGATCAGCCACAGTCTAAGGAATTTACCGTGGAGAGACTGGTCGAGGCGTTAAAGCAGTTTGAAGGCACGGGGATTATCCAGACCATGCTTCTGCGTGGGGAGCATAACGGCAAGAGGATAGATAACACCACTCCCGAGGAGATCGCCGCCCTTATTGAAGCATACCGGGCTATCAATCCGGCGGAGGTGATGCTCTATAGCCTTGACCGCTCCACTCCTGAAGAGAGATTAGAGAAAGTGGGCAAGGATGAATTGACTGAGATCGCTGAGAAAGTCCGGGCGGCAGGTATTAACGTGATGAGTTTTTAGACTATGATATATCCGAAGAGTCTGATACCCGGAGATAAAATAGCCATTCTCTCTCCGTCATCTCCCGTGAAGGAGATCTATATTGATGGCGCTGTCCGCTTTTTTGAGGAGGCGGGGTATATTCCGGTGGTGATGCCATATGCCAAGGGACCGGCATCGGGAAGCTATGCCTCTCGTAAGGAGGATAGACTCGATGATCTGGTATCGGCATGGAGCGATCCCTCGATACGGGCTGTCTTGTGTTCGCGCGGAGGTTACGGGGCAGTCCATCTATTACGCGATATATCGGACGACTTATTGCTGAGCGATCCGAAATGGCTTATCGGCTATTCGGATATCTCCGCACTTCATGCCCGTCTGCTCGAAGCCGGCATAGCCTCGATACATGGACCGATGGCTAAGCATATCACTGAGGAGGGCGCGGAAGATAATTGTACGCAGGCGTTGATGCATATTTTGCGTGGCGACTCTCCGCTGACCTATACCGCTCCTACCTATGACTATAATATCTCAGGCGAGGCGGAAGGTATGTTGGCAGGTGGTAATTTAGCGGTGCTCAACGGCCTGTTCGGTACAAGGTATGACATACTGCGTGATAATACCATTCTCTTTATCGAGGATATATCGGAGGCTATATATGCAGTGGAGCGTATGCTCTATCATATTCTGCTATCGGGAGGATTTGACAGGATACGCGGATTGATTGTAGGGCGCTTCACTGACTACCGACCGGATAAGAATTACACTGCGATGGAGGATATGATCTCAGCTTTCTTAAGAAGGGAGGGGATAGGGAATATTCCGGTAGCCTTCGATTTCCCTGTAGGTCATGTCAGGGAGAATTATCCGATGGTGGAGGGAGCGGCGACCACTCTCAGGATAGATGATATGGGAGTGGAATTGAAAATGAGATTTTGAGTAGAGTGACTGGAAAAAAGGGTATTCACTAAACAGATTAAAAACGATGGCAAAACAGGAATATATAGAGAAGAATCGTCAGTGGCTTGCTGCCAAGGCGCAGGAGGCAGGGGTTAAGCCTCTCGACAAGGGGGTGTATTATAAGGTGATAAAGAAGGGGAAGAGTGATGGTCCGACGCCTAATCGCGGTAGTGTGGTGACGGCGCATTACGTAGGGAAAACCATCAATGGCAAGACCTTCGACAGCAGCCGTGGAGGAGTGGCTCCTGCCTTCCGTCTTCGCGATCTCATACCGGGATGGAACATAGCCTTGCAGCAGATGCATATCGGCGATCGCTGGGAGGTATATATTCCGGCGGAGCAAGGATATGGCAAATTTAATCAGCCCGGAATCCCCGGCGGCTCCACCCTCATTTTTGATATCGAATTGTTGGGAGTGCTATAGGGCGCCTTGCTCAATGAGAGTAGCGATACGCTCTATGATGGCATCCTCCCGATTTTTATCAGGATGGAAGCCGGCTTTCATGTTCATGCCGAAAAAGCGTCCGAAGGTTTGCCAAAAACCGGCGCGGAAACTTCCCAAGAAGGCTTTGACAATATTGAAGGAGGTCTGGTCAGTCTCCCGATTAATCAGTTTAAGCATGATCTTACCCTGATTTTTCGTCATTTTCTTCACCACCGGTTTATACTGCTCGAAGATATCGTGTTCAAGTGTCTTCAGATGCTTCTCCCTTACTTTCTTATCGGGGATGGTCTGGATATATTCATACGTCTCGCAGAGGGTGGAGAAAGCAAGCTTTGCATATGGAAGAGTCTTTCGCACATCCCTCACAGTTCGCCAATAGAACTCCTCCTCCTTCTTATTCTTAAATTTCATAGGAGGGAAGACCACAAGATCGCGCAGGTAGGTGTAGCGGCAGGTATCCCCATATTCATCAGTGATATAGGAATAGCCTTTGGTATATTTTACCTGTAAAGGTATGGCAGGAAGATCATCCTCGGCAATAGAGCTGAAGACTCCACCGAAGATGATTGCTATGACTGTCAGTATATGGCGTATGCGTTTTTCCATTCTAAGCCTTGAGGGATAATGATTTGTAAGGTCATAATAATGTAAAGACCCCTTCTTTACCTAAACGGAATAATACTTCGAATATTGAATGATTGCGGTCTATCATATGCAGCTTTTCCGCTCCTGTTTGTCGCAGACGCTCCCGATCCTCTGAGGGAAGAGTGCGCAGGGTCGCGACAATTCCATCCTCCATACCGAGCCATCGGCATATAAGAAGATGTAGAGCCTTATTGAATTCCTCCAAAGAGCCTTCTGATTTCTCTCTGTAAATTTTCTCAATCTCAGGGAAAAGATGAGGGAAGAAAGGTGTTCTGCCGTATGCGGCTCTCCAGGCTCCGAGATGCACCTCCTGCCATCGCCCATGCTGAGAGATCTGCAGTCCGGAAGCCGACTTACGTTTCAACATTCCGGCTCCGCCTGCCACGGGGACGTTAAGCATCAGCTCCCCTTCAATGAGAGTCCGCGCGCGTTCCTTTCCCCCCGGGTCGGCGAGACTAATGGAGTCGCCACCTGTATATGGCGAAGAATGATTCTCCCCTCCGTCGAGGAGAAGGGAGAACCATTCTCTGTATCTATTATAGGATGCGGCGAAAGGTATCATAGCTTTCCGTCCGGATTCGGCTTCTTGAAGATACGATCCCATCTTATCTTGCCTTCCGACAGACTCTTATCCTGATCCATGGATATGATCACGAATACCGGCTCGCCGACGATGTGATCCTCAGGCACGAAACCCCAATAGCGGCTGTCGGCTGAGCGGTCGCGGTTGTCGCCCTGCATCCAGTAGTAATCCATCTTGAATGTATAGTATTCGGTCTCCTTGCCATTAATGAAGATTTTACCGTCGGCAGTCATCTTAAGGTCATTACCCTCATAAGTGCGGATGGCACGCTCGTAAAGGGGGTAATTCTCAGGAGTGAGATGAAGAGTCACGCCACGTTTGGGAATCCAGAATTCCCCCATGTTGTCGCGTGTCCAACCATAATCATTTCCCAAAGGCCAGACATTACCTAAATCATACATGCCGCTTTCTCTTTCCCTCGTAAGAGGACCGTTCACTTCGGGCCATTTCTCTATTTCTGCCTTCATGGATGCAGTGAGGGGAATATCATAAAATTTGAAGCCCAGCAGCTGTGCCGTCTCCGGACCGTTTGCCACATCTTCAAGACGCACTCCCAACTGCTTCCATTTTTCAGCCGGAATAGCCTTCGATACCGGTACTATATAATTATACTGGACATCTGCCGGCTCCTTTATGGCTACTCCATTGATATATATGGAATCGTTCGATATTCTTATCCTTTCGCCCGGGAGTCCGATGGTGCGCTTCACATAGTTTTCCCGACGGTCGACGGGACGCACCACGACCTCTCCGAACATCTGCGGATTGCTCTTGATATATTCCAGAGGATTCCCGACCCCGTTCTTACGAAGCTCGTAGCTTATCTGGTAATAGTCCGGATTAGGAATTTTGGTCGCTACCGTGTCTCCCTGAGGATAATTGAATACCACGATATCCCCTCGTTCTATACTCCTCAGACCGGGGAGACGGTGATATTCCAACTGCGGCTGATCCAGATAACTCTTTGTGCCTAATATCGGCATGGTGTGTTGTGCAAGGGGGAAATGAATCGGGGTCTGAGGCACTCTCGCCCCGAATGTAGCCTTATCCACCCATAAGCGGTCGCCGACAAGAAGTGTCTTCTCCAGACTCGATGAAGGTATCTCATACTGCTGTCCGATAAAGGCGAAGACAAAATAGATCAATACCAAGGCGTAGACTATGGCATCCACCCATGCCATAAGGGAGCGGGTCAGTCCGGTATGCTTCTTCCACCATCCCCACGGCACGAATCCCGTGATATAAATATCGGCAAGTATCAGCCAGAAGAAGAGAAGCCACGGATTGCCCATAAGGATAACCCAGAAGATATATATGGCGGATACGATACCAAATCGTATCCAGCGCGTGGTCTTAACCTTG
This sequence comes from Bacteroidales bacterium, assembly GCA_014800895.1. Classification (GTDB taxonomy): domain Bacteria; phylum Bacteroidota; class Bacteroidia; order Bacteroidales; family Muribaculaceae; genus Lepagella. The sequence continues at coordinate 22,033 of JAAVFG010000035.1, forward strand.
CGCAGCCTGTCCATGAAGGATAGGGAGGCAGATGACTGCTCCCTGTCATCCTTATTTTCGGAAGGGGATTTAACTGTATCCATAACTTTCTTCCCCCCTTATTTCTTCTCCATTATTTCGGTGTACATCTCATCTATCGTGTGGAAGCCTTTCTTGTCGGCAAGCCACTCCGCAGCCAATACCGCCCCCATGGCAAATCCTTCCCTACCTTTGGCAGAGTGGGTGATGGAGATGTTATCTTGTGCCGAATCCCATATAATCGTGTGGATACCGGGCACTTCCCCGCTTCGGATATGATCTATTTCAAGCACATCCTCCTTTATCTCTTTCCCCTCTTCGGGTTCAGTCCATGAGTTGATACGGTCGCTCTCCTTTATGATACCCTCTGCAAGAGTAACGGCGGTGCCGGAGGGGTGATCAAGTTTATGGATATGATGAGTCTCCACCATGTGAGGCGTATACTGTGGGAAGGCATTCATCAGACGGGTGAGATACTTGTTAAGCATGAAGAAGATATTCACACCCACTGAGAAATTGGAAGCCTGGAGCAAAGTGCCCTCTCCATTATCGCATAATTCCTTCATGACAGGCAGGCGGTCGTTCCAGCCTGTAGTGCCGCATACAACAGGCACACCCGCCTTGAAACATTTCAGTACATTCCCTTCCGCCGCTGTAGGCACGGTGAATTCAATGGCGGCATCCGCTGAACGGAAAGCTTCCGAATCAAAGTCCTCAAGATTATGCTGGTCTATCACAGCCACTATCTCGTGTCCTCTCTCTTTTGCTATATTTTCTATGATATGACCCATTTTGCCATATCCGATCAATGCTATCTTCATATATTTTCTATTTTGTTTCAAATTTAACAATTTTGCCCTGCATTACCAAGCTATGGGCGGAAAGAGCCTGAAATAACTCCTTTTTTTCGGCTGGTAATATCCCCGTTATCTACCGAGAAAGCGCGAGGCATTGGCTCCAATCTGACTTTGAAGCGCCTCATCCGAAAGTGATAATGCTCCCGCAAGGGAGGATATGACTTTACGGATGGAACAGTCCGACTCATCAGTCTCGGCGAGAATATAATCCATAGGCACGGAACGGAGTGTCTCTTCATTGAAATATTCACCGAAAGACAGATAGAGTCCCTCACGCAAAAACATCGCCGCCACGCCCGGTTTGGAACGCATCCCGTGTATCGCCCATCGCTGAGCCGGACGCATATCCTTATGCAGCTCTATAATGATCTCCTGACCCTTGACATTATGGATGAGGAGCGGCTTCTCCACCTCTTCCGATAATTCTATCATCTCCCTGAATACCTTCATCTGCCGGAAGAGCAATCCCCCTTTGGGAATATCTATTCCGACCTCTCCTATTGCTGCGATCTCATCCCGGTGTGCCAGCTCTCTAATTCCATCCAACACTTCATCTCCCACTCCCTCAGCCATCCACCACGGATGCACACCGACAGAAAACAGCTGACCTCCCTGACTTTGAGAGGATTCGATATATTCTATGGTTTTCTCTATCCCCTCCTCCTTCAAGAGCCCTGAAATATCGATTATAGCTTCCGGATCGGGTGTGAGTGAATGGGTATGTATATCTAAAATCATAGGCGGATACATAATGAGTGGAGTCTGAAACATGTGTGGAGCCTTAAACTATGGCACCGGGTCATATCCCGAGCCGCCCCAGGGATGACATCTGCATATCCTCTTCAATGCCAGCCATCCGCCATGCAGGGGTCCATACTTCGAAATAGCCTCGACGGCATATTGGCTGCAGGTCGGCTGATACCGGCAGACAGCGGGGAAATGAGGAGAGATAGCACCCTGATAAAACCTGATTAAAAAGATCATTAGCTTCCTCATATCTTTTTCTCTAATCTTGAAAGGAGATTGATCATTTTTCTTTCCAGGTCAGCATAAGAGGTGTTGGTGTCGCCAAGAAAGATGAAAGCCATCTCGAGGGTGGCGATATCATCACGCGCCGCCACGGCAGTTGCCAGCGGCAGCCTATTCAATCGGTAAGCCTCACGAAGCCTCCGTCTTAACAATACCCGGTCGACCGCGCGACGACGTTTCTTTTTAGGGATGGTGACCAACATCTGAAGACGATCTACTTTTTCCGGCACTCCGGCGCGGAAAGATTCCTCTAACTGCCGGGGGGTAAGCGTGCGCCACACTAACCTGACCGGGAAGTCATAAATGCTCTTCCCTTCCGAAAAGAGACCGTTGACCAACGTTTTATGCCGCAGCTTTTCTCCCTTGCGAAGAGTAAGCCGCGGGGTTGCCTTTGGAGTGTCTATATCTGGAGTAGTCATATATAGTAACCATTGAAGAGTACAAAAATATAAAAATCTACACAATTATCTATATAATTATATGAGGGATATGAGGATATTTTCCTAATTTTACATTCAAATTGAAAAAGAACGATGTATTTCAGCAAAATTTTCAAGGGAGTATTTTCCACTATTCTTCTCTCTTCTTCCCTTTTAGCAACCACTTCTCCGGCTTTGGCTCTGCGCCTCGAACCAATCAAATTCGGAGATTTCTCCCAATGGGTTACCCGCCATATCAATGAATCAAAAGTAATCGGAGGCAAAACAAAAACCGTCTATGCTATCGGTCCGACCCGCACTATTGAGGGCAATACCCCCTATTCCCCTCAGGGAGGATCTCCATGGGGGTCAAGCAATGTATATGCGAAAGTATCCGGAATCGTAAAAGGCTCCAACTCTGTCTCCCCGGCTACAATCAACGGAAATAAAGTGGCTAAGCTCGAGACAAAGATGGAGGAGGTAAAAGTGTTAGGTCTCATCAACATGGATGTGATGGTGGCAGGCAGCATATATCTCGGAAGACTCTTCGAGCCTGTCACCTCTACTAAAGGACCTTTCGCAAAAATTGAAATGGGTATCCCCTACACCAAAAGGCCTAAAGCATTGGTATTCGATTATAAAGTAGATGTGCCGCCTGTCAACACCCGTGTTAAAGCCACAGGGTTCGGAGGGAAAAAGACCCTGCAGGGACGCGACAATGCCGAGGTATACGTGCTTCTCCAGAAACGATGGGAAGATGAGAAAGGAAATATATATGCCCATCGCGTCGGCACCGGTAGAGAGCGTTATTCAAAAAGCGTGCCCTGGACAAAAGGTCACGAACTGAAGATACAGTATGGCGATATCACCAAAACTCCCGGTTATAAACCCTGGATGGGCCTTCTGGATGGAGAGAAAGCCTACTACGCGCGAAATTCAAAAGGCAAGATGGTAAAAGTCCATGAAGTAGGATGGGCAGCTCCTGACGAGACACCGACACATGTTTTGGTCATGGCGAGCTCCACATGCGGAGAGCCCTTTGTTGGCACAGAAGGGATGACACTCTATATCGATAATATAAGTTTCGGTTTTTAATCCGCAACTTATGATAATTACATCATATTGATTATTAGTCATATAAAGTTACTCTAATTCTCAAGTTAATAAAAAAAACAAAAAAAACTTGCAAAATATTTTGCAGTTAGAGAAATAAGTATTAACTTTGCAAAGCAAAACGGAAGGGAGACCGACCAAAAGCAATAAAAAGATGACTCCGTGGCTCAGTTGGTAGAGCAAATGACTCTTAATCATTGGGTCGTGGGTTCGAGTCCCACCGGGGTCACTTGATAAAATCCTAAATCGTTAATTCAACGGTTTAGGATTTTTCTTTTATATATTACTATGATTTAGCGACCAGTAATACCGGCTCAATGTAAAAGATGGTTGAAATGTTACTATAGGGTCAATGTAAATATGGGTCAGCGGATTTTTCCGGTGTGCGGGAGGTAATGTCAAGAGTATAGTGTTGCAAGTCTGAACATGAAGAATTTGATGTCGCCAACTCCTCGGAACTGGGTTCTGAACGCCTTGATTTTGGCATTGAACGATTCAGCCGATGCATTTGTGA
>JAAVFG010000036.1 GCA_014800895.1 Bacteroidales bacterium
TCCGTGGACGTCTCTTTATTAAGGATGTTGACGGAAACTATCTGTTTCCTTGTCTCTTATGTCAAAGCCTCTTGCGAGACTTCGGCTGCTTGTCCTGTGGCAGAATGTCATTGTTCTTTGCGCATCCGAGGCGTTTAGTTCGTTTCTCGTTTGCGGTTGCAAAGTTATAACAAAAAAATCCCTATGTCAAGAGTTTGATATTATAACCTTATATTTTTACTTAATTTTATGTTTTAAAAAATTGTTTTTCAGTAAAATAAAATTATGTTAAAATATATTTAGTATTGTTAACAAATCTTAATTACCGACATACTATTAAGTAATTACTTGAGTATGAGCATCGCATCGCCATAAGCTCCGAAGCGATATTTCTCCTTGACGGCTACATCATACGCCTTCATAACAGTATCATATCCGCCAAAGGCAGCTACCATCATAAGCATAGTGCTATAAGGAAGATGAAAATTAGTGACCAATGAGTTGCAGACTGTGAAGTCATAGGGAGGGAAGATGAACTTATTGGTCCAGCCGGCATAATTCATCAGATGACCATTCATACATACTGCCGTGGCAAGGGCACGGAGTACGGATGTTCCTACCGCGCCGATTTTCTTACCGTCATCCTTTGCCTTATTTACCATCTCCACGAGATCATCCTCGACATACATCTCCTCGCTATCCATGCGATGCTTGGTCAGGTCTTCGACATCTATATCCTTGAAATTTCCTCGTCCGGAATGTAATGTAAGGAATCCACGCTCTACACCTTTGATTTCAAGACGCTTCATGAGCTCGCGGCTGAAATGGAGTCCGGCAGCCGGAGCAGTCACCGCGCCCTCTTTCTCTGCATAAATACACTGATACCATTCGGCATCCTCAGGCTCTACCTTACGGGTAATATATTCAGGAAGAGGAGTCTCTCCAAGTGCATAGAGAGCTTCCTTGAATTCATCATGGCTTCCATCATATAAGAATCGGAGAGTGCGACCGCGGGAAGTAGTGTTGTCAATCACTTCCGCCACCATTGACTCATCCTCACCGAAATAGAGCTTATTACCGATTCGTATCTTACGGGCAGGCTCCACCAAAACATCCCAGAACTTATTCTCCACACTCAGTTCGCGGAGAAGAAAGACCTCTATACATGCCCCGGTCTTCTCCTTATTGCCATAAAGACGCGCAGGAAAGACTTTCGTGTCATTAAAGATCAATACATCTCCTTCATCATAAAAATTGATAAGTTCTTTAAAGATATGGTGTGATATTTCACCGGTGCGTGAATCAACCACCATCAGACGACATTCGTCTCTATTCTCCGTAGGATACTGAGCGATCAGCTCCTCGGGAAGTTTAAATTTGAACTGAGATAATTTCATTTCTTATTATTAACATAATCTTCCGGAAACTCCAGAGGTCCGGTAGTTATTTTCTCCATCGCCTCATCAATAGTGAGACATTTATCAATATCCATATCCCCCACCCTCGTGCGGCGTAATCCTACAAGGTGTCCGCCTGAGCCAAGGGCTTTCCCTATATCACGAGCCAATGCCCGGATATATGTGCCTTTGCTGCATACTACCCTTATTCTCAGCAAGGGGGGCTCGAAAGAGAGGATTTCCAATTCCGATATCTCGAGAGGCTTCGCCTTGAGCTCAACCTCCTCTCCTTTTCTTGCAAATTTATAAGCCCTCTTTCCATCTACCTTTACGGCAGAGAAGACCGGAGGCACCTGCATAACCTTTCCCCGAAACTCAGGCAGAATCTCTTCCACACTCTGCCGGGTGATGTGTTCCCAGGGGAAAGTAGCGTCAACTTCCGTTTCAAGATCAAAACTCGGCGTAGTGGCACCCAGACGGATATCAGCTATATATTCCTTGCTTCCCGCCTGAAGACGCTCTATCTCCCGAGTAGCCTTTCCGGTGCAGATAATCAGCACGCCTGTAGCGAGAGGGTCGAGAGTGCCGGCATGTCCGACCTTGAATTTCTTCACGCCTAATCTGCGCGTGATAGCGCCGCGAAGACGCTTCACCGCATCAAAGGAGGTCCAGCCCAATGGCTTATCTATTCCTATTATTTCTCCGCTTATGAGATCCATAATATTCTTCTTATTTTGCTCCTTACCAGAATATACAGAGGAGTCCGGCAAGAACGCAATAAACGGCAAACCATATCAGCTTACCCTTCTTCACAAGATTGATCATCCATTTGCAGGCACAACAACCCACAATAAAGGAAGCAAGGAATCCGATTACCATAGCTCCGGCTCCTATCTCGGGCGTTCCGGCAACGGGAGCTTCGGTAATCATATCCTTGACACCGAGCAGAGCTTCGCCCAAAATCGGAATAATCACCATAAGGAAAGAGAACTGCGCCATCTGATCGCGTCGGTCACCGAGAATAATACCGGTAGCGATGGTCGTTCCGGAACGGCTGAGACCGGGCAGCACGGCACATGCCTGCGCGCAACCTATTATGAAAGCGTCAAACCATGTAATGTCATGGCCCGCTGATGCCGGCACGACCTTGTCTCCATCCCCCGGATTACTGTTCTGAAGACGCCGAACGGCTCTCAGGTCAGAGAGATGGGCGAACGTTAGAAGGAAAGCGGTCACCAACAGACATATCCCCACTATTTTAAGGTTTCCCTCAAAGAAGCTCTCCACAAAATCCTTAAAACAGAAACCTACTATCGCAATAGGCACACAAGACAAAAGAATCTTGCATACATACCAGAAATCGGCATCTCTCTTAAAAGTGAAGAAGCTTACGCAGAGGCGGCGGAACAGAGGCCAAAGGATCACCAATGTGGAGCAAACAGTGGCGGCATGAAGCAACACATCAAACTGTATGGCTTCCTCGCCGGCAAGATCCACACCTAATATCTGACGAAAAATTTCAAGATGTCCGCTTGAACTGACAGGTAGATACTCAGTCAGTCCCTGGACTATTCCAAGGAGCAGGGCGTCTAACCAATCCATGTCTATAATAACTTTGATAGTATTTACTTTTTCTTTTTAGGGGTATAGATGATCGCAAAAGCCATCAGCAGAAAGCCAAGGAAAGCTATCGTGGGACCAACCACGATGCGTCGCGTACTGAAAATATCGGGATTAAAAGCAGTCGGGTCTTCACTTCCGCCTCCGCTCATAAGGATAAATCCCAGAATAATCATAGCCACGCATACACCCATCATATAGAAATTCACCTTTGTAAAAGGACGCTGGATTTTAGAATTATCCTCGCGCGGTGTATTGTTTTCTGAAGCCATATCTTAAGCTATTGAATTAGTGAAAAGAATGTGTGAGATTCGCATCAACGGAAAAGCTTGTCATAGTCTCTTCCCAAATATCTGGCTGTGGACATCCATGCCGCCAAGGCGCAGATTATCATACCTACCAAGGTGATGGCACCCGCCACCATAGCAAATTCAGTCCAACCGATAGTATTGTTCAATTCCCGGAATCCCGCCTGCGGGGCAAAAGCCAATGCCGTGGCAAGCAAGCCGGAAGCAATGATACCAGCCAAAAGACCGCACAACATATTATTTCCTACCACCGGGCGACGGATATAACCATTAGTCGCACCAACGAGCTGCATGGTATGAATAGTGAAACGTCGGGAATAGACTGTCAGATGTACTGTATTATTGATCAATACAAAGGAGATTACAAGCATGGCTATCGCGATAGCTCCCAATAATCCTGTAAGCCGCGACACACTGCGATTGATAGCCTCCACGGTATCTGTCTCAGGCACGGAGACATCACTGACATCTTCCAGAGAAGCGAGTTTTTTACGGATAGACGCTATCTGCGACGGAGCCGTATAGTCAGCCTTCAGCGTAAAACTGATTTCCGGGGATAGAGGATTAACGCCGAATACCTCCTCAAGGTCTTCGCCGGTGTCTTTCTTCCATTGCTCCATAGCCTCTTGCCGGGAAATGAATCGGGTGTGGAGAGCATAAGGCTCGCTTTTGATCTTATCCTCAAGCATTCGTGCATTTTGGTCGGACACAGAGTCTGTGAGGATAACGCTCAGTTCGATACGTTCCCTCATACGGCGCGTCTCCTTATCAGCGCCAATCCATACCATAGCGATAATGCCCACCAATACCAGCACCAGTGTAACACTGATGATCGTGGTAAGATGAGCTGCAAAATAGGAGATTTTTACCTCTTTATTTTCTTTCATATGATTGCCGCGGCTTCACGAGCCGCTCCATTTTCGATTGCAAAGATAATACATTAACACCCCCTTTGTCAATAGATTGCCTTATTTTTTGACTCCATTCCCATATTTTGATATATTTTTAGAAGTTTTTAACCTCAAAAATTAGTAATTTTGCATAGGACTTCCCTGAAAAATCAGAAATTTGGCTCCGGATATGCCCGGAGGGGATGAAAGAAAGGAAAACAGATGACAGAAAATCAATATAATCTGAAAGCGGAGTATCACACCTTAGGATGCAAGCTTAATTTCTCGGAGACTTCCGCCATCGGAAAGATTCTTTCCGAGAAAGGTATAGTCCGAACAGGAAAGGGTGACACTCCGGATATCATAGTAATCAATACTTGTTCCGTGACGGAGACCGCCGATAAAAAGGGCAGACAGCTCATCCGTCGCCTTTCGGGTCGCTATCCGGATGCTGCTATCGTCGTCACAGGATGTTACGCTCAGCTGAAGCCGGACGAGGTTAAGAATATCGAGGGGGTGGATATAGTGTTGGGAAGCAACGAGAAACTTCTCGCGGCTGAATTCATCGAGAAATGGCTATCCGACCGCAAGAGCCGTCTGGAAGTGACACCTTTCAGAGATATCACCACTTTCTATCCCTCCTGCGAACGCGGCGACCGCACACGCTATTTCCTCAAAGTCCAGGATGGATGTGATTACTTCTGTACATACTGCACTATCCCCTTTGCCCGCGGACGTTCCCGCTCAGGATCTATCGCCTCACTCACCAATATGGCGCGTGAAGTGGCTGCTGAGGGAGGTAAAGAAATTGTCATCACCGGAGTCAATATCGGGGAATTCGGTAAAGATTCAGGGGAAAGTTTCTTTGACCTACTTAAGAGTCTTGACTCCGTCGAGGGAATAGAGCGCTACCGCATATCATCCATCGAGCCGAATCTCATTACAGAGGAGATCCTTGAATGGATCGCCAAGGAGGCGCGCGCTTTCACCCCGCACTTCCATATTCCCCTTCAGGCAGGCTCCGACAAAGTGCTTAAATTAATGAACCGCCGCTATGACACCGCTCTCTTCAGAAGCAGAATAGAGAAGATACGCGAATTAATGCCGGATGCCTTTATCGGAATCGACATTATCGCCGGAGCTCGCGGCGAGACACAGGAGGAATGGGAGAAGTCACTTGACTTCGTTGCATCTCTCCCTGTGGATAAGCTCCATGTATTCCCCTACTCCGAGCGTCCGGGTACGTCGGCATTGGCTATCGAGCACAAGGTCAGCCAGGAGGAGAAACATAAACGCGTGGCGAAGCTTACAAACCTTTCCGATCAGAAACTGACTCAATTCATGAGAGAAAGAATAGGCAAGGAATATGATGTGCTTTGGGAGCACCCCGCCCCGGGGATAGACCGGATGCATGGCTTCACACCCAATTATCTCCGAGTCACCGCTCCGCTTGATACGGAATTATTAAATACCATCTCCAGAGTAAGGATCACAGGGCTTGATGAAAACGAACCTGATTCCCTTACAGCTGAACTAATAAAATGAAAGGAGCCGTAGAAATGGAGCGCAAGAAATTAGGAGTCATCATCCTCAACTGGAACGGATTGAAGTTGCTTAAAGAGTTTCTTCCTATCGCGTCCCGCTTCACACGGGGTGAGGCGGTAGACCTGATTGTGGCAGATAACGGATCGACGGATGGCTCGGTGGAATGGATAGAGAGCCGTCATCCGGAGGTAAAGGTCATTGCATTGAAGAATAATTACGGATTTGCAGAGGGTTATAACCGCGCCATCTCCAAAGCTGACTATGAATATATCACTCTGCTCAACTCCGATGTGGAAGTGACGGAACACTGGTGGCAGCCCATTCTGGATTTTATGGAGAACAATCCTGATGTCGGCTCCACCCAGCCCAAGATCCTCTCTTATCGTGACCGAAATAAATTTGAATATGCCGGCGCCGCCGGTGGCTTTTTAGATGCTTTCGGCTATCCCTTCTGCCGAGGCAGACTTTTTGACTCCATCGAGGAAGACAACGGTCAATACGACTCCATCTCCCCCGATATCACATGGGCTTCAGGAGCTTGTCTGACGGTGCGCAGAGATCTCTATCTCAAATTAGGAGGACTTGATGCCCGCTTCTTCGCACACATGGAGGAGATCGACCTTTGCCTGCGCATACTTAACGCCGGCTACCGCAACTGCGTGGTGACCTCCTCAAAAGTTTATCATGTAGGAGGAGCATCCCTGAAACAGGGGAATCCACAGAAGACATATCTCAATTTCCGCAACAATCTCCTGCTGCTTCATAAGAACCTTCCGGAGAAACGCGGGAAAAATGTATTGTTCAAGCGCCGCCTCGCCGATACTCTCGCATTCGGAATGTTTCTTCTCAAAGGGGATATCCCCAATGCCAAAGCAATCCTGAAAGCCCACCGCGACTTCAAGAAGATGAGAAAGGAATACACCCAGTTTCCGAAGAAAGATATCCTCTCCACTCTTCCCGGAGGGAAAGGGAGTGCAGTGTGGCAACATTATATAAAAAGAAACAAAACCTTCAATTTTTAGATTTTTAGATTATGAAAAATACTCCTCTTATACTCGTATCAAATGATGACGGAATCGATGCAAAGGGTGTCCGTTCGCTGATTGAACGACTTACACCTTACGGCGAAGTAGTGGTGGTATGTCCGGACCAGCCGCGTTCGGGGCAGTCAATGGCTATTACAGTGAATGACCCGCTACGCATCACACCTCTTGAAGACTTTAAGGGAGCGCGTATGTATAAGACCTCCGGCACACCGGTGGACTGTATCAAACTGGCGATGCATCATATCCTTGACCGCCGTCCCGACCTTGTGGTATCGGGTATCAATCACGGCACGAACGCATCTGTCAATGAGCTATATTCAGGCACTATGGGAGCCGCTTGCGAAGGGTGTGCCTTCGGGATACCATCCATCGGTTTTTCACTTACCAATCACTCCTCGGATGCTGACTTCGAGCAGTGTTTCCGTGCTGTCGATACCTTGGTAAAGGAGGTGCTTGAGAATGGTCTGCCGGAGGGAATATGTCTCAATGTGAACATACCCGATTTAGGCCATACCCCTGAGGAGATGAGAATATGCGTCCCATGTCAGGGTCACTGGAACGATGAGTACAGGGAATATATAGATCCTGCGGGTAAGAAATTCTACCTCCTCTGCGGCACTTTCATTAACGATGAACCGGAAAATGAGCACACCGATGAATGGTGCCTGGCTCATGGCATAGTCTCTGTCGTGCCGACCTCCGTCAACCGTAAAATCAATATCCCAAAATCATTGGATTGGATCAAAGGGATATCTGAGAAGTATAAGAGCCTATAATGCCTTAAGAAATACAAGATGTTATTATCAGCCATTACCGATCGCCTCTCCCTACCTGCTCCCTCTGTGGATTTCGAGATAAAGAATCTACTGACCGATTCCCGCTCTCTGGAGAATCCCACCGACACTATCTTTTTTGCCATTCCCTCCAAAGGGAACGACGGTCACCGCTATATCAAACCTCTTTATGAGGCGGGTGTCCGTGCATTCGTCGTAAATCATATTCCGGAGGCGATGGAGGAACTGAGGGATGTGACATGGCTGGTCGTATCTGACACTGTCAGGGCCTTACAGAAAATTGCAGCACGGGATAAGGACTACAAGGGGGAAATACTCGCCATTACCGGCAGCCGTGGAAAGACTACACTAAAGGAATGGCTCTTCCAGCTTCTTGAGCCATCATACGATATTTCACGCTCTCCGCGAAGTTATAATTCTCAGATCGGCGTTCCCCTCTCGATATGGGGGATAGAGCCCTCCGCATCCTTATCTATCATCGAAGCGGGCGTTTCCGCCAAAGGTGAGATGAGCGCCTTAGCGGAGTGCATAAAACCCGACACCGTGATAATCACCAATATCGGAGACGCACATTCGGAAGGTTTCGCCGACATGGATGAGAAGAGTCGCGAAAAGATGACTCTCGCTGCAGCTCCAAGCGTGAAAAGAGTAATCTTTTCCGCCGACTCCGAGTATCCGGCCAAAGCCGCCTCATCCCTTTCTAAAGATAAGGAGTTACTGAGATGGTCGACAAAAGGGAATGATGCGGAAATTCAAATAAAAGCCAACCCGGTTTCGCGCGGAATTATGGAGATTAAATATGAATATGGGGATGTGAGGGGTGAATTTACCGCTCCCTTCTCCTCGGATGCCGATTTGGAAAACGGCATGAACGCGCTTGCATTTATGCTAAGCGAAAAGATTGATACTGCTGTTATTGCCGAGCGATTCTCTCACCTCCATAAGATAGGGACACGGTTGAATGTTTCGGAAGGAGTAAACGGCTGTTCAATCGTATTTGACCAATACACCTCCGATTTCTCCTCGCTTCTGCCGGCTCTCGACTTTATAAAGAGAAGAAAGACTCCCTCGCAGAGTATCACCCTTATCCTCAGCGATCTGCACCATGAGGATGTGCATCCTGACAAGATTTATGAGAGAATTGCGGAGATAGTCAGACGCACAGGTGTAAAGAGATTTATCGGTATCGGGGAGATGCTTATGAAAAAAGCGGCTCTCTTCCCCGAAGGCTCTCGATTCTTTTCCGATCCCGCTCAGTTTGTCGCTCACCTCTCCCCTTCCGATTTTACTGATGAGATTATCCTGATAAAAGGCTCACAGGAATATCCTTTGGCAGTTATAGCCGATATGCTTGAGACTCGCCGACATGAGACAGTACTGGAAGTAAATCTGGATTCCATCATCTCCAATTATAATTATTTCCGTGGCTCGGTGCCTCGCGGTGTTGGTATAGTCTGCATGGTTAAAGCCTCCGGATATGGTGCCGGGAGTTATGAGATAGCCAAGACCCTTCAGGATTGCGGGGCAGCTTATCTCGCCGTTGCTGTGCTTGATGAGGGTATAGAATTGCGCCGGCGCGGCATAACGATGCCTATAATGGTGATGAACCCCAAAGTGGTAAATTACCGCTCGATGTTCGCCAACCGTCTCGAACCTGAGATTTATTCCTTTGAAATGCTGGAGGATGTGATTGCCGAGGCAAAGAAGAATGATATCAAGGACTACCCCATTCATATAAAGCTTGACACAGGGATGCATCGCACAGGCTTTATCGAGGAGGAGCTGCCGCGTCTGATGGAGATTCTAAACTCTTCGGAGGAAGTGACTCCGAAGTCGCTTTTCTCTCATCTCGCCACTGCCGACTGTCCGGAGATGAATGACTATACCGAATATCAGCTCGACCTCTTCAAAAAATATACGGATTATATCATGGAGAGGTATCCGAAAAAGATACTGCGACACGTATTGAATTCCGCCGGTATCCTTCGTTTCCCGGAGCATCATTATGATATGGTCAGACTTGGTATCGGTCTGTATGGCGCCAATACATTGCCTCCGGAGATGGAGAAGCCCCTGGCGGTAGTCTCTACTCTGCGCACTATTATTATCGCCCTCAGGGAGTATCAGCCGGGAGAGACTATCGGTTACGGGAGATGGGGTAAGATCGAACGACCCTCCCGAATCGCCACCATTCCTATCGGATATGCCGACGGCATCAACCGCCATTTCGGCAGAGGAAATATATCCGTATATATCAATGGAAAGTGGGCACCGACCATCGGTAATATCTGCATGGATGCCTGCATGATTGATGTCACGGATATTGACTGCGCGGTGGGAGACTCCGTGGAGATATTCGGCAAGAATGCTTCCGTGCAACGCTTGGCAGATACCTTGGACACCATCCCTTACGAAATACTTACTTCTGTTTCACCGCGCGTGAAAAGAATATATTACCGGGAATAAGGCTCCATCCACTAAAATTTCTGTATGCCCGGGTCGCAGATGTGCCTCGGATATCGCTTTGCAGATTCAGGAGCATAGCGGGCTATGTGACTGAATCCAAAAAGCGATAGACGAGGTGCAGCTGCGAGACTTCAGGTAACTTTTTATACTGATAGCGTGGTAATTTACTTTTGTCCGGCGTCTTTTTGGGTCTTTTCTTCCATCTTTTCAGTCACAGCCGAAAGGCTGCTCCTTCAAAGATGTAAGAAAATACCCTAAAAATCCACCGCCCGGGCTTTAAGAAATTTTAGTGGATGGAGCCTATATTGACTCTGATTTGTATGAACCCACCGGATGCGTGTCCCAACAAAGCAGAGTCAATAATCTCTAGGCTATTGAAGATTATGCCGAGTTTTGATAAGAGGAAGGATACGTTCCCGGAAAAGAGGTGCGGAAATTATACGATAATGAAAGCTGACCGAATCATTGTACCGTTTGGAATGATGCACAATGTAATTTCCCTCTCCAAATTGCTTTTTAAGGTCTATGCGATCAATACTGTCATTATAGAACTTTATTCCTTTCAATATAATTACACTGTCGATAGTGTTCCATCTCCTCATCCAGTCCTCACCCTCAGGAGGAGTGATCTCCTTGACGCTCTCTACAAATGTATCAAAAAAGAGATTGTAGGGAATCGTGCCGTCAGCAATCAGCCCTATATTAACCCGCATAAAATTTCCTTTATACCCTGTCGGTTCAAATAGCGGATCGTCAAAAGAGTCTGTCTCCGCCAGTTCATATCTCAGGTAACGTCCGGAGGCGGCGGTATCAGACAAAATATGACCCGGTCCGAAAAAATCCTGCATGAAATTCTTGTATACATCCCTGTATTGGGCGACAGGATAATTCGTGAGCTGATAATCAAGAGCAGCCGCAATAGAATCCTCAACTGTAGCAGGTGCTTTATCTGAAATCTTTTCAGGATTACCTGCCAACCCTCCAGCTATCACCCCTACGGAAGAAAGGAGTATTATAAAGGATAGAAGCTTCATAAGATAAGTGTCTTATTTCGTTTTTAAGTATAATAACGATAGTCTTGCTTGCATTGACGGATTTTATCGTATATCGTCAGAATTTAAATTCCACACCCCCCATAATGGTTGTGCCCGGCATCGGACAACCGTATATTATCTCGTAGTGCTTGTTGGCGATATTATCCAGCTTTACTGACAAAGTGACCGGTACTTTTCCGCTCAACGTATAGGCAGCGCGGAGATTAAGCAACGAGTAATTCTCGGTCTTACCGGTAGGATTACCATTCTTGAGACTCCAGATACTCATATCCTCAAGCGTGAAACTGAACGGTCCGGGAGCATAGGTGACTTCCACATTCAGCTTATTCTTCGGCGAGTAGAGATTGTCGCCATCGGTATGGAGGTAAGACCATGACGCGCCTGCGGAAAGATTTGAAAGGATGGAATAGCTTGTCTCTATCTCAAAACCCTTATTATGGAAATGACCTGTATTGACATTACGCGGACGACCATCGGCAAAAACAGTCTGGATCATATTGCGACCGTCAATAAAGAATATCGCAGCTCCTACCATCATCCGGGATGAGAGAAGATACTGACGCCAGCTCACCTCATAATTATACATATATTCGGGACGCAGATCGGGATTTGCCGGCGGATAGAGATATAGCTCGCGGATATTGGGAGAACGGAAACCTTTACTGAAAGATGCCTTTATCTGCGAGGTATTGGACGGACGCAAGATGAATCCCGCCTGCGGCACCCATACATTCCCGTAGGTCGAGCCATGCTGCAGTCGCACACCGGCATTGAGAGAGAAGAAGTTATCCCAGAATCCCTGCTGCATCATTACATAGCCTGCCACTTCATTCACGGAATGTTTCGCTTCTGCCGAACGCTCGGATGGATCTTCCTTGCCGGTGTTCCATATATGTCCGCCCCAATGCTGGAAGTCTACGCCTCCCGACAGGATATTATCCTGCCATAAATAGAGCGATTCGTAAAGGGTTACACCCATGTTATAATCCGTGGAATGGAAAAGATAATCTCGTGGCGTCTCTCCGGGTGCGTTTCCGTCATCAAGCAGGTGTCTGCCCCAGTTGATATATGCCTGCACTCCTCCATCTGCTTTCTTATACTGGTTTTTCACATATATTCCTCCGGTTCCACGGAAGATATCTGTCCACATATTCTCAAGCGGAGACTGTGTTGTACCGGGATTATTGGCGTGACTCTGCGTCATCTCCAACATTCCTGCCACACTCCAATGGTCGGAGACGGCATACTTCAGCTGCATGAATTCATTGGCAAGCCAGAAGGCACTCCCGGCACGGTAACCGTTGCTTCTGTCAAGCTGCCCGGAGAGTGTGGCTGAGAAACGGTCTTTCTTATAGCCTGAAGAGAGCGCGAATTTCTGAGTATTGAATGATCCGAACATCGCGCGTGCCCTTCCTGTCAATCCATCTTCCTTTTGGGTTTGTGTCACGATATTTACCGATCCTCCCATAGCATTCGAGCCATAGAGAAGAGAGGAGGGACCTTTCACGACCTCCACTCTCTCGACACCATTGGCAACATATGTGTCTGCATTGGAATGACCGAATACGCCTGCCCATTGCGGCTGACCGTCTATCATGAAAAGCACCTTGTTCCCCTGACCTACACCACGGATATTGACCTCTCCGGCTGAGCCACCGGAGACACCGTATCCGGCAAAACCACGTTCTGTGACAAAAAGACCGGGCACTTTATTTACCAATACCGGCAATAGAGATGACTCTGCCGATTTTTCTATCTCTGCCGCCGTGACCTGTGTAACATTCAAAGGTATCAACTCCGGATTACTTTTCAAGGGAGCGGTGACAACCACATCTTTCAATTTTACCGTATCGTGGTGAGTCACTTCAGGCGCGGCATATGCCACTGCACCGATAAGAAAGGGATATATCGCCAATATCCGATAGTTCATAGTGGGAATCAGATTATGTTAATTTTTAGTAATTATTTTCGCAAAGTTAAGAATTATATTTGTAATTCTACAAATTTTTATTAATTTTATACTACAAATTACTAAATATTCAGTATATACCCTATGGATCAGTCTGAAATAGATTTCTTTGACCGTTTAGCACCCGATTGGGATGCCAATGAAGTAAATTCCACACCGGAGCGGATTAAATCTATCCTCTCAAAATTACCTCTCAAAAAGGGTCAGAATATTCTTGACCTCGGCACGGGAACAGGAGTACTTATCCCATATCTCTCTGAAATAGTTGGCAATGAGGGAGAGGTAGTCGGTATTGATCTCTCTGAGGGTATGTTATCGCGCGCTATTGAGAAATATGGCGAACTCCCTAATGTAAAATTCCTTAAACTTGATTTTGAGGAGGAGGAGCTACCGGGTATGTATGACGTAGTGATGCTCTTCTGTGTTTATCCGCATCTCCATTCTCCTCAGGACACCTTGCAATGGCTTTTTAAGATGAATATCAATCCCGGAGGATGTGCTGTAATCGCCTTCTCTTCCGATGAGAAATTCATTAACGAGATTCATCATAAACGCGGTTCGGACAGCGATCATCTCCTCCCGGCTCCTCTTCTTGCCCGCGAGATTGCCGAATGGGGCTATAGAACAGAGGTGCTTGCCACCACACCTGATGAATATATCATTCTTATAGACCGAAACGTTTAATACCTTAGAAACACACTAACTGATCTGATATGTTACGTCTGGATATTACAAAACTACGTAAGGAAGCCGGAATGAGTCAGCGCGAATTAGCCGACCATCTGCAGGTGCAACCGAGTTTTCTCTCCGCAATAGAGAATGGACGAAGCCGTGTGCCTGACAGCAAGTTGCCTCGTATCAAGGAGATATTCGGTCTGGACTCTTTTGACGACTATCTATTACCTGATGAAGAGTTTACACCCGGGTCGATACCTCCTCATACTCATGAGATTCCGCCGCATACACACCATGAGGGGGGCGACAGCATCACGCAGCTTCTCAATCACCTTCATGACCTTGCCCACCGTAATTCCCCATCTTCATCCAATCCTGAGCTTATGGCGCGGATTGACTTCCTGACGCAGCGCAACGACCGTCTTTCCGAGCGTCTTGACAATCTCCGCGACGAAGTAGATGCACTCAAAGCCGAGAATTTCAGACTCAAAGAGTTGCTGATACGCAATAACATTCCATTTAATTAGCCGCTTGGAATTAATAAATTATTATTGCTGTCCGATAAAAATTTTATATCATTCTAAAAATTTTTATCGGACAGCAATAATTTTTTTTCGATGGGTTCTTATTACTTTTTAGAATCAGATTGAAGCTTGCTGCTCCCGAAATGGATTTTAGTCATGTCGAAGGCTGATAGCTTCTGCGCTAATTCAAGTTTCGGTTTAGGTATGTTGCGTGGCATGAAGATTCAGATTTTTAATAACAGTTACGATTTTATTAAGAAATAGCACACTGGCAATATAGGCTGCAAGAAGCACCCAGTCGTCTATTTTCATAGGGAATAAGTGCTTGATGAAACCGCCCGCTGTATATGCGCCGAAAAGGAGCCATAAAGTGCTTTGAACTCCCACACATAGAGTGCACCAATGATGTGCGCGAAACCGTTGATACCATATACTCCATACTGTATACGGAAGGCAACAGATATTAAACAGTGCAAGTGCGCTCCAAAGATGAGGGAAAATAAGCAACGTAAGAAGAGAAATCCCAAAGTAAGAGAAACCTACCACGCTCCAGGAGAATACTCCAAAGAGTTTCGATACTTTCATAGATAATATGGAGTCACATCCTCCTTTCTGGAGAACATTGCAGACACTGTCGCCCGTAGTTGTGTGAATTCCCAATGTTTTCTGAACCAAGAGATAGGAAAAGAATAGGCCTGCGCAATTAAAAACTATTGCAATGCTTGCCCACACTGAGTGGTAAACACCTCGGGAGATATAGAAATAGGCTAATACCAGTATACCACTTATTGTCAGTCCAAGCCAGCTCCACCTGTTGATAGTTTCTGATATGAAATGACTCCCGTATTCAGGCTCGCGTGAATCTCGGTTAGGAAAAGCGAGTAGCACTATTCCATTCCAGTGATCTTTAAACTCCGAAGTTGAAATATTATGTTGCTCTCCGGCGCAATCGTATGAAATAACATCAGAAGAGAAGGAGTCGACAATTACAAAATTCCCCGGATTAAGTTGAGCAAGATAGGGAGGAGTAAGCTTTGAGATTTCCTCCTTATCGGTAATTTGATATGCTTCGTTCTCTATACCATAAGTAGAAAGGAGATGGCTCAAACCATATAACGAATCAAAATCCATTGTATGAAATGCCTTTTCCGAATACTCAACAGTGTGTGGCACCTCAAGAGCTTTCAGAAAACGAGTGAATATACTACGCTGTATAGCCATAATTATTCCTCCGTAGAGCTAAAAAACGGTTATCACATATTCTGCTCCACGGCTTCAAGCAGCTCGCGGCCGGGCATCTCTCCACTCCTTCGCCACACTTCCTTACCATCTTTATATAGGATAAAAGTTGGAGTGCCATTGATTTTCTCATTATCGCAAACCTCCTGATTGAGATCCACGTCAAGTTGCTGCACCTTGCATCTGCCTTCAAGAATCTCAGTCACCTGTTCCACCACCGGAGCCATAGCCTTGCAGTGGCCACACCATGTGGCATAAAATTCCACCAATACCAAGGGAGAGGATTCAATTAATTCGTCGTAAGTCATAATTCAAATGTTTTAATTATTAAACTATGGAGTCAGATTTCAACTCGGGTGCAGATTTCGATAATCCGTTTAATAACCCGACGCTTCCTCACTGACTTCATCACTTAAACACTTGAGTCATAACAACGGTTGGTTAAGAAAACTTAAGGATACGAAGTTAAAATAAATAATAAATTATTGCTGTCCGATAAAAATTTTTAGTATCAGACTCCCAATGGACTTATGGAGCTCAGGATACAGAATGTGGAGTTCGAAAAGTGACAGAAAGGAGGAGATGTCATACGCCATAGATCCCGTATAATCACTTATGTAGACATCAAAAAACGTAAGCTCATATCATTACTTACCAACGATATGAAGTCAAACCCCGAAGAGATCAATTAGCTCCTTAGGATTAATGAATAGATTAATAGTAGCTAAATTTGGTGGAAAGCTATGATTTCGCCGTTTTAAATTTGGTGGAAAGCTATGATTTCGCAATTTTAAATTTGGTGGGTAATGCCTAAATTATTAATATTTAGGCTATTGCAGTAATTTATATTAACCTCCCAAAGTATTAGTATCAGATTATACCAATCGCTTCAACTCCTCAAGACATTTTTCTACCTCCTCGTTGGTCTTGAAGAGGGATTCCTTGCAGAATTTCAACAGCTCGGTGGCGCGCGTGGTGTATTCCGCCAGACGGTCTATCTCACAGTCCGGAGACTCCATCTTCGCTACTATCATCTCTAATTCTTCCATCGCGCTCTTATATATCAGCTCTTTCTCTTCCATTTTTTCATTCTGTTATTACTGATGTCACATTTCCTGAAAGAAGGGTCGTGATGATCTTATCCCCCGGTTTAATCTCAGACGTATCTTTAATGGCATGACCGTTTAACCTCGTGATACTATAACCGCGTTTCAGTATATTCTCCGGACTTACCAGACGGATAATATCCTCCATACGATTCAGACGCAATCTCTTGCGCTCCATATCCCCTTTGGCGGCATTCTCTATACGCAACGCAATCATATTAAGTTTGCTTTGAGAATCAGAAAAACGTCGGGCGATAATCTTCTCTATCCCCATTCCAATCGTCTGCAGATGGTTTTGCTCCCTTATCGCCACCATCTTCACCCTCGCAGGGAGAATATTCTCAATGTTGGCGAGGCGTAACTGCTCCCCTTTCATCCTCTCTGTCACATAGTCGACAATATCCCGGACATCTGTCACGACAGTCTGCCATGCCTGACGACAGCAGTCAACCAGAAAGTCAGCAACCGCCGTCGGGGTCTTGCAACGTCTGCATGCTATCTCATCCAATACGTTACGGTCGCGTTCATGACCTATACCTACCACTATCGGCAAAGGAAATTCCGCTACGCGACGTGCCAGCTCGTAATTGTCAAAACCGTGCATATCGGTGGTTGCTCCTCCTCCCCTTATTATCACTACGCAATCCCAGAAATCTATGGTGCTTTCCACGAAATCGAGTGCCTCCAACACACTCGCCGCGGTCCTCTCCCCCTGCATTACCGCCGGAATGAGCATGGGATAGAACTTAAAGCCTTCAGGGGAGGAGACGAGATGATCTGAGAAATCTCCGTAACCTGCCGCGCCCGCTGCCGATATAACGGCTATTTTCTGCGGAACTTCCGGAAACGCCAGCGATCTATTATAGTCAAGTACACCCTCGCGAGCAAGCCGATCAAGTATCTCCCTGCGCTGGCGTCCGATATCTCCCAATGTATAAGCGGGATCTATATCGCTGATGGTGAATGAAAGCCCGTAGACATTATGATGATTGGCGGATCCTTTCACCATTACTTTCATTCCCGACTGTATGGCATTGCCTGTGCCGGCTATAAATTTACGCTGGAGGATGCGATAGGCGGAACTCCATATCATAGCCCGCATCTTCGCTATCACCTGACCTGAAAATTCATCCTTCTCTATCAGCTCCATATAGCAGTGACCGCCCGAAACACGCACGTCACTCAGCTCGGCAGTGACCCACGCCCCTGTCAGATCGGGAGCGGAGCGTATCACATCCCCCAACATCTGCTGAAACGTCGAAAGACTTATGGCTCTCTCAGCGTCCATTCTCCCCTATCTCTTTAATAGCTCCGGTTGCCGAATCAAAGATAGCGAAAGATGGAGCTTTCTTGTCGGAAAAAAGCGAAGGTGACAGACCGAATTTGATACCGAACTGAGAGAACTCCAGCTCTCCGTCATAGAGGGTTTCCCCATTCATTTTCAGAGAAATTTCAGCGCTTCCGGGTATACAGTATATCACGGCATCCTTCGGGAGTTTCTTGGTCTCTCCCTTCACATCCACCGGAAGTTCGGGAGTCTCCCCCTGCTTTACATTTATATATACGGGATCTCCCGAAAGATCATCTGCATCTACAAATCCGCTGAAGTCGCTCAGGCGGAACAATACGGAGCGTCCATCCTCCTTAGGAATGAAAGTGAACGTTCTCGTATATGTCTCGGTATATTCTGTGCCGCAAAAGGCTG
Source organism: Bacteroidales bacterium (assembly GCA_014800895.1). Lineage (GTDB taxonomy): Bacteria > Bacteroidota > Bacteroidia > Bacteroidales > Muribaculaceae > Lepagella. The sequence continues at coordinate 18,319 of JAAVFG010000036.1, forward strand.
CGGTGATTGCAGCCTCCTGATGAGCGAGGGAGGCGAGCATCAATTCAAGTTGCTTGCCATCGGTCGGCATCGTCTCAGCCGTGCCTCTTGTAAGCGATATGCGTGAATCGCGTATATCAAGGAGATTTTCGGCGAGCATCTGCGCCTGCTTGGCTGACGACTGCGAGGCAAGGAAGTCCTCATCCACATATTTGAGATATTCCTGCATATCAATGGGTCTCTTCTTCGATACCGCTTCATCTCCGGCGCTATTCGCCGGGCTATCGGGCGCATCCGCCTCCTTATTTATAGCGAGCAACATGCCGTCATCGCTGACAGATATATAGGTCAGCGCACCGGGCTTGAGTTGCATGAGGTACTGCTCGGAAGTGTCAGCTATACCGTAAGGATTGACCTTTACATCCTTCACGCTCCATGACTCTGAATCAGACTTGATCACCTTATCTGTGCCTATATATTTCTTGGCATACTGGAAATATTTTCCCGCCTTCTCCACTCTCCTCTCCGCAGTGACCTCTATAGAGAGGGCGGTGGTAGGGAGAGTATAGACGAGTCCGTATTCATTGTGTTTGTCCGCCGTCAGAATCTTTGTCTGCTGAGCGTTGAGATTCACGCCGGTTGCGATCGAGGCTGCCAATATGACTGCTGCTATGGAATATCTCATGTTATTTCTTTTTTTGAAATGAAAAAGGAGAGTTTTATCTCTCCATTACCATCTTGATTGCTCTTCCGACATGGTCGGCGATGTCAGAAGCTACAATTCCGAATTCTCCCAATTCATCTACCGCGAGGTCGCCGGCAAGTCCATGCACATAGACGCCGATAGTGGCTGCCTGCTCCGGACTGTATCCCTGGGCGAGGAAAGCTCCGATCACTCCGGCGAGCACATCTCCGGAGCCTGCCGTAGCCATACCCGGATTGCCTGTTGAATTGATATATACTCTTCCCGTAGGACGCACCACCATTGTGTTATGCCCCTTGAGGACAATCACGATTTTATATCTGTGAGCCATATCTATTGCCGTGCGGAGTCTCTCCTCAGATGAGAAGTGATCACCGAACAGGCGGTCAAACTCGCCGATATGTGGCGTGATTACGGTCTTGTTGGGTGGGAGCATGGTCAATAGCGCGGGACGTTTGGCGATGCAGTTAAGGGCATCGGCATCGAGAAGAAGCATATTGGGCACATTCTTCAACAGTCCTTCAAGTGCCGACACGGTCTGGTCATGTGTTCCGATGCCGGGACCCGCCACCACAACCTGATGATGATGATGCACGGTCATGTCGGTGATGAAATGCTCATTCCTGTCCGGCTCGAACATTACCTCGGGAGCCGCTGTCTGCATGATATTGAGTGCGCCGCGCGGACCATGCACCGTCGCCAGTCCGGCGCCGCTCTTGAGTGCTGTGCGGGAGGAGAGGATTGATGCGCCTACAAGACCTGTGCTTCCGGTGAAGAAGAGCGTGGATCCGTAATCTCTTTTCCCTGTGAAAGGATGACGAGGCTTGATAAGAGGGCGGATGTTGCGGCGCTCGAGAAGATAGAACTGTGTCTCCAGATCTTTCATCTTGGCATCGTCAAGGTCTATGTCAAGCAGCTTCCATTCCCCTATGATTTCGTAATTCTCCTCGAAAAAGAAAGTAAGGCGGGGCACCTGAAAGGCGAGTGTAAGATTGGCATGCACCATCGAGCTTCTTACCGCCTGTGCGCTCCAGCTGTTCCATTCCCCATAAAGTCCTGTCGGAATATCAATCGAGATGACATATGCGCCGGAGCCATTGATATATTTCGCCACCTGCCCGAAGCCGCCATCCAGGGGGCGTTTCAGACCCGACCCGAAAAGACCGTCGATCACTACATCATTCTCCCCTAATACAGGAGGGGTAAATTCCTTAGTAACTTCTGTAAAATTTATGCCATCAATAGTGATAATCTTATTCCGCTGCTCCAGACAGTCATGGCTCAGCTTCCTGTCGACATTAAAGAGGTATATCTCAAGGTTCTTGTAGCCCTGCTCGTACAACATCCTCGCAACTGCCAGCGCATCTCCTCCGTTATTGCCCGGTCCTGCCATCACCACGATACGGCGACTGGGTAGAAAACGGGAGATGATCTCGACTGTCACTGCAGAAGCTGCGCGCTCCATCAGATCGATGGTGCTTATCCCTTGTGCGTGACAGGTAGCCATATCCAGCTCGCGGATTGCCTCTGACGATAATATCTTCATTTTTTATTATTCTCTTTTTATTTGTGTTACCCCTTATTTCTCCCTTTTTGCGACCGAATGTGTTACAAGTCTATTTCTCCTTTACAAAGATAGTAATTTTCTGTAAAACAATGATAATAAATAAGGCGCGGATAATAAAAAAATCACTTTATCAGATAAAAAAAGAGGCTGTCTGCAAGCAGACAGCCTCCATGTGGTATATAAACGCTTTCTGATTACTCTGCCTTACCGTTAGAGCCGAGAACGTTTACGATCTTCTCCTTGTAGAGTTTCTCCATCTCGTCGCGAGCCGGACCGAGATATTTACGGGGATCGAACTCAGCGGGCTTCTCGTTGAAGACTTTGCGGATAGCAGCAGTCATAGCGAGACGGCTGTCAGAGTCGATGTTGATCTTGCAAACATCCATCTTCGCTGCCTTGCGGAGCTCCTCCTCGGGGATACCGATTGCGTTAGGAAGCTTGCCACCGTTTGAGTTGATGATGTCAACATACTCCTGGGGAACTGAAGAAGAACCGTGGAGCACGATGGGGAATCCGGGGATCTTAGCCTCTACACCCTCGAGAACGTCGAATGCCAAGGGAGGAGGTACGAGACGACCTGTCTTGGGATCAACTGTGCACTGCTCGGGAGTAAATTTGTAAGCACCGTGAGATGTACCGATTGAGATAGCGAGGCTATCAACACCTGTACGAGTCACGAAGTCTACTACCTCCTCGGGATCAGTATATGTGTGATGGTCAGAGCTTACCTCATCCTCAACACCGGCGAGCACACCAAGCTCACCCTCAACTGTCACACCATATTTGTGTGCGTACTCGCATACCTTCTTAGTAAGCTCAACGTTCTCCTCATAAGGAAGGTGTGAACCGTCGATCATAACAGAAGAGAAACCATTGTCTACGCAGTCCTTGCAGAGCTCGAAGCTGTCACCGTGGTCAAGGTGAAGCACGATCTGGGGATGCTCCCAACCGAGAGACTTAGCGTACTCAACAGCACCCTGAGCCATGTAACGGAGAAGGATAGGATTTGCGTAGTTGCGAGCGCCCTTGGACACCTGAAGGATAACGGGAGACTTAGTATCTGCCGCTGCCTTGATGATAGCCTGAAGCTGCTCCATGTTGTTGAAGTTGAATGCGGGGATTGCATATCCGCCGTGTACGGCCTTCTCGAACATCTCTTTAGTGTTCACAAGACCTAAGCTTTTGTAATCTACCATGATTTTATATTTATTTAAAACTGGTTTTTCTCTTATCGTGCAAATATAAAAATTTTTCCGCATTTCAGCAAAATTATGCGGGCGTAAGAGCTAAATTTTATCTATTCCTTACCCTATTTTTGCTTCTTTTCTCCTTTTTATTTAATTTTGTGGCTTAATCGTTGACCTATATCATGAAAGGACATTCAGTTTCCATTAATCTCCAGCGTATGCGTTACGCCGCTTCCGACCTGCTCACTACTGCGCTGGCGTTCTTTCTTTTTGATATATGTCGCTATTTCATCATGGATACGGGGCAGTCTACTCTTTGGGGCTATCTTTCTCTGCATAAGATCGTGCTGGAGCAGATCCTTATCCCTTTCTCTCTTTTAGGCGTATACTGGCTCTCAGGATATTACAATTCCCCTTTCTCAAAATCCAGACTGGAGGAATTTCTGCAGACCTTTTCCGCCGCCGGTATTAATTGCGTGCTGATATATTTCGCGCTCCTTATCAACGACACAATGCCTACGCGCTCCCTAAGCTACGGCTTGATACTCATACTTTTCGGTCTGCTGTTCCTTTGCACATATACCGACAGGCTTCTTATCACCGCCGCCTCCATTCGTCACTTCTCCAGAAGGGATTGGTATTTCAATACCGTCATTATCGGAGATTCCGACGAAGCTATAAATATTGCAAAGCGCCTCACCAACTCCCAGTCTAATTTAGGATATAGCGTTATCGGGCATCTCCCTATCGAGGGGGAGGAAGCTTCCTCCTCGCCACATGAGGTTATCGATCACGACCGGCTGGACTCTCTGATTTCAGAGAAGGTGATTGATCAGCTGATTATCGTGCCTCAGAAAACGGGGGACGAGAATAAGGTGCTCAATGTATTGTTCCGCTATTTCGACCGTGGAGTGCCGATACGTATCGCTCCCTCCTCCATCTCTTTTCTTACCTCAAATATCAGAATGCGCGATATCATTGCTGAGCCTTTTATCGATCTCTCCTCCCCTTCGATGAGCGAATGGCAGAAAAATCTCAAGAGGGTGGCGGATGTAGTCATATCCCTTCTCGCTTTAATCCTTCTATCCCCTCTCTTCTTAGTCCTGGCTGTGGCGGTGAAGAGAAGTTCGCCGGGACCTGTCTTCTACCGTCAGGAGCGTATCGGATATCGCCAGAAACCGTTTGAGATAATAAAATTCAGAAGCATGCGGGAGGATGCCGAAAAAGATGGTCCGCAGGTATCGGCGGAGGGTGATACGCGTATCACTAACGTCGGACGTATCATGCGTAAGTACCGTCTGGATGAATTTCCACAGTTCTGGAATGTTCTCAAAGGGGAGATGTCGCTTGTAGGTCCGCGCCCTGAAAGGGAGTATTACATTCGTCAGATTGTAAAGGAGGCTCCCTATTATACCCTCATTCATCAGGTGAAGCCCGGTATCACATCCTGGGGGATGGTGAAATTCGGCTATGCCCGTTCTGTCAGGGAGATGGTGGAGCGCACCCGATACGATCTTATATATCTTTCCAATATGTCAATCGGAATTGACTGCAAGATAATCCTTCATACCATTAATACAGTAATCTCCGGTAAAGGAGTGTAAGGACACCATAACCATGCGACTGATAGCAAAAAAATATATTATCCCATTTATCCTCATCTCCTCCCTCTTCTTTGTATGGGGTTTTGCGAGGGCTGTGCTTGATGTGCTCAACAAGCATTTCCAGGATTTTTTATCCATCTCAATTTCCCAATCGGCATTAGTGCAGGGCACCACCTATCTCGGTTATTTCCTCATGGCTCTTCCTGCCGGAATAATGATAACCCGATGGGGATACAGGGCCGGAGTCGTGACAGGTCTCTCCCTTTTTGCGGCGGGGGCTTTTCTTTTCATCCCCGGGGAATATTTCCTCTCCTTCCCTATTTTCCTTACGGCTCTTTTCATAATAGGGTGCGGGCTGGCAATCCTGGAGACCGCCGCTAATCCTTACGCCACTGAATTAGGTCCTCCGGAAACCGCCTCCTCCCGACTTAATCTTGCCCAGTCGCTCAACGGATTAGGGTGTATCCTGGGTCCCGTGATAGTAGGTGGTTTTCTGTTTGCACGCAAGGGTAACTCGGTGGCTCTCCCTTATTCCATCATGGGGGCGGCTGTCGCGGTGGCTGCTGTTATCTTCTCAAGGGTAAAACTTCCCGAAATAGCTCGTGAGGGAAATGAAGAGAGTAATGAAGAGGAGGAAAGCGAAACAAGCAATTCCCTTGCAGCTCAGATCAAATCGTTATGGGGTTCAGGATTATTTCGTGCGGGAGTAATCACCCTCTTTTTCTATGAGATAGCGGAAATTTCCATCAATTCCCTTTTTATCAATTATGTGATTGATTCCGGCTGGATGGATAAGGCAGGGGCTTCCGCCCTGCTCTCTTTCGGAGCGTTGACATTATTTATGTTTGCCCGGATTATCGGCAGTGCGGTAATGAGCCGGATAAGAGCTGTGAAGGTTCTTTTCATCTGCGGGGTCGGAGCCACAGTCGGAGCGTTGGCAGTAGCTTTCTGTTCAGGTATAGCGGCTGCCGCCGGATTATTTGCCTGTTACCTCTTTGAAGCCATAATGTTCCCTACCATTTTTGCCATAACTATTGCCGGAGTAAAGACCAATGTAAAGATCGCATCCTCCTTTCTTATGATGACCCCTATCGGAGGGGCGGTAGGCACCCTGCTGATGGGGATGATAGCCGACACAGTGAATATCTCCACAGCCTTCATAGTGCCTGCCATAGCCTATTGCGCCGTCATAATCTACGCCCGGAGGTATAAGGATAAATAGGAATACTATAATTGCTATATTGATAGAATAGCCAACTTTTTCAATTTTTATATCTATACTTGGGTAAAATAACCAATTTTGTCAATTTCTATATCTATACTTGGGTAAAATATCTATTGATTGATTAGACGCAACACATCCTCTTCCGTGCCGTCAAAGGGTCCTTTCTCCGCCAATTTGAGCGAACACATCGCAGCCGCAAACCGACCCGACGCATCTATATCCGCTCCCTGCGCCCGCTTATACAAATAACCTGCCATGTAGGTATCTCCGCAACCGGTGGCATCCACCGGATTCTCGACAGGATAAGCAGGTATGTCATGAAAGATTCCGTCGCGGTATATCAATGATCCTTTATCTCCTAATGTCAGAAGCACCTCGCGCACCCCCCAGCCTGCCAATATTCGGGCTGCCTCCCGCGGATCGGATGTGCCGGTCAGGGTCTCCATCTCATGCTCATTCGCTTTAAGGATATCAATATGGGGAAGCGCTTCCAGTTTCTCTTTATAATCCACCGCCTTTACCGATTCTCCCTCTACTGCCCGCAAATATCCCTGCACATCTACTGATATAACCGCTCGCCGCGAGAGATCCTTTATCACTTCCGTGGCAAAATCATCGGCAAGCAATGTGCCCAAATGGAAGATGTCGCTCTCCGTGGATTGCAGATTGGCTGCAGTAAATGGATCTGCCTTGGCAAGCACCCGCTGAGTGCGGCTATTCATATCATCCCCATATTTATTCTCGAAGCATACCGTCTGGCGGCTCGGTATCACCTCCACTGCCAGCCCCTCCCCCTTTAATTCCTCCACCACCGGAAGGGAATCCTCAGCTACGGATGTGACCAAAAGAAAATTATCATGCTTAAGTCTGCGCAAGGCTTTTGCGAAGTAATAAGCAGTGCCGCCGGGCATGTCCGCCGCGAAACGGGGCGTGATGACCCTATCTTTCGTAATATGCCCTATGCAGCATATTCTTGCGTTCTCCTTTATATCTTTTATTTTATTATCAGTCATTTTACGGGTTTAGAGGGTTGCATATTAGATAACCTGCCGAAATCAGTTATTGTTTATTCTCCCGGCTGAGAGTCCTTCCAGTAATTGTATTAATACACCGTGACGGCTATTTTAATATGAGATGAGGGATGAGTGCTTCCTCCATAACGGCATATCCCTTTTCATTCGGATGCACTCCGTCAAGTGTCAGTTCCTTTTTAAAACTCTTATCGACCTGATCTACAAGCAGCGAATAATAATCTATATAATCCAATCCTTTCTCTTCCGCCATCGCTTTTATGGCGCGGTTGAGGGAGATGATCCTATCGGGCGCGTCGGTCACGCTCCTGTTCCATTTGAATCCTGCCGCGGGGAGCACGGAAGTAAGTATCACCCTTATTCCATTCGCCTGCGCTATCTCCACCATCGAACGGATATTACCTATCGTCTTCTCTTCATCATAGGGATGTGTATTCTCCGCTATGTCGTTCGTTCCGCCGTTTAACACTATCACCGAGGGTTGTAACGCCACAGCATCCTCCCTGAATCTTGAGAGAAACTGATATGTGGATTGTCCCGAGATTCCTCTGCCTATCAGCCCATTCTCCTTAAAGAAACCGGGGCGCATCGTCGCCCAGCTGTCCGTGATTGAATTGCCGAACAATACAATCCGGGGGCGTTCATCTCCCATAGCCTTGATTCGCGCGTTATCTTCCGCATACCGGCTAAACTGCGCCCAATCATTCTTTTGGGCACTGGCAGGGAGAGCGGAAGCTGCCATCCCAAGCACAATCCATATAATATATCTTAGTATCTTCATCATTCCCTTGATTAATTATCCAATGGCTCGTCAGTCGCATAAGTCGCTTGCCATCGCCATCTACCTCGCATCCGTCAGTCGCATAGGTCGCTTGCGACCGCATTCTCCCTTATCCTTATCCATCATCCACAAAAATACAACTTTTATATCCATACCTCCAAATGAAATTACTAACTTTGCAAGAAGAATTTTCCCAAAACTATAATGAAGATCTCTAACAACGCCTCCCGACTTCCCCTCCATATGATTGCGCCGGTGCTTCTGGTGCTTGTCATGACCGTTCTCGACGGCTCGATAGTAAATGTGGCTCTCCCGATCATGGCGGGCGAACTGGGAGTGGATGATTCCGCTACGGTTTGGCTCGTCACCATCTACCAACTCCTGATTACGATGCTCCTCCTTCCCGCCTCCGGCGCGGGCGAGAAATATGGTTATTCAAAGGTTTTTCTCTGGGGAAGCGCGGTCTTCACTCTCTCCTCCCTCCTTTGCGCCCTCTCTCCTGATTTCAGTCTGCTGCTCGTGGCGAGAGCCATACAAGGCGTAGGGGCAGCCTTGGTGATGGGTGTGAATATCGCCCTTACGCGCATCATATATCCAAAGGAGGTGTTGGGACGTGGATTAGCTCTGAATGCTATGGTCATCGCCATCTCCACCGCCACCGGACCGACCATAGCCGGCGCGCTGCTCAGTATCGCTTCCTGGCATTGGCTATTCCTTATAAACCTCCCTATTGGCATCATTGCCTATATTTTGGGAAGGAAACGACTTCCACCCAATCCATCCATCAATAACGGGAATGAAGAGAAAGATAAGAAAGGAGCGGGAGGTTATGACTGGAGAAGTGCCTTAGGAAATATGGGTTTCTTCGGACTCACTTTCCTCGCCTTAGGTCTCTTCTCCAAGAATGACAGCTACGGGATAAACTCCCTGCTCCTCGTCGCGGGACTGATTGTCGGCTATTTCTATATACGCCGTCAGTTAAGGATAAAGCGCCCCATCCTTCCGATTGATCTCTTCCGGCGCCGCCTCTTCTCTCAAAGTATCATGACCTCGGTCTCCTCTTTCATAGCACAGAACATTTCACTTATAGCGCTTCCCTTCCTTTACCATTCCCGTTACGGTTTTTCGGAAGTAATGACCGGCTTATTGATCACTCCGTGGCCTATAGCGACAATGATTATCTCGCCCCTCGCCGCGCGTTTTGTAGAGAAGCATAATCCGGGGAGGACTGCCGCATGTGGCATGGCATTTTACGCAGCCGGTGTCTTGCTCCTTCTCCTCCTCCCCTCCTCCGGGGTTGATCCTTGGAATATTGCGTGGCGCATGGCGTTGTGCGGAGTCGGATTCGGTATGTTCCAGACGCCCAACAATATTGTGATGGTGATGGCGACTCCCATGCATCGTTCAGGGAGTGCCGGCGGGATGCAAGGGACAGCACGTCTGATGGGACAGACCTTAGGAGCGACTATCGTTGCCGCAATCTTCGCGCTTGCGCCTGAAGGGACCGCCATCAGTTATGCGCTCACTACTGCCCTTGCCTTTGCCGTACTTGCCGGCACTTTCAGCCTCTCACGCAAAATCCCTACACGTGAATAAGGATTTGAGGCGTCCTAAATAAGCGTTACAAAAAATGCGGAGGCCATCAGGTCTCCGCATCCTTTTCATTTCTTATTTCTCATTTATTCATTTGTCATAGACGTGTGCACATGTGTTGAAATAAGCAAGCATCACAGTTTTGATAACTTTTTTCATAATAACTTAATCTAAAATTGGATATTTCATATCCGTTAAACATAGGTTGCAAGCCTTCTCTTAGGCTCGTAATCGTGGAAATCTTATTTTTAAGCAGCTGCCTTTATTTGCACTGACTGCTTAATTCATGTTTTATGAACGCAAAATTACAAAAATAGTTTGAAAAAGTATGTTTTAAAACATACTTTTAACATTTCCGACACCTAAATTTCCCCTATATCCCCCCATATAGATAGGATATTTCCCCGGAGTCCCTCCCCCTCCCAATCATTTGCCAAATTGAATGCATTTTCTTATCTTTGCATCATAAGATATAAAGAACCGCATAGAAGATATAAAGACTCGCATAGATGAAAAAAGCACTCATAACCGGCGTCACCGGTCAGGACGGATCCTTCCTCGCAGAATTCCTTCTTGAAAAAGGATATGAGGTACATGGCGTAATACGCCGCTCTTCGGTAGATTTCCGTGAGCGTATCGCACATATAGAAGGTCATGCCAATTTCCACCTCCACTATGGAGATATGACCGATTCAATGTCGGTGTTGCAAGTAGTGTCTAAAGTGCGCCCGGATGAGATTTATAATCTCGCTGCCCAGAGCCATGTGCAGGTCAGCTTCGACTGCCCCGAATACACCGCCAACGCTGACGCTATGGGTGTGCTCCGACTTCTCGAAGCTATCCGGCAATGCGGTCTGACCGAGACATGCCGTTTCTATCAGGCTTCCACTTCCGAGCTATACGGGAAGGTGGAGGAAGTGCCTCAGAATGAAAAGACTCCTTTCCATCCTTACTCTCCATATGCCGTTGCCAAGCTGTATGGCTTCTGGATCGTGAAGGAATATCGGGAGGCTTACAATATGTATTGCTGCTCGGGTATCCTCTTCAATCATGAGAGCGAACGCCGGGGAGAAACTTTCGTTACCCGCAAGATCACTCTCGCCGCCGCACGCATCGCTCAGGGGAAACAGGAGAAATTATATTTAGGCAATCTCTCCTCTCTGCGCGACTGGGGATATGCCCGCGACTATGTGGAATGTATGTGGCTCATACTCCAGCAGCCCAAGCCTGATGATTATGTTATCGCTACCGGGGAGCAACATTCCGTGCGCGAGTTCTGCCTCCTCGCTTTCCGACGTGCCGGAATCGAACTGCGTTTCGAAGGAGATGGAGAGAACGAGAAGGGAATCGACGTCAAGACCGGAAAGGTATTGGTAGAGGTATCTCCCGATTTCTACCGTCCCACGGATGTGGTGAATCTCTGGGGCGACCCCTCAAAAGCAAAGAAAGAATTAGGATGGAATCCCAAGAAGACAAGTTTTGAGGAGCTGGTAAATCTGATGGTGGATGCCGACATGGAGAAAGTAGCCGTGGAGAAAGCCGGCGAGGCTGTCCGCACTAATCTTGCGGAATATCTTGAAAAAGGAATCGTGAAATAACCATCTCAGACGATAACCGATATCTATCTGAAGCTAAGCCCCTACACTATAAAATCATCGTAATGAACAACAAGATCCTTTTTCTTGATGCGGAGTTTGTGGATAATCAGGAGATTATCGAGCTTTCCGTATGGAATCATCTCGGCAAGGAGGTGTATCATCAGTTTTTTCGTCCCGCCGAGATTGATGAGTGGCCCCTCTCCCAGACCGTGCATCACATCTCGCCGGAAGATGTGGCTGAATCACCTGCTTTCACACGCTGTCGCCGCGATATCCAGAAAATCATAGATGAGGCGGAATATATCGTGGGCTTCGCCGTATCGGGAGATATAAATCATCTTAAGGCAAGCGGGATAGCTCGGCTCGATCAGAAGAAAGTAATAGATATCAAACATCTCTTCTGGCTCTATCTCGGCATAGATATGGAGCTTGATTTTTACGGCATACCCGGCCTGGGAAAGGTATCCGAAATGTTGGGTATCGAATTTGGAGAGAAGGGTGCCCATTCGGCATCGGAAGATACACTTGTCACTCTCAAATGCTTCAACGCACTTGCGGCAATGATACCCGACGCGCCCTACGACGGAGAGAGCTATGAGTCCTTCTGTAAATCCATGGAGAGGTATCAGGAGGAGTTTGATGTGGCCAAAGATAATTATGAGCGTAAGAAGGCTCATGGCTGGATCCATATATTCTCCACCCCCGAGAAGAGTATTTACAAACTTTCATTCAAGCGCCGCGAGCCGGAGGAGTCGGACATGCTCGTGGGGAAAGTGGAAGTAGGCGACCTCTCCAAGGCAGAATCGGAAGTGATCGGAATGTTCCAGCGCAAGATGCTACCGGGTCGACGCTCGCTTTTCCGACTCTCGAAGAAAGATCTTAAAGACCTGCTGGCATACAGCAATGAATACGGAAATGAGGAGGATCATAACCTGAGCAAAAAGCTCCTCATGCTCCAGAAGAGATACCGATAACAGAAAGCGGAGCAAGGAGGATGAGAAAATCACGACATCTTAACGCCCTTATCTGAATTTTTTTCCTATAATTTTGGCATTTTGTTATTAAAGGATTAATTTTGTATCAGAAGAAACGTGCATAGGCGTGGCAACCGCTCCCCTATTGCACTAAATGAAAATGCAACCCGTAAGACAATGCAGAAATTCACTAAAATTGTAGCCACCGTCTCTGACAGAAGATGTGAGATCGATTTCATAAAATCTCTCGCAGAGGCCGGCGTGAATGTCGTAAGAATGAATTCGGCCCATCTCGAATATGAGGGTTTCCGTAAAATTGTAGATAATACCCGTGCTGCTGCCGATCATCTCGGCATTATTATGGATACTAAAGGTCCGGAGATTCGTACCACTCCGACCGTGACGAGCGAAGATATTCTATTTCATACGGGAGACATTGTAAAAATCAGTGGAAACTGCGATGGCAAGACTTCTGAGACTGAATTATTCTTCAATTATCCTAAAATCTGCGATGTCCTCAAACTCGGCGACCGCCTCCTAATTGATGACGGTGAGATGGAATTTGTGGTAACAGCTAAGAACGGCGACAACGTTGAAGCCACTGCTCAGAATGACGGAAAACTCGGTTCGCGCAAGAGTGTCAACCTTCCGGGTGTGAAGGTGGATCTCCCTGCCGTGACCGAACGCGATAAAAGGAACATCGGTTACGCAGTGGAATTAGGAGTTGACTTCATCGCTCATTCTTTCGTGCGCTCAGCAGCCGACGTGAAGGAAGTGCAGGATATATTGGATTCATTCAGCTCCGATACAAAAATCATCTCCAAGATTGAAAACCAGGAAGGTATCGATAACTTCGATGAGATTCTCGAGGCTTCATACGGTATAATGGTGGCTCGTGGCGACCTCGGTATAGAGGTGCCAGCGGAAAGAATACCGGGTATTCAGGCTATGATGATCAATAAATGTATCGCCGCTCATAAGCCTGTAATTGTCGCTACCCAGATGCTTCACTCCATGATAGAGCATCCGCGTCCCACACGCGCCGAGATATCCGACGTGGCGAACGCCGTATACCAGCGCACTGATGCCATCATGCTCTCCGGCGAGACTGCCTACGGCAAATACCCAGTAGAGGCAGTAAAGATTATGACAAGCGTTGCGAAAGAGGTGGAATCATCCTTGAAAAGAAACCTCGACGTTCCCCCGCTCCGCGACGGAAAGATAGCATCTTTCCTCGCACATGAAGCAGTGCTATCGGGAGAAAACGTGGGCACAAAAGCTATCTTCACCGATGCCTACAAGGGTGTTTCATCACGCTTCATAGCCTCCTTCCGCGGAAGCAACCCGACATTCGCTATCTGTCATAATACAAACGTGCTCCACTGGCTCTCACTCAGCTACGGCATCACGGCATACTATGACCCCAAAGCCCACGACTATATCCCCGGGCATTCGGCAGATACAGTCCATCAGATTGTACGGGACGGACTGATTGGCGAACATGACCGCATCGCATATATCACCGGCACAAAAAGAGCAGCGCGCGCCCTCGAGATTCTTACCCCTCATGAGATATTTGAGGAGGCTAAAAGCAAGAAATAATACCCCTCCTTTATTGAGCCGTAACGTTTCCTTCCATGATCCTCCATAGGCCCATCACCTTCACCCCCTATTACAAGCATGTGATATGGGGCGGAACAAAAATAAACGATTACAAAGGTGTCCCCTCAGATCACTCCGATATCGGAGAGACCTGGGAGATATCTGTTGTGCCGGGTCATGATACAATCGTCGAGCATGGCGAATATCAGGGTCAGACGCTTGCGGAATTGGTAGACCGCTTCGGAGAAGAATTATTGGGCGACGGTGTGATCAGACGTAACGGGAAGACCTTCCCGATGCTCGTGAAATTCATCGATGCAAAGGATTCTCTCTCAGTGCAGGTGCATCCTGACAATGAGATAGCCCGCAAGCGCCATAACTCAATGGGGAAAGCAGAGATGTGGTATATCATCTCCACCTCACCCGGAGCAAAAATGTGTGTCGGGCTCAAAGAGATTCTTACCCCCGACGAATTTTTCAGCAAAGTAGCCGACAATACCATTGCCGACATGCTCGTGGAGCTGCCGACATCCAAAGGAGATATCTTCTATGTCCCTGCCGGATGCGTACACGCCATAGGAGCAGGCAACCTTCTGGTGGAGATACAGCAATCAAGCGATATAACCTATCGACTCTACGACTATAACCGTCATGATCTGCAAGGAAACCTCCGCGAGCTCCATAAGGATCTCGCCTACGATGCGATAGACTATAAAGGGTCTGTTTCCGCTCATAAATCAAGAATTGTGGATGGGCTCAAAGAGCAGGAGCTGGTAAAATGCGAGCCTTTCGAGATCCGCTATTATGAAATAGAGGGCAATCTTGAATTAGACTACGATCAAGATTCCTTCACAGTAGTAATATGTGTGGAAGGCGAAGTCAACGTAATATGCCGCGACGGATCCGAAACTATCCGCCAAGGTCATACCCTCCTCATCCCTGCGGCAGTAGAAAAGATAGAGATCGAAGGCCACGGCACCATCCTGACCGCCCGCTCATGATATTTGGAAAGAAAAAGAAATTTCCGTCCATAAAATTTGGAAAATTAGATAAAACTTCTTAACTTTGCAGAAGCAATGAAGATGAACATCTTCATTCGGTCCTATAGCTCAGTTGGTTAGAGCACCTGACTCATAATCAGGGAGTCCTTGGTTCAAGCCCAAGTGGGACCACAAATTTTAAGAATCTGATTTTAAGCAAGTTAGTGTTTAAAATCAGATTCTTTTTTTGTGAATTTAGCCGCTCCA
>JAAVFG010000037.1 GCA_014800895.1 Bacteroidales bacterium
GATTCGCGACCGTTGATGCGTACCTGTACCGACTGACCGGCTGCTTGAATAGTTCCGAGGGCATCACTGACGGTAAGTGTCGGAATCATGAGATTGTTCAGCAGTTGAAGACCATTCTGCGAATGATTGACAGCACTTTCAGATGGATAATAGAGGTCCATATCCGCCTTACGGATTACTTTTGGAGCCTGAATAACAATTTCCTGCAATTCCTGAGCCGGAATTGAATCTGACATCTCTGTCTGTGCCATTGCGGATATGGCGCAAGACAAGGCTGTTATTGTCAAAATTCTTGATTTCATAGATTCGGGATTATAATGTCACGTTGCTAAAATAACGTTTCCCTATATAATAGACTCCAATAATTGCTGAAATGTGACAGCCGCGTCTAATTTTTGTGGATAGAGCCGTAGTACGCATACGGGCTTCTGCGTATGCTTACTACGTGATTAAGTTGATTTATTTAAGTTCCTCTTTTATCTGCGGGAGATATTTCATGGCTTCGCCGGCGGGGTAGGAGAGGCGGCGGAAGGCGGTGACGCGCGCGCCGGGAATTATAGCTGCTTTCAATTCTTCAACTGTCGGGGCGGCAGGGAGAGCCATATACTCATCAAAAGTATAACGGAGGAAGACAGAGTTGGGACCAAGTCCCTGACGATTGAGCCACCACCCATCTTCCAACGCGACAGGACGTGAATTTTCAGTTATGTCGGAAGGTGCGGGATAATAATTAATTGTGCCATCCTCATTCAGATTAATAGCCACATTATTGGAGTAGTCGCCCGACATCTGAAAGGCGGTAGCCTTAAGAATCATTCCTACGGTGCGCTTTCCGGAAAGAGTAGTCGGTTCATAGGTGGAGGGGGTCACATCTATAGCGGAGCCGGTCTCCAGATTTTTTTTCGCGCAACCCATTATCATTATCACCGGGAGTAGGTACAGGATCTTTTTCATTATAGAGAGTTGATACTTTAGAACGGATAGCCGATTGCCAGATGGAAAGCAAAGGCTTTCTTGAATTTGATATTGAAGTAATGGTTGGTGCCATTATAATAGGGAGTATGAAGCCCATATCCCAAGTCACCGCGGATCACAAGCATACCGATGTCGACACGCAAACCTGCGCCTGTACCCAACGCGATATCCTTCAGGAATGTTTTTCCCTGAAGCTGACCGCCGGGTCGCAGGGGGTCATTCTTGAGAAGCCAGATATTACCGGCATCCACGAAGAGCGCTCCATGAAGCACGGATATGATTGGGAAGCGGTATTCAGTGTTTAGCTCAAGTTTGAATGTACCGGTCTGATCAAAGTAGCCATTCTGCAGAGACTGTGGCGGTCGATATGATCCGGGACCGAGCGAGCGCACTGTAAAGGCACGGATAGAGTTGGCACCTCCGATATAGAACTGCTCTGAATAGGGCACCTCCTTTGAATTGCCGTAAGCATGAGCCGCTCCTATAAACACGCGTGATACAAGCCATTGGTCAGAACCACGGATAAGACGGCGGTTATAGACTAACTGCGCCTGTGCTTTCACAAACTGAGAGAAGGGAGTGCCGAAGAGTGTCTTTTTACCTTTCACGCCACATAGTTTATAGACAGCGTCAAAAAGGTTGCCCGCCTCCATTACCGTAAAGGTGAAATTGATACCATTTATATTGGCTCTCTCCAAGAATTTATTAAGAGTATAGGTATAGCTCAGCTTAGGTATATACTGGCTCTGGAAACTTAATGCGACTGCGGGATTCGCCTGCATGATAGAGTCAAATTCCGAAGTGGTATGCATAAGTTTGTTATAGGTCAGCTGGAAGAGAGTGAGCTGGTTCATAACATTTCGGGTAGGATGCCACTCATAATTTATCCCGGCGTTAAATTCGGCGAGCTTGAAATAATGAGGGCGGTTCATCAACTCCGCGCCTAATGTAATATTGGTCCAGTTAAGCTCACGATTCGTGCGGCGGATAAATTTTGGAGCCAAAAGCCGGGGAAAGGAAAGAGTCCCCTTCAAGCCGAACTCGTAGCTATTGAATACACCCCCTTTGGCGTGGCTTCCGGTCTGCCATTCATAATTGGCATTTGCCTGCACAGTCAATTTCTCAGCACCCCCGAAGAGGTTATTATTAGTCACACCGAGAATAAGACCCGGACCGAGATAGGAATTAGACTTTGATACCACATTCGCCTCTATGGATGCTTCCATCTTGCGTTCAAACTGGCAAGTGATATATAGATCCAATGTCGGATTGGCAGCGGAGGTATCAGTAGGTATAGCCTGCAGCTGAATATTGCTGAAAATACCTAAGCGGGCAAGACGCTGCTGTGTGCGATCCATATTCCGCACGGAGAAGTATCTACCTTTACGGAATGTGATGCACGACTCAATCATGTTTGGACGCAGTCGGGCGGGACGATATACGATGAGTTCCCCTTTATCCATATCGAGGGTATCGGGAGTGCCGGGATTGCGGTTGCTTTGGCGAAGAATATAAGTATGGATATCGCCTAATTTATATCTTCTTTTCGCAACATTCGGCATATTGGAGGCTAAAGTGAGACGGAGGGCGATATTGCCGGGGTTCATTATACTGTCAGCTTCAAATTCGATACACTCCGGAGTGAAGAAATAATATCCCCTGTTTCGCAATGCGTTGGCAATACGCACACGTTCCGCTCCCAGGGAATCTACGCAGAATCTTTCTCCTATCCGGAGATATTTGCTTTTTCTCGCCAGCGAATCAATCCATATGGATAGATCATTCTTCTGATTGAGATAGATGATGCTGTCGAAAAGATAAGGCTTGCCGACCTCCACATCATATACTATATTCGCTTTCTTTGGGTTCTTTCCCTGTTTGATAGAGTAGGAAGCGGAAGAGTCGAAATAGCCGTTATTATCCAGAATGGATTCCAGCATCTTGATACGTGTCTCCGGACGCACGTCGCTGACAAGGACAGGCTGATCCACCAATTTCCTGTAGAGCCATCCTTTTATGCCCTTCGTGGAGTCGTTCCAGTTATTATAAACCCATAATCCCAAGGGGAAAGGCATCCTCTTGTAGGGAGATAGGAGAGGCCAGGGGTTATTGGGGCGAACATTGACTGCTGTGGTCAGGTCAGTTACCATCTCGCCCGGAAGTTTCTCCTTATCTGTAGGGTTGATATTGAGAGTCATGCCGTTATATAACGGGTCGGATTCCGAGATTAGCTTAGTCGTGGAGCAGCCTCCGGCTATCACTCCTGATATAATAGCACAGAGTATCACCCATCCTCCGGAGAGGCATCTGCGGAAAAGAGGGAAATTATTTACTGCTGTTTTCATCATGTTTAGTTTTATTTTGTGTGGAGTCAGCGCCGGAGCGTGAGATTGTTGCAGCCTTTTCGGAATTTACCTGACTCGATGTATCTTCATCCTTATTGCCGTTCTTTTTCTTTTTGCGTCGTAAGAACCGGAAGAGGCGAGAAAGATTATCAAGCTTACGTTTCATCACGAAGCCCGCACCCGTCTCCGTGATTTCACCTTCAAGGATGGATTCATAGCCGGTATGGCGGAAGAGACGGACAGACATATTGGTGGTCTGCGTCTGTCGGAGGATATATTCAAGCGAGATGTCGCTGATAAGATTCTGCTCAAGGTTTTCGTCAGCGGAAGCATCTGTAGAATAGTTACCACCCACCTGAATCTTGAAGCGGTTGTTGAATAGCGACTTCGACACCTGATAGCTATAGCTTGTCTCTGTAGAACTTGCTCCGTTATTCATCTTGTCATATTGGTCGATACCGAAGGAGAGGTCGATGCCTCGGATATTCTTCGCTGCCCATGAATTGAGCTGGGACTCGAGGAAGCTGTAAAGCATATTTCCGCCGAGGTTGGCATTTCCCTTGGTATCGCCGCTTATATACTGACCATACAGGAGGAGGTTCATCGCCTGAGTCTGTCGCTGATCAGGGCTCATGCTTTGCAATTCATTCTGGATGGAGAGGTCGTCATTAGTGGAGAGATCAAATGACACTTTGGGGTCATTCAGATTTCCAAGAGCATGAAGGGTGACAAGGAAGTTGACCAATCTTGAATTCGAGCCGGTGGTGACATTCGCCTTCATTGCATCTGTAGCAGTGATATTGAATGATGGATTCATTATCGGTCCCGACCATGTCACGGAACTGTTGGGGTCAAGATCAAATTTCTTCTGCCCTACTACCGGAATACTGTAACGCGCGAATCCCTGTCCAAGGATAATGTTACCGTTAAGACGCATATCTCCCATATAATTCTGGAAATATGTGAGGTTGGCTGTAGGCTGTATCTCCACGCGGTCGGTAGCGTTTGAGCCGCCGGTGACTGACGGCAGGAGGACAGTCACCTCCGTACCCGGAGAAATCGCCAACTTCGCGTTGATACGCATATTCATAGCCGAGCTTATAGAGTCAGCGTCCGCCACCTGTGTCGTATCATTGAAATTGACAAACCTCACTATGTCATTATTAGCAGTTGAAGTGTACTGAGCATCGGTAATGGCGACTACATATGTGATATCAGTAGTGCCGAGCACATTAAGGTCTGCGTTGATATCCATCCTGCTCATCGAGCCTTTAACGGTGGCTCCCAAGTTAAGGAAGAGCTTACCGTAAATATCGCTGCGGGCGCGGCTGTCATTGCCGATAGCCTGGAAATTATTACCGTTGAGCGCAAGATCAAATCCTATATTGGAGAATGAAGTGGCATCGACAATACCTTTGAGAGTAAGAGGATTCTTATTCTGTCCGAGGATCTCAAAATTATCGAATCTCACTACATTTTCTGCAACTTTCACAGTGTCTTTAGCAAAAGTAAGTGTACTTCCCGCCATAGGAATCTTGGCAGTGACGGAATCAAAAACAATATGTCCGTTAAGAAGAGGATGTATGAAACTTCCTTTCATACGCATGGCGCCATTAAGATAACCATCGAGATTTACCGTATTGGCAAGGAAGGGATTGGCTATCGACAATGGGAAGCGATTCAGGAGGATACCCACAGTATCCGGAGATAATGCGCCTATGGAGTCGGGACGCAGGGAAACATATCCCTGCAGTGCCTCCTTGCCATTGATGCGCAGACCGGCACGCACGTTTGTGTTACCTTTGAGGTCGTAAGCGGCGTTCATCCCGAGATTGAAATCGCCGATACGTGTACGGTCATATGTGAGGTCAGCCAAAGAAACGTCACCCTTTCCGGAGAAGCGTTTATTATCATACTTCACACGCAGGTCGGTATTTAGCGCACCGGTCACGGGAGGCGCATTCACCACCATATTCAGGAAGTCCTGAATCTTCAGGTTGTCAATCTTTGCATGAAGTTCGCGGGTGCCGTCCGGGAGGGGTTCTGTGCGGAGCAAGATAGAGCTCTCCGCACTCTTGGCGAGAAGATCAGCCTCCAATCGGCTGGTGTAAAGATTCCAGTCGATAAAGTTCTCCTCGTTGAATGTCCAGGGCATATATGCGATAGTGGAGCGGAGAGGTGTGAAGTGGAGAGAAACTACGCTGTCGAGGAAGGCAGCGGTGAAACCGAGACGGTAGCCTGTCTCTCCCTTTATATTCTGCTGGCTGAGATTAGCAGCCAGACGGTTTTGTCCCAAATAACCGTTGAGATTCACCTTGGCAAATTCATCCAGTGTGCCCGGACGGTTGCCGATATGAAGGCGGTAACCCAGCAGATTGCGACGCTCCTGCATATCAAAATTGATAGTGTCGAGATTGATGGAAGCTGACCGCAACTCGGATGCCCGAATATAACCTTGAAGAAGAGAATCGTGTGTGATTACAGCCGAAACGGTGTCGAGTCTCATCTCCATAGGAGTTAGGAACTGACCGAGCAGACCGTTACCGGAAGCCTGCATGGTAAGATTGAATTTAGGGAGAAGGTGACTTATGGAATCAACCGCGAGGTCGCGTTTCTCCACCTGCTTCATGGTAATGTCTGAAACAGTTGTGAAGCTGTCGATAAGTCTCTTGAGTCCTTCCGACGCCTCAAAGTCCAGATAAGTCAGATCCGTGTCGAGATGGAGGTAAGTGGAGTCGCTCTTAGCCACAATCTCGGCGTATGTCTCATCAGGGAGGTTGATGGTCTGCTGACCGAAAGTCCATTCAAAATCCTTCAGGTCAAGACGCGCATCGTAGAGCCAGCGGTCGGGAGAGGCGGAGCCTTGCAGATATACCGAGCCATGACCGTAATTCAAGCTGTCGGACATCCCGATCGACTTGAGATCAAGATCATTTATATTGGCGACGATATCGAAAGTGTAAGCGTCCGGACGGATGGAGCCTGTTCCGTTAAGGTCAAGGTCGAGCCCGCGGTTGGGAGAGGAGGCGACAATATCAAAATTGCCGTCGTGCCGCAGCTGAAGGTCAGCGCGGATGTCGGAAAGGCGACGCTTATTATATTCAATAGATGAGATATAGATATTAGCGTCAGTTACGGCTCTGCCATTGAGGGGATTGAAACCGGCGCCCGATGCTTTGACCATACCCGATACATGTCCGATACCCATGTCCGGGACAAACTGCGCTACATTAATCTCTTTAAGCGACGCATCCACATTGTATCGCTCGGAATTGAGCGATACCTTGCCATTTGCCGCCACATCTCCGGCACTGCTGAGGAGGGTAAAGTCCGCGCCGTAAGTATCACGATCGGCAGAGGCTTTACCTTTAATAGTGAATGTAGGAATCTTGATATCTCCGGTTCCGACAAATTTATTCACGAGGGAAGGATCGGAAAGACGGCCGTCAAAATCAAGGGAAGCCTGCAGCTTCTTAATATCAAGCGGATTTTTCGCATATCCCTTGGCATTAAGCTCAATCACTTCGCGCAGAGAAGCGTCAAAGCGTTTCACGGTAATATCAGAGAGAGTGCCGTCGGCATCAAGTTTCAATACCAACGGATTGCGTGCGGGAATTTTTGAAGTATAAGTTTTCAGGTCAGGCATGAATGCATCTACGTCCGGCAGTCCGATAGAGGCATCAGCCGTAACGGTCATGGCGGCATCCGGCTGGAGCGCCATTAGCGCGAAGGGGATATCTGCCGATGCGGAAATATTGGAGTAGGGGGTCACGACCGAGAGATTATCCAATGAAAGCCCGATGGAATCCACACCTACCAATCCTTCACCTTTAAGGATTTTCAGACCGCTTCTCTCCGTAGCCTCCATGCGGGTGATGGGGAGACGGACAGTGGAGGATTCGTTGTAGAAATCCTTCATGGCGATTGCTACATCCGACACCTGAATATAAGATGGATCAAACCCGGGCAATGGTTTTGCGCCTTTTACTCCATACAGAGCCTTGAATCCTTCCAAAGATATCGAGTCGCCCATAATCTGCATGGGAGGACCCGAGGAGGGCAACGGTGGAGGTGCCGGATGATCCTTTACCCATTCAGGGGTAGGCGTAAGATATGTGGCATCGCCCCCTTTAACGGAAGCGATATTCCATTTTACCGTGTTTTTATTGAGATCAATGACGCCCCCTTTCAGAGTAAGATCCGCGACATTGAGACGCAGCGTATCGATAGTTGGGAGCATTGACATCCCGAAAGCGAAATTCTCAAGATGAAGATCGTTAGCTTTTATTATGAACCCCGGACCGGCTGAGGAATCCTTCGGGGTCGGTTTCTGTTTCCAGACATTCATGTAGAGCGATAGGTCGCCATCCTTCAGATAAGCACGGTTGAGAGTGAGCTCGGAAGTCTTGATATTAGCGGAGCTTTTGTCATCCACTTCCAAAAGTCCCGCCTTCACTTTGAGGAGCATCGATGAGTCGGGTGAAAGCATACGGTAAGCGCCGTCGAGAAGCTGAAGGCGGTTGAGCTTCACATCAAGTCCGAGCAGCGGGCGGAGCTTGACATCCGCTATCACCTGACGAGCCATGACCATAGTGTCTTTAGCCTCGTCAAGCACCAATACATTATCCAGCTGCACATCCAGGGGCCATTTGAGTCGGAAACGGTCAATAGTTACATGCATTCCCGTGGATTTATTCACGAAATCGCAGGCAATGTTCTTGACAAAGGTCTGCACCGGGGGAACATAAAGGAGGACGGGAATGAGGAGAATAAAGATTATAAGGCATAAAAACACGCGCAGCAAAATCCTTAACCATTTGGGACGGATCAGGTGCTTCTTCTTTTTCTTCTCAGCCTCTTCCTCTTTTCCCTCGGGGGAATCGGGAGTCTCTTTTAACGAGTCGGAAACCTCCGTCTCCTTTGGCGCGTCAGTATTATCCACTTCGGAAATTGCGTCCGTGGAGGTATGGTCGGGAGCGGGAATATTATCCTTTTCTTCCTTTATGTCGTCGGCATTTATTTTCATAATGGGATTAGCAGGGAAAATGAATACAAAAATAGATAATAAAAGCGGAAGTACAAAGAAAAGTTAAAAAATTAAATATAAGATATAATTCCCCGGTATGGATGTGAGGTATAAACGCAAAAAAAGACGGCTCCGTATCGATACGGGGCCGTCGACGATTCCACTATAAACTATATCTAACTAAACTATCGACATTCAACCTTTCTCACGAAATTTTGAATGTCTTATCCATATTGCTTTGTATCTTTAGAACGTCAATCCCCCTCTCTTTGTTGGGAAGAGAAGGGGAATTTTAACCTGTTTAAACTATCTTAACAGCAATTAGTAGAGCGGCTTTGAAACCATGTTTCAAATAGCTGTAAATTAGGATTTAACTCAGATGATTGCGGAGTGCGTCTTTAAGATACTCTGATATATCCTCTCTGTCTTCCATCTGTTGGAGAATAAGATTGGCAAAGGGGAGTCGCTTCAATACACGGAATACCATCATGTCCGCCTCTTCTGAGGTCTCCACCTCCGAAGCCAGTTTCAAAGCCGAATCGGGAGTAAGCTCGTCAAGCGGGAAGAGATATGTGGCAAGAAGGCGCGACTCGCGGTTGCCTCTTTCGCTCCATAATCTCTCCGCCAATGCCATAGACTTGTCAGTATGGGCTGCTATCTGCGCAAGCTGAGGCAACTGCAATCCGAACACTATCTTATAAGGAAAATGTTTCCGCAAGGTATCGGCAACGATACCATTGCGGAAAGCAAAAAATTCCTTCTTCAATTTCTGAAGAGTAGCTTCCATCATTATTCAGTCAGAGGTGAATAATCACGGGAGAGACGAAGCATCTGCTCCACATAATTCTCAGGATAGGAGATTACGATATCAGTAATCTCTCCGGCAGCGTCATACTCCGGAGTATAGACCGGATTGATAAATCCGCGGTAAGGAGGGATGTCAAGCCCGGAGAAACGTTTCAAGACCTCGGCATGAAGTTTCGGATCCACTTTCACCGCATATTTCTGAATGAGATTGTTTCCGGCAGTATAGTCGCCCTCGCTCTTGATACGCTGTATCTCGGCAAGGAGATTGCCAAATAGCTCGCGCATCTTCGCATAGTCATTGATCTGAACGTAAGTCTTGCCGTTCTTCTTTACCAATTCCACGACATCCTTGCCGTTCTTACCCTTCTTCTTTCCATTCTCAAGCACCCATTTCGCTACCAGCTGACGGTTGCGCATATGTGCCTCCTCGATATCATTACCCGGTTCGATACGGTTGAGCTGGGTCATGAGACCGTTAAGCATGAATTTGTAATATTCCGCCTGATAAGAGTCGGGGTCATCAAGAATACCGAGTTCGAGAAGTTTCGGATCTGCCACATAATAGAGAGCGAAGAGGTCGGCGCGCGCCTCCTCGAGAGCCGAACCATTCTCCTTAAGCGCATCGGGATCCACACCCGGGAGAAGACGTCCTGAGGCATGCCCGAGACATTCATGAAGATCTGTGTGAAGCATGTCGGTGAGGTAGAGATCTTTCTCAAGTCGTTTACGGGTGGGCTCATCTATCACGAACTCCTCGTTGAAGCCATTGCCGTGTGACGCCATCTCATAAGCTTCGGTGATATTCTCCAGAGTCACGGACTTTGAACCATGTGCGGCACGAATCCAGTTGGAGTTGGGGAGATTGATTCCGATAGCGGTAGCCGGGAAAGCATCGCCGGCAAGCATAGCGGCAGTGATTACCTTTGCAGAGACACCTTTTACCTTCTCTTTGCGGAAACGGGGATCCACCGGAGAGTGATCCTCAAACCACTGGGCGTTGCTTGAGATTTTATTTGTGCGTGAAGATGAAGCGATATTCTTGAAGTTGACGTATGATTCCCAGGAGCCTGTCATACCCAACGGGTCGCCATAGCTCTCGATGAAACCGTTGACGAAATCTATGTCAGATGCCGTATCCTCCGCCCAAAGGATAGAGTACTCGTCGAAGAGACGGAGATCGCCTGTGATATAATAATCGATGAGCTTGGTGATATATGCTTTCTGGGCGTCATTCTCCGCCACGCTTTTCGCCATATCCAGCCAGTAGATAATCTTGGCGATAGCCGGACCATACAGACCGTTGAGATGGTATTTCTCCTCTTTAATCTTGCCATCCTCCTTCACTACTTTTGCATTGAGTCCGTAGGAGATGGGAGTGGTGTCGGCGGGATTCTTCAGACCGGCATAAAATTCCTCGACTTCCGCCTGAGTCACACCCTCGCCATAGAGATTATTTGCAGAATTTACAATCACATCCTGGCTGCCATCCTGATTGACGCGCTTAGCCATCACGGAAGGGTCGAAAATGACCGGGACCAGCACCTCCATCATCTCCTCCGCGCTCTGCCCTTTCTTTAGAGGCAGCTTCTCGAGGGGGAGAGCCGCAACCTGTGCCTCAAAGTAACCCTGAGAAAATTCAGGACGGAATTTATCAGTAGAATAATGATGATGGATACCGTTGCCAAACCATACCTGCTTGAGATATTTCTCAAAAGCTGCAAATTCTTTCGAATTGCGGTCGGTGGTGGGTGAGGTATAGACAGCTTCAAGGAGCTGACGGAGCTGAAGATTATATTTGCCGTTCTGATCCCAGAGGATATCGCGTCCCATCTGGGCGGCCTGAGAGAGATAATAGAGCATCTTTTTCTGCTCTAATGACAAGCGATGAAACTCGGGCACTTCATAACGAAGCACCTCGATATCGGCAAAACGGTCGACATGATAATTGAAGGTCTTATCAACGACCGCACCGGAATTTAAAACAGTCATACTACCGATGATTAATGTCGGAATGAATTTTTTCATGAAGTCTTCTATTATTTTAGAGGAGTATTATATTTAGGGATTACGTTGCCTTTTATATTAAGAGGAATCAGATTGAAGCATTATTCGACATATAGCACCAATCCCTTCAGATATTCTCCCTCGGGATGAGAGATATCCACAGGATGATCCGCGGGCTGGGAGAGCTGATGAAGTATTCTCACTTTCCTTCCCGATTTTGCCGCCGCGCTGAATACCGCCAGACGGAACATCTCCTTGGTGATAGCCTGAGAGCATGAGAAGGTGAAGAGGATACCACCGGATTTAATCTTCTCGAAAGCTTTGCCATTCAATTTGCGATAACCGATCAGTCCATTCTTGATTGCCGAGCGATGTTTGGCAAAAGCCGGAGGGTCAAGAATGATGAGGTCATACTTATCCTTCTCCATATCGGCAAGGAATTTGAAGGCATCTGTATCGTGGGTGGTATGGCGGGGATCATTCGGGAAGTTCAGATCTATGTTGGCATCGGTCAGAGCCACAGCCTTGGAGGATGAATCGACAGATTCCACTGATTTCGCGCCGCCACGCATGGCATAGACAGAGAAACCGCCGGTATAACAGAACATATTGAGCACCTTGCGGTCTTTAGCGAATTTCTCAAGCAGGGCCCGGTTCTCGCGCTGATCCACAAAGAAACCGGTCTTCTGACCCTTCAGCCAGTCGATATTAAACTGCAGACCGTTCTCGAGGGCGATATTTCCGTCGTAGCTGCCGATGAGATACTCATTGGTAGCGTCAAGCTGAGCCTTATAGGGAAGGGTGGTCTCCGACTTGTAATAGACGTTACGGATCTTAGCCTCCGGGATAAGTGTCAGCGCATCCGCCACTTTCCTGCGGGCGAAGTGCATACCGGGAGAATGAGCCTGCACTACGGCAGTGTCGCCATAGATATCCACCACGAGTCCCGGAAGAAAATCTCCTTCGCCATGCACGAGACGGAAACAGTTGTTGTCAGCTCGGATCAGACCCAAAGCCTGACGGAGAGCGAAGGCGTTGCGGAGGCGACGCTCAAAGAAATCCTCGGAGAGACGGTCGGTACCGAATTCAAGGATACGCACGGCGATGGAGCCGATCTGGTAATGTCCCGTGCCCAAAACATTTCCCTTTGAGTCAGTAACCACTACCTCTTCTCCTTCCTCTACATCTTTGGGGAGAGAAGCGATAGCCCCCGAGAAAACCCAGGGATGATGGCGAAGGAGCGACTCCTCCTTACCCGGCTTAAGCCGTATAGTCTTATTATTCATAGATTGAAAACTTTCTTATTTAAAGAGACGCACGATATCCATTCCGTTAGCATAGAGCAGCAGGAGGATGAGAAGCACCATTCCGGTCATCTGTGCATATTCAAGAAATTTATCACTCGGCTTGCGACCTGTCACGACCTCATACAGGAGGAAGAGGACATGACCGCCATCCAGAGCCGGGATAGGGAGAATATTCATGAAAGCCAAAGCCACGGAGAGGAAAGCCGCGATATTCCAGAAAGCAATCCAATTCCATTTTTCAGGGAATATAGCACCTAAAGAGCCGAACCCCCCGATAGAGTTGGCGCCCTCCTTGGTGAATACCATTTTCATTGACTTGGCGTAAGCGGTCAGTTTATCAGTGCCCATCTCTATTCCGCGTGGAACGGACTGAAGCAGAGAATAGTTGATTTCCTTACTATTGAAGAAAGCGGAAGGATCGATCTCCAATCCAATACCCATCTTGGAAGATGAGGAAAGTTTCACGGGGAGAGTCAGAGTATCGAGACGGTTTTCGGTCATACGGGTGAAAGTGACATTCACCGTCTGATCGTCATGTCCGGCGAGATTCTTCTGGAAATCGAGGATAGAGGGTGTGGCGACGGAATCAATGGCAATAAAAGTGTCGCCCTCCTTTATGCCTGCCTTAGCCGCGCCTTCGCCCGGCATAAGCTGAGTGACACGCGCCGGGAAACGATAAGCGAAGAATGCTATTGAGGCCGTATCGCTCTTCGCCTCCTGCTCGATATTGAAAATGAATTTCTCAGGGATATTGATGTCCACCTCCTTGCCATCACGAAGCACGGTGACTTTCTTCGCCTGCATCATCTTCATGAAAGCATCCGCAGGGCGATCAAGAGCCTCGCCGTCAGCCTTCACAGGTATATCGCCGTTATGAAAACCGATTTTGCGCGCCTCACCGGAAAACTCCATACCCATACGCGCCTCATTCATCGGTACATATTTCTCGCCGGTGGCGTAAACTATACCGGCATAGATGATAATGGCGAGAAGGAAATTGAAGAGCACTCCTGCAATCATGACAAGCAGACGCTGCCATGCCGGTTTGGATCGGAACTCCCACGGCTGAGGCTCCTTCTTTAATTGCTCCGTATCCATCGACTCATCCACCATTCCGGCTATCTTGCAATAGCCACCCAGGGGAAGCCAGCCGATACCATACTCCGTATCTCCCCAGAAGGAATTTTTCTTCTTGCTCTTCGGTTTCCATTTGAAGAGAGACTTCCATGGGTCGAAGAAGATATAGAATTTCTCCACTTTTATCCCGAAGATACGGGCAAAAAGGAAATGACCGAACTCATGAATTATCACAAGGATGGCAAAGGCTAAAATGAGCTGTGCCGCTTTTATGAGGAATGTTTCCACTTTCTATCTCTTTCTTTCTTATTATTATAAATGTATATATGCACGGAGTATAAATAAAGGTGCATCAATAGAAATAACGGTTATAGATATTTCTTTATTTTCTCTTCCGCTATCCGGAGTGCCTCCGCATTTGTGGCTACAAGATCTTCGAGGTTCACATCTCTTATGAAGGGAGTGGCATCCATCACATCCCTGACCAGTCGGGGCATATAAACAAATCTTATCTTCTCATGCAGGAAGGCATCGACAGCCGTTTCATTGGCGGCATTCAGAATGCAGGGCATATTCCCCCCCTCTTCAATAGCTTCAAAGGCAAGCTTGAGCAGCGGAAATTTGTCGTAATCCGGCGCTTCAAAAGTAAGGGAGGCGTATTGGCTGAGTGTCAGCCCGGCGCGAGGGGAGGGGAGACGGTCGGGATAGCCGAGCGCCAGCGATATAGGGATGCGCATATCGGGAGTTCCCAACTGAGCTTTTATCGATCCGTCAACAAATTCCACCATCGAATGAACGATCGACTGAGGATGCACCACAATCTCAATATCCTTTGGCTGGAAATCAAAAAGCCAGCGAGCCTCAATCATCTCAAAACCCTTATTCATCATAGAAGCGGAATCGATAGTGACTTTTGCCCCCATCGACCAGTTGGGATGACGCAAAGCATCGGCGACAGTAACATTTTCCAGCTCTCCCAGATTCTTGGTGCGGAAAGGACCTCCCGAAGCTGTAAGTATAATTTTTGAAGCCTGTGCCCGGGTCTCACCCATAAGGCATTGAAAGATAGCGGAATGTTCGCTGTCTACAGGAAGAATTTCAGCGCGATACTCTTTTAGAAGGCGGGTGATAACCTCTCCGGCGACCACCAATGTCTCCTTGTTGGCGAGTGCAATTCTTTTTTCAGCTTTGATAGCATTGATAGTGGGTATCAAGCCGCTGTAGCCGACCATTGCCGTGACAACAGTATCAACCTCAGGCATGGCAGCCGCTTCAGCTATGGCATCTGCACCCGCCTCAACTGTTACATTGGTATCTTTAAGTGCATCCCTGAGCATAGGCAGATACTCCTCCTCGCCGATCACAACCTTTACAGGACTAAAGCGTTTCGCCTGCTCGGCAAGTAATTGCCAGTTGCGGCGCGCAGTCAGGACGGTTGCCGCCAGGATATCCGGATTTTCCGATATGATGTCAAGAGTCTGGGTGCCGATACTTCCGGTGCTTCCCAGAATAGCTATATTTCTCTTCATATGATATTCATTATTAATTTCCCCTGCAGCCATCACTTTCCCCTCGGGGCGTCAAAACTGTTCTCCTGTCCGAAGAGTTCCTCCTCATGAGTGATCTCTGATTCATGAATGAAATTATAAGGGATCACCGGGAGAGTATTATGCCACATTCTAATATCCAATAATCTTTTCCCAAACTTATCAGGGGAGGGGGCTGCGGCGATAATCTGTCCTGCGTCCACGTTCTCACCCATAGAAACGAGAGGCACGCCCATGCCGGCATATCTGGAGACAAACCCGCGGGAATGTTGTATAATTGCCACATATCCTTTCTCCCTGCGTGAGAAATATACGGCGATGACCGTGCCATCGGCAATGCTCAGCACCTGCGAATCGGAAGGGATAACGACGATACCGATATAAGAGTCTTTAGAAGAGGAAAGAAATATTCCGGCATCTGCGGGATTTGAGAAAAACATCCCTTCGGCAGCCAGAGGGGCGAGGACAGAGATATTGAAACGCTCCTGCTCCTCCATACGCGCCACAAATTTACGTTCCCTTTCAGTCGGGAGCATCAAAGTGTCCTTTATATGGTGTATGGAATCGGGAGCCACGGGAGGAACAGAGTCGGAAGCCACACGAGAGATATCAGTGACACGAAGATAATTATCGATAAATCTCTGATTGGTCTCATATACCTCCCTTAGAGAATCAAGACGCAGGATATTGTCTTCGGTAGCCGCCCGCTGGTCCTCTTTAAGATAGCCCGGCAGGAGAGTATGCAGAGGAGTAAAGAAGACGATGAGCGCACCTCCAAAGAGGGAAGCGATAATAAAAAGAATAGAAAAGAGAGCCACTTTCCATATCGGCGAGGTTCGGTCGGCAATAGTGGAAAGGCTGGATACGGATTCTATTTTAATTCTTATTTTCCTCTTATTTAGCGCCATTCTTCAAAGCGAAAATTAGACTAAAAATGGTAGAAATGGTTGATTTATTTTGCAGATTGGCAAAAATATGCTAATTTTGCCTCCTGAAACTTACCAATGCCATAAAATTATGACTCAAAATTAGTCAAAATATATGGAATGGTAAAGATTCAGATTAAACTTTTTGAAGAGTAATTAACTCAAAAATAGTGAAAGTCTGAGAGAAGCGAGAGGAAAATAGAGAAAAAAGAAGAAAAAAAGTTATTTTCCAAATCATTGAAATAAAGCTGGTTAAATCAAATGTTGATAAAAAATTAGAAAAAAAGAGATATTTGCTGAAACCAAAAAAAAGTTTTGAATGTTAAAGATGTATAATTCCACCGAACGGAATTGACAACGCAAATAATAATTTTTAAGTAATAATTTTTATGAAAGCTAAGAATCTTTACTACGCAATGGCAGTTGCAGGCGCGCTCGCAGTAGCAGCACCCGCTAACGCACAGGATGTTTTCGTGGATGAGGCCACAACAGTGACTGAGTTCACTTGCGACAACACCAGCCACTATTTCTCAAACTGGCGCAACAACTGGTTTATCGAGTTGAGCGCAGGTATCACACAGCCTTTCGTTGAGCGCAAGCACGTGGCAGTTGTAGATCGTCAGAAGATGACTGCACAGTACGGCTTCGGTTTCGGCCGCTGGGTATCTCCCTATGTAGGTTTCCGCATCAAGGCAATGGGCGGTGCTCTTCACTGGGATTCATACGAGTGGACTCGTGCAAAACACGCACAGCTTCAGGCAGAGTTGATGTGGGATATGTTCAACTCAATCAAGGGTGTTAACGATAACCGCGTATTCTCTCTTATACCTTTCGTAGGTCTTGGTGGCGACGCTATGTGGGATCTACGCAACAGCCAGGGCAATATGTTCGTTAAGGGTGAGAACACCATCAACGACTGGAAGAGCTACAAGCGTGTAGTATGGACACTCCCTGTATCAGCAGGTCTTCAGTTCCGCTTCCGTCTTTGCGAGTATGTAGATTTCTTCGCTGAGGCACGTGCTTCATTCTACGGTGACAACTGGAACGGTATCGCACAGGGTCCTTCTATCGAGGCTAACGTATCAGTAATGGGTGGTTTCAACATCAACGTTGGTGGCCGCAACTGGAACAAGTTCAACCAGTGTGAGTATGTATCTCAGATCGCCGCTCTCAACGGTCAGGTTAACGACCTCCGCGCTGAGCTCCTCGCTTGTGGCGCAACTGTAGCAGCTCTTCAGGCACAGCTTCCTTGCCCCGAGCCCGTTGTACAGAAAGATTGTGCAAACGCTCCTCTCATGTCAACTGTACGCTTCACTATCAACTCTGCTAAGATCATGCCTACAGAGGAAGTGAACATCTACAACATGGCTGAGTGGCTTAAGGCTAACCCCAACGAGAAGGTAATGGTTGTTGGTTACGCTGATAAGGATACAGGTACAGCTGAGTACAACCTCCAGCTCTCTGAGAAACGTGCTAACGCTGTTGCTGACGCCCTCATCAACAACTACGGTATCGACGCTAACCGCCTCACTGTTAAGTATGATGGTTCTGATGTTCAGCCCTACAGCACTAACGACTGGAACCGTATCGTAATCTTCACTCAGAAGTAAGATAATTCTAAAAATAATATAGGAGAAGGCTTCCCCATCCGGGGGAGCCTTTTCTGCTTTTAAACATATTATTTTTTTTGCTTATCCGCAGAATATACTGTAGATTTGTAATACAGAAAAATCGGAGCTAACCGATGAATCTGTACCATGAAATCACATATACAGAAATTTCAATTAGTTATATAAGACCTATAAATCTAAATACTATTACACATGAACATAAATGACATTATGTCCGGGCTTGAGGCGAAGCACCCCGGCGAGAAGGAGTATCTTCAGGCAGTAAAAGAGGTCCTGATGTCTGTGGAGGATGTATATAACTCTCATCCTGAATTTGAGAAAGCGAAGATCATCGAGAGAATGGTCGAGCCGGATCGGATTTTCACATTCCGTGTGTCATGGACTGACGACAAGGGTGAGGTGCAGAACAATATCGGATATCGCGTACAGTTCAATAACGCTATCGGTCCCTACAAAGGAGGTATCCGTTTCCATGCGTCAGTCAATCTGTCTATCCTGAAATTCCTCGGTTTCGAGCAGACCTTCAAGAATGCCTTGACCACTCTTCCGATGGGAGGCGCAAAAGGAGGCTCAGACTTCTCCCCGCGTGGCAAGAGCGATGCGGAGATCATGCGTTTCTGTCAGGCATTCGTGCTTGAACTCTGGCGCAATCTCGGACCTGACCGCGATGTTCCGGCAGGCGATATAGGTGTCGGCGGCCGTGAAGTGGGCTATATGTATGGCATGTATAAGAAATTGGCACGGGAGAATACCGGTACTTTCACAGGAAAGGGTCTTTCATTCGGTGGAAGCCGTATCCGTCCGGAGGCAACCGGTTTCGGAGCACTCTATTTTACATGCAATATGCTCAACGACCTCGGCACTGATATAAAAGGGAAGACCATAGCAATTTCCGGATTCGGAAATGTGGCATGGGGAGCAGCTACTAAGGCTACTGAACTTGGCGGCAAGGTCGTGACTATCTCCGGTCCTGACGGATATATCTACGATCCCGCAGGTCTTGATGCAGAGAAGATAGAGTATATGCTTGAGCTTCGTGCAACGGGCGATGATATTGTGGCTCCCTATGCGGATCGTTTCCCCGGCTCTACATTCTTCCCCGGTCGCAAACCGTGGGAACAGAAGGTTGATATCGCTCTTCCTTGTGCCACTCAGAATGAGCTCAATGGCGAGGATGCCAAGCAGCTTGTAGATAATAAGGTATTGTTAGTGGCGGAGGTTTCCAACATGGGATGTACTCCTGAGGCTATCGACTGCTTCCTTGAGCATAAGATTCCTTACGGACCCGGTAAGGCGGTCAATGCGGGCGGTGTAGCAGTATCCGGTCTTGAAATGACTCAGGATGCAGAGCATCTGCAATGGAGCGCGAAGAAAGTGGATGATATGCTTCATACCATCATGAATGATATCCACAATGCGTGCGTTGAGCATGGCAAGCAGCCCGACGGCTATATCAACTACATGAAGGGTGCCAATATCGCAGGCTTCCTGAAAGTAGCTGATGCAATGATGGCGCAGGGCGTTATATAATTGATACTACATTATCACAAACCTAATATAAATGACTGTGTCGGAATGAATTATTACATACTGACACAGTCTTTTTTAGTGGATGGAGCCTTATACCTTCGAGAAATGCGAGGTGCATTTGTCGCATTTTCCTGCGATCGTGAAATTGGCTGACTCGGCGAGGAAGCCTTCAGGGAGAGGAATATCCGGGATAGGGTTGGAATGTAGACAGAAAGTTCTGCCGCAATTCACACAGTGAAAATGGATGTGACGGTCAGAGTCACTATCATCATGCGAGTCACACCATTCATATTTGGCAGCCCCGGAACCGTCATCAATAACATGGACAATCCCTTTTTCTGTAAAAAGCGATAAGGAGCGGGTGATGGTGGAGCGATCCACCGTGTCCAGCACCTGCTCAATCTCCAGACCGGAAAGAGGATGGTCGGCTGTCAGAAGCAGACGACCGACCATTATTCTCACGGCAGTGGGACGCACGCCGAGTCTATTCATTTTCTCTATTATTTCCTCATCAGCCATATAGAAGATTATTCTACTTTCTTAAACGGATAAGAGTCCATAAAATTGTTATCAGAGTCACTCCCGTGTCGGCGAAAACTGCAGCCCAGAGAGAAGCTATACCGAAGGCGCCGAGAGTCATTACAAGAGCCTTTACGCCCATTGCGAAAGTGACATTCTCAGTCACCACTCTCCTTACCTTTCTTCCTAAGGAGATAGCCTCCGGAAGTTTCGTGAGGTTGTCACCTGCTATCACTACGTCGCTGCTTTCCATTGCAAGATCCGTGCCGAGTGTACCCATAGCCACACCGACATCTGACGCTGCAATAGCCGGTGCGTCATTTATACCGTCTCCGACAAAGGCAACTTTCCCGGATGTGTTTTCGCGACGTTCATTGATAATACGCTGTTTATCCTCAGGAAGAAGTGAAGCATGGAAGGCATCCGCTCCAACCTCTTTCATGACCCGACTCACGGCAGCTTCATGATCTCCGGAGAGAATCTCCACAGATTCCACACCCAATTCATGCAGGCGGGCGATGGCTTCCCGAGCCTCAGGTTTTACAGTGTCAAGTAGATAGATAGAACCTAAATATTCTCCATCATAAGCAACACAGATTTCAGAAGCATCGGAAGTTGTATCCGGGAGTGCTATGTCATGGCTGCGCATTAGAGAGCGAGATCCTACGAGACATATCTTGCCGTCAATGATAGCTGACATTCCATGGGATACCGTCTCAACGTCAGTAGCCTCTACGTCATTCAAGTTCTTCTCTTTGGCATATTCCACAATGGCTATGGCAAGAGGATGCGCCGATTCGCGGTCGAGTGCAGCCGCAAAAGCAATAACCTTTTCATCTTTTCCATCTGAGGATACAGCCGATACATGGAATTTTCCAGTGGTAAGAGTGCCGGTCTTGTCAAGCATCACTGTCTTGACATCACGCATGGCATCCACAAACTTGGAACCTTTGAAAAGAAGTCCGCGACGCGAAGCATTTCCCAAAGAGGCGAAATAACTTAAAGGGATGCTCACCACCAATGCACAGGGACAACTGCACACCAGGAATATCAGCGACCGGCGAAGCCATTTCATCCATTCAAAAGAGACACCCTGTGCCCCGGCTATAATCCAGGGGATAAAGAAAAGAAGAAGGGCAGCGGTAAAAACCACGGGAGTATACCAGCGGGTGATTCGACGAAGCATGTTCTCGGTCGGTGACTTTGATTCCTGAGCCTCCTCTATCATCTTCATCACTCTTGTCATGGATGAGTCGGAGAATAATCGGGAAGTGCGCAATTCCACAGCTCTGTTTACCGGTATCATGCCGGATGATAATTCATCGCCCGGATGGAAAGTGCGCGGTACGGATTCTCCTGTGATAGCAGAGGTATCGAAATCAATATCCCGGTTTCCCGTAAGAATGGCATCGACCGGTATTCTCTCGCCCGGATTGACCATGATTATATCTCCGATCTTCAGGTCGGAGGGATTTACTGTCCGCAGGTTCTCATCCTCCTTCAATCTTGCAGTCTCAGGAAGGCGTCCGAGAAGTGACTTGATCCGTTTTTTAACATCTTCGGAAGCCGTGTCCTCCATCTTCTCTCCGAAAGAGTAAAAGAGCAACACTGCAACTCCTTCGGGATATTCCCCGATAAGAAATGCTCCAACAGTGGCTGCCACCATAAGGGTAAACTCATTCATAACGCTTCCCTCTCTCCAGCTCTCAAACATCTCTTTAAGAATGGGGAGACCGACCGGTAGCACCGCGGCTATATAATATATCCACCATAATTGTGAAGGAATAAAATGGGAGAGGATTAATCCGCCCACCAGTAGCAAGCCTGTAAGGAGCTCTTTTGCATAAGTTGTGAAGAAGTTCGCGTGTTCCTCTTTTTCGTGATGATGATGACTGCATCCGCAGGCTGAACCGGATCCGCAAGATTCATTCTCATGGTGGTGAGAATGATTGTGGGAATGGCAATGTTTATGATCGTGAGAGTGACTATGACTATGACTCTCTGTATCTTTTGAAGTATGACAATGTTTACACATAATTCTTATTTTTTATGATGCAAAGTTACTTCAAAAGAGATGCACATGATGTGCAAATACATATCATGTGCATCAACAGATTTTATAATTAAAGATTGAAAATATCCGGAATCTTAATCAATCCTTTTCTCTAATCCTATTCTTGCAAAGAGGATAGGCAGATTTTTCTTTGTTGAGAAAAGAGAAAAAGAGGAGAGTGAGGAGTCATGATTGAAACGTCGTATCTCCACCGTTTCGTCAAAGTTGCCCTCATGAAGAAAAGAAAGCTCAAGACGACGGATAAATGATTTGTCAAATTCCTCAAGCGAGTATGAATTAAGGAGAAGAGAGACGTATCTTACCGTATTGACATGACGGTAGAAATCAATATCGTTGTATCGGAAAGTATAAAGAAGAGTCTCGGTATTGGCTGAAAGAGAGGAAGATGAGGAACCCGTTTCGCCCTCGTTCACTATCTCCACATGTTTCTCCTGCCGTGCGATAGGACAATCCTTATCCTTAATTGCTCCCTCCGGCAGGGAAAGATGACCCAAACCGAAATTCTCATGTGTTTCTGTGTTAAGCACCATCCACACCGAGCGGGCATAACCGACCGTGACTCCGTCGCCATCTTTAATCTCGAAACATCTAACGGAGAAATGACGGTTCCAGCTCTCTACCCATGTCTCGATGGAGTAATAAGTATTTACCTTAGGATACCGCGACAGTTCGATAGTGAGACGGGAGAGCACCCATCCGGCATTTAGATGAGCCATCACCGGATTTCCTATATTTAGATCCATCGCGGCGCGTGTGGCGACCTCGATCAGATTGCTGACGAGGATAGTGACAGCCAATTCTCCTTCCGGGTTAGCCTCATTGGCAGAGACGAGAAAGGAATGTTTGAAAATATATTCGCTCATAATTCATCTACAAGTCTAAGGATTTCGGATGGTTTGTTGACTATATGCTCTGCGTAGGCTCTGCGGAGTTCCGACACGGGACGGAAGCCCCAGGTCACGCCGGCAGATGTGACGCAAGCTCTGCGGGCTGTCTCCATATCCACTGCTGAATCGCCCACATAGAGGATATTCTTTTTAGCGCAAGGACTCTCATTGAGTAGAGCGAAGATTATGGAGGGATCCGGTTTAGGGGGACGCTCCTCAACCTGTCCTAATAGAGCAACGAAAGGGATATCGGGGAAGAAGTGAGTGACTATTTTTTTTACCGCCGGCTCATATTTATTGGAAGTCACGCCAATAGCCACACCCTTCTCAGTCAATTCCTTCAATAATTCCGGGATGCCGGGATAGGGGAGGGTTGAGTCAGTGCAATGTTCGTCATAATATTCTCTGAAAATGGAGAGAAGTTTATCGATAGTTTCCTCATCGGCATCCGGCACGGCGCGTTCCACTAATTTTCTGACACCGTTTCCGACCATATAATTATATGTAGAGAGGGCATGTTCGGAATATCCCATCATGCGGAGGGCATAATTGCAGGCATTCCCCAGGTCGGAGATTGTATTGAGCAGCGTGCCGTCAAGATCAAATATTACTAATTTTTTCATTTCAATCAATATTTTTGAAGCCTCTTCTTAGATCATTAATGATACGGAGCGACTTCCATACAAATATAACAAAAATATTCAGTAAAGATAGGAGGTAGCCCCTAATTTAGACTTTAGCCGGCAGAGATAAGGATAAAAAAGCTTATATATGAAGCATAAGGGAAGCTGATAACGAAGAGAACATAAAAAACGAGGCTAATCAAATGATTAGCCCCGAATAGGTTGTTTTCACATCGGACTAAAAGTCCTTATTGTGATTTGCGTCTTTTTATTTTGCGATGTAAAGTTAAGGAAAATCCTTTAAATTAAAAAGAAAATTCTGATCTTTTTCAGTTACTATTTAAAGACTATCGATAATTTTTAGTGGATTGAGCCTAAGTCGCTACGGTCGGACTCATTCGTCATTCCCTGCGACTCACTCTTCTTCAATCAGATTCTTATAGTCTCCATACCCTTCTTTCTCCATATCCTCAATAGGGATAAAGCGCAGGGAGGCTGAATTTATGCAGTAACGCTGTCCTCCTTCCGATGCCGGACCGTCAGGGAACACATGACCTAAATGCGCACCGCTTGAGGCGGAGCGTACCTCTGTGCGTACACGTCCGAAAGAGGTGTCGGTGTGTTCAGTAATAAGGTCGGATGAAATAGGACGGGTAAACGCCGGCCAGCCACAACCTGAGTTGTATTTACGGGAGGAAATGAAAAGCGGGGTTCCGTCAGTGATATCTACATAAATTCCTTTTCGGAATTCCTCATCATATTCATTTACAAACGGACGCTCCGTTGCGCCATTCTGCGTAACTTCCCACTGCAGAGGCGTAAGCCGCTCCCTGAGTTGCGATTTTTCATTTTTCCTGCCCTCCCTGCTCTTTACTTCCTCAAAAAGTGCCGGATCGATATGGCAATATCCGCCGGGATTCTTCTCCAGATAATCCTGATGATAAAGTTCAGCCGGATAGAAATTCTCCAGAGGCATGACTTCTACAACAATCGGCTCGGTGTTTCTTCTTTCAACAGCCGCTACGAACGCTTCAATCACCGGCACGTCATCCCGGTCAACATAATATATTCCGGTTCGATATTGAGTGCCGCGGTCGTTACCCTGTCGGTTGAGTGAAGTCGGATCTATACTTTTGAAATAAATGGAAAGCAATTCCGTCAGGGAGACCTCCATATCATCATATTCCACCTCTACGGTCTCCGCAGCCCCGGTCTGTCCGCTGCATACCTCCTTATATTCGGGATAAGGTACGCGACTGTTGGCATAGCCGACCTCCGTCCCAACCACTCCGGCTACAAGCGAAAAAAGGTGTTCTGTCCCCCAGAAACACCCTCCTGCGAAATAAATCTTTTTTCTCTTCATTATACTTTTTTGATTGGAGAATCAGTAGATCAGAGCTGTGGAGCCACATAAGTGCGCGTTGCCAACTGGCGATCGATCTGATAAAGTCCTGTGCCGTCACTGCCGACAAGATTAAGGTCATCGATAATCTGGCGTACAGTCTCCTCTTCCTCGACCTGCTCAGCCACAAAAGTGTTGAGTTTTTGGCGCGTAGCAAAATCCTTTTCCTCCTCTGCAAGTGCATAAAGATTATTGATAAGTTCGGTCACTTTCTGCTCATGTTCAAGAGTTGCTACGAACGCATCCTTCACAGAATCCCATGACTCGGGAACGCCCGCGATAGGTTGGAGCACTGCCTTCGCATCTCTTGCATTCAGATAATCCATGAGGGCGAGGGCATGTGCCTGCTCTTCCTGAAATTGAATCCTAAACCAATTAGCCACCCCCGGTCTGCCCTCATAGTTGAAATAAATCGACATAGAGAGATATAGATAAGCTGACCACATCTCAGCGTTCACCTGCTCATTAAGAGCATCTTCAAGTTTCTTACTTAACATATCCTGTAATTTCTATAATTTTTTACATATATAACGTCCTTTCCTCCCCCAGGGTTCGCCTCAACTCCTGGTAGAACTCAACAAAGAGATAAGCTTATGTGCAGATATGATAATATCCATATTTTCTTATATGCTTTAGTCAAAAAGATACGCGTGCCTCTTCCTGCTCCGCGTTGTAATTTGCATCCTTTTTATTATATTTGCATATAGAATCACAGCTTGAAAACCTGAAATTACTTCATCCATGGTGTTGTGATTTGCGTCCTTTTTATTATATTTGCATATAGAATCACAGCGCCTACCCGTATTGCTTCGGAAGAGATGCAGTTGTGATTTGCGTCCTTTTTATTATATTTGCATATAGAATCACAGCCGACAATTTGGAAAATCCTATTACTGCATAGTTGTGATTTGCGTCCTTTTTATTATATTTGCATATAGAATCACAGCCTCAATGTGTGAAATACGCTGATAGACAGAAATATAAATGGTGATTCTTAATTAAAAAATCCGACTTCTTTTTTATAGAGCCGGATTTTTTAATTTTAGTTTTTCAATTCTATACAAAGTTTTAGAATAGATCTAATTGGATAGATCGTATCTCGGAATTGGTTGGTGCTTTGCCATCAAATATTTTTATTTCTCCAAATTGCTTGTCAGTTATGGTCATCATGCAAACTCTCCCTTCTACAGGAAGCGAGGCAGTGATACGTTTGATATGTACCTCCGCATTCTCCTTGGATGGACAATGACGCATATATATGGAGAATTGATACATCTCAAATCCATCTGCTATCAACGCTTTGCGAAACTGAGTATAAGCGTGGCGTTGCTTGGCAGTTTCAGTGGGAAGATCAAAGAATACCATTACCCACATAATCTTATATTCATTTAAACGTGTTTTCATCTATCCGCGGATATGATATTTTCCTTTGTTCTCCCATGAAACAGCGTGCCAAGGATGCTGTTGTGATGGAAGCTCCTACCATTAAAGGACGTCTTAACCCATCGATCACCACATCTAATGTAGGGATCGAGAGCAATATCTTCTTTACATCTTTTGTGATAGGAGTCGCCCATCCGAATAGATTACCGATATTCATTACCACTTTATCCACATAAGGGCGATATGGCTCCATGATATCATCAGCCAAGCAATATGAATTATATTTGTTGTGATGATAGATACCCAAAGTTGGGTGTAAGCCGCTGCCGACCAATGAGCGTGCTATGACTCCCCTTAATATAGAGTATCCATAATTCAGCAGATGATTAGGCGCATCTTCAAATTGACCTCTACGAAATTCCGGAAGGTCAGGGAAGAAATTCTTCCAGTAATATGCTGCCGCGCGTCCCTCTAAATTATCACTGTCGCCACTCTTGACATTTCTGCTCCATGCCTCCATACAACCGGTTTCTACGCCGCCGACGTGTTTAAGTAGAGCTGCCTGATTGGCAATTTTCTGCTTAACAGTCAGTTGCCAGAGCTGTTTTTTGAGGGGAATGGAGGCATTGATCTGGGCTAAGAAACGTTCAGTCTGTAGAGTATTCCCATCTAAATTAAGGAGTAAACCATTGGGAAGATGGCGCTCATCGCAAGTGACGACCGCCACATTATTTGCCAATAATTCAGAAAGTAGGGCAGATGTAATAGTGACGGCGTGGCTTTCAATAATGACAATTCCGATATCTTCTATCGGACGAGTCACGGTTTTTCTCTCCTCTCCATTTTCGGATGGGAATTTTATTACCATTTGTCCTAAATGGAGTGAGAGATAAGCCGGATTGGAGAAGTGGAGAGTTCTTTTAATCATGGAGAGGAATTATTTGTCCGGTATGGGTGAGAGAAACTTTATGAGGGTTGAGAGACTTCCATGTTTTTAGACTTGTACATCTAATTACAGTTTGCATGATACGATGATCTGCATTAAATTCAGTAGAGGTATTATTGTGGAGTCTGAAGAAGTAGTCTCCATCTGACATTTTTTGCACTCGATATAAGTGACTTGTAAGTGTCTTTAAATCTTTCTGCTGCCATGCATCATTCCACTGATCATCACTTAATCCCAGAATTACCATTTCATTTTGCTGAAGACTCATCATGAATTGGTCATTGGGAAGTGGCATGGAGGTCAGTAGGCTTTCGTCAATCTTATCGCCTAACTCTATGATTTTATCCCAGGCCTCTTGCGGATTATGGATGATGGGGTCTAATCCGAGTTTTTTTCTATTTACCGCCACCCAGAATGGAGTGACCAATGCGGAGATATTTCCATCCTCCTGCTGATAGAATGCCACATGATGATTGCTGCCCGGTTTTGCAAAACCGATAGCTTTATCCCCATGTTTACGCACGGGTACAACGGTATCCGGAGTGACAGAAGCGAATATCTTTACATATTTTACCGGAATGCCCGGCATTGCGGGATGCTCAATAGGACGCTCCGGGAGTGACTGCTGATAGGCTTTCTCCGATCCACATTCCTGAAAGCGCTCTTCCACAACACGTCTGATAACCGGATCAACTATTTCGGATGCGTTCTTCTGACTAAGGGAGGCTATTCCAGCTCTTACTGTCATCCGTTCCTCGTAACATGGGAAATAGAGTATAGGCTGGTTCTCTTTATCAAACTTGATAGGATTTTTCTTTATCTCCTTCTGAGCTTTGGAGATATCACCCGCGCAGGAGGAGAGAACTTCCTTTAGTTTCATTGCAATCTCTCTATCGCTCACCATGTCGGGATTCTTGAGACAATCTTTAAGGGAACGAGCAGCTGTGGGGACTTTTATTTTACCATAGATTGTATCAAGATGCAAACCTCCTTTAGGGACGAAGGTTTTAAACTCTGTTCCGTTCTTTCTCTTTCTTTTACCGGAGGTAGCTACTTTTTTACCGGGCTTGAATGAAACAGCAATACGATCGACGGCAGCCTTTACTACACTTACAGGGAAATGAGGGCAAGCCTCGCCCCATTGGGTGATAAGGCTCTTGTCTGATTTGAAATTCTTTCCGTTACTTTCAATATCTCCTTTCAGGTTGCCATGCTCGGCATTAAGATTGTTCAAGCGCTGGACATACCTCTGCCGGGTCAAAGCCACAGTGAGCGCATCGATGGCATGATGGCGATGATCCATGCGCTTTGACCAGTCCTTTATGCGTCTTTCGGTATGAGTCTGTCCGTTATGAGTAAATGTGTCTTCAATCACAAGATCAGCAGATTCATAGCGAGACAAATTAAGGTCATGGAGAATCTTGTCATACCCCCAGAGATGTCGGAAGAAGTCGGTTATCTTACCTGTGGAAGCTCCGACATTCCGCACCACTTCTCTAAGGAGCTCCATAGCTTTGCGAGAGATATACTGAGTCTCGCCAAGATCTCTGTTGAGAAAATCTTTGGGAATGTCAGAGCCGGGTGTCAGGAGTCTCTTATATTTGGTGCGGGAGATACGTAACTTCTTATTACTGTTGTTAGCCATATTCTCCACACGCGCGAGATATTCTTCCAATTTTTTCTCACCCTGAGAAGCAACGAAATCATATCCTGTTCTTGCTCCTTTAGTGCGATTACATTCCGTACAAGAGAGTGTCTTATTTGAGAAGCTATCGTCAAAGAGAACAGAGCGAGGCACGATATGCTCCTTCTCAGCTCCATTCCCGGCAAGGAAGGTTGTAATGCTGATTGGCTTGCCGCAGTAGACGCATCGACCTCCGGCTTCCTCCCACATCCGGTATTTCTGTATGGTGTTGCGCGATGCCTTAAGCCCATATTGCTCGATAAGCTTGGCAATTCGTTTATTGTCAGTCTCGCGAAGGGATATCTCCTTCGTAGTGTTACTGCGTTGATCTTTGGTTTGGCGAAGTTCCCTCGCTAATTCAATGCGCACTTCATCGATGGCTCCATGTTCCTTAATCAATGCGTTGACTACATTAATCATCTGATTGAGAATCTTCTCAACAGTAGGCTGTCGCAAAGAGCCTTTGGGAAGTAGAGAGAGTGTTTCCTTAAGTTGGCGTTCGATATTCTCTTCAGATGTGATATAGTCGGAATGACGGACACCGGCTGCCTCGCATGCCTCGCTATACATCTTCCCCTCCATAAGATAAGGGAGAATACGGCGTATAAATTTTGCAGACTTCTTGGAGAATCCTGCTGTGTTGAAGTCAAGAGCGAAAAGGCTATCGATAACTTCCTGTTCTGTTATACCGAAATTCGTTTTGAGAGTTGCTTCAACATCCTTCTTTTCAGACACAGAGTAAAGGAGATGCCATAATTCATATAGAGGCTGATGATAACATCTGTCGGAAATCTCCGGTATAACTTCGCCCGTTTCCTGATCCACTCTTTTCTCCTCAATCTCTAAATTGAAGTCCAGAAGATG
Source organism: Bacteroidales bacterium (assembly GCA_014800895.1). Lineage (GTDB taxonomy): Bacteria > Bacteroidota > Bacteroidia > Bacteroidales > Muribaculaceae > Lepagella. The sequence continues at coordinate 29,558 of JAAVFG010000037.1, forward strand.
GCGGTATTCAGGATATGATTGTAAAATTTCATTAAGTTTAAAATAAGTAGTATTACCTTTAATACCGGCAGCTCCGATGTTGGGTTTGAAACCGTCTGACTTTTTCAGACCGAGTAATTTAAGAAGATTTGTGGAGGTCAGCTTCTCATTTTTACGGAGGAAGTCCACTACTTTCTTCTTTTCATCCAAGGTAAGGATATATTCTCTCTGTAGAAGTCTCCACTCATGAGAATTTATCTCCGGTTCCCACAGAGATAATTCATTCATATTCTTCCCTTTGCGGGGCTTATTCATGGGATTTTCAAGTCGGAGATTATTGACAGTTTCCCATATTCTTGACTCCTGGGCAAGAGGTGAAGTGACGGGCGCGACTTTGGGGCGATAATGCTTAATCTCCCCGGTAGCAGTATCCTTGACAAAATATTCAACGAACTCACAATCAGAGACGAGATTTTTACATGATTTAAGGGGACGCTGGAAAAATATTATATGGCGCAGCTTTGTGATAACTTCGGGAGTGAGGAGATCGGGGTAAAAGGAGGATTGCACCTCCATTATCCTATCGAATTCATCTATATGAGCCTGGCGTGGGTAGAGATGACTTGCTGAGTAGATGTCTGAACCCTCTTTTATTCTTCCTGTTACAAATTTCTTACCGTTTACGGAGGTGTGTATTGAGTCTTTCAGGATTTGATAACCCACTTGCCCGATGGTCATACCGCTCTTTCTAAGCTCGGCATATCGCTCATTGATTTTGGCGACATAATCGGTGTTTTTTGCATCCTCGGATGTGTCATTCTTAGAATGGCGGTAGCCACGCTTTTGATTAAGATGCAGTAGTACTCGACCAATTTCATTAAGGGTTAATTTCCTATTGACAGCGCCGTCTGCCCGTAATGCCCACAAATCTAAAGGGGGAAGAAGATTGAGATTTACCTTCGGGTCAATCATTCCGAGTTTATTTAGGAAATTTTTGAGAGTAGTGCGACGCATACGATACCGGTCATTACCTTTTCTGGCTGTACGGTAGATGGTACGTTGGGCACAAGCGGATACACCCTTGCCGGAAGAAAAATCTGATCCCTCTTTATCTGCAAGGGAAACGATACGGACACCAAGTCCATCAATTTTAACAGGAAGATACTTATCATCCACTTCAATTAGAGCCCATCCGATAGAGGCAACGCCAAGATCTAATCCGAGAATTCTCATATTTAAATTAATATGTAAGTTAAATAAAAGTCAATATCTTTTAAGATATTTATATATGGCGTAAAAATAGTGAAAAATAATGAAAAGTAAAAAGGAAAACAAAAATAAATCGTATTGAATTATAAAATTCTACAAATTCGGGGTGGGAACTTGGACACAAAATTTTTACTCCTGATAATTATAGGAGTAAAAAATAATGATAAGAGGAAATAACCAGAAAATTGCTTGGTACTAATTTGGGGTCAGGCATCAATATCGGCAATGTCTATGTCCAACAGCTTGGCAATCATCTCATCGTCGAATCCGTTTTCTCTCATCCGGGAAATGCTCTTTCTGATCTGCTCAAGCCGACCTTTCTCTTTGCCTTCCTTGAGACCTTCCTTGAGACCTTCCTTTTTACCGATTTCTATACCCTTTTCCATGCCCTCAAAAAGACCGTCATCATGAGCTGTCTCAAGGACATTTCGTGCGCTACGTATATTATCAAGATGGATATAGTAGGACTCGCGCTCTGATTTATTCAGTCTGGAAATCCTTAATTCCTCCCGCGCCTCCTGCAGCCCCGGGGCTGTTGCATCCTCCGGAATCTCACTGTTTGATAGAAAATACATCCACTGTTCCAACGGGACTTTCGACCATCGGTTGAAATCATTGGCTTTAAGAATATAGTATTGAGGGAAAATCTCGCTTACCTTTGATATGTCATAACGTCTCTTCATGCGCTCTGAAAGCTCAAGGACTTTATGGTCGTGAAGTCCGCGAAATTCTGTTGTGCCGGTATAGACGACATCCTCGCCGACACCTAAATTGAAATATACGATATTGATGCTGTATATGCGTGAAATCTTATCGTATGCCTCCCCCCGTTTGATATATTCCGTAATCAGTTTGGAGGTGCCGTAAGCCATACGATGAAAATAGTCAATCTCGCTGTCATTCTGCACCTCGATCAGAATCTTCTCACCTTTATCATTCTCTGCAAGGAGATCCACACGATTATACTTATCCTCCTCATTCTCCTGATTCCCCTCGCTCTCCAAAAGACGCTGAATGCGGATCTCCGTACCTAAAAGAGAACTGAGAAAACCGTTGAGAATAGTGTGGTCAGCCTTATGGCGAAGAAGGCGTTTGATAGCCCAGTCGAATCTGATGAGCCTGTTATCCGTATTATCGGAAGTTTCGCGGTATAGAGATTTTGTTTCTTTATCGTTGGAATTCATGACTAATATAATTCAGAGAGATTCAAATTAGCTCTTAGGCTATTACAAAAGTATATAAAATAATAAGATAAACAAAATTATTTTAGTGGATGGAGCTTTATGCTTACAAGGATTCAAGCCACTACTTATCATCAGAATGGATATCCAATAGAGAAATGGAAGGATGAGTCACGATGCCAGTTGGGATGAATGACGGGCCAAGGCTCCGCGTTGATAGCGGGGTTATGCGCTTTCATACCCAGGTCGAAACGGAGGAGGAAGTAGGAGAAATCCATGCGGATGCCGATGCCGTAAGCAGCCGCCAATTCTTTGTAAAACTCCTTGAATTTGAAGAAACCGTAAGGCTGATTGGGATAATTGCGGATAGTCCATATATTGCCGGCATCTACAAAGAGGGCACCCTCCAGTATCCAGAATAATTTGGCACGATATTCGGCACTGAGCTCAAGACGGATATCGCCACACTGGTTGATAAAATCGGAAACGGAGTTAGTGCCGGGGAAACGTCCCGGACCTAATGTGCGGACATCCCAGCCCCTCACGCCATTTGCCCCTCCGCCGTAGAAACGCTTCTCAAAGGGGAGGATGGTTGAATTACCGTAAGGTACGCCGATACCGAATCCCGTATGCCAGGCGAACGCATTCCTCTCATTAAGAATATGAAGGAAAGAGAGATCCACTTCAGCCTTGGCATATTGCGAATAGCGTATACCGAACACTTTATAAGGGTCCTGATGGAAGTCGGCTCTATGGGTGAAGATAGAGTTGATGGTAAATAGAAGGTTGCCCGCCACTTCTGCATTCAACCGCAAGGTAAAGATATTGCGTTGCGGCGAACGGGTCCAGGGACGCTCGGTGCGCTTCGTGGTATGATAGAAATTATAGCCGAGACGCATGATGAAATGATCTTCGTAACTGTATCTCAGTAAAGGATTGTCAGGTGCTATCTGATCAATGAAATTATATGTGCTCTCCGGGAGATACACATAATTGATATCGATGGGAGTAAATGTATGACGGTTGCGCTTATTATTCTCCACCCATTTATAACTCCATCCGGCAGTGGAGATAATGCGGGTATATTCCGGACGCTCCTGATAATTGAGGGAGAGGTTGAACTCCGTGCCTGCCATTATCTTGCGCTTGAAAGAATCGCGTAGGAAAGGCGCCTTGAATTTCGGGAAGGTCACACCTAAATCCACGCCATACTCCATGTAACGGTTATGGATAAAGTCGCCAATGTTACCATTCAAAGCTTCATAAGCTCCATGCACTTTCGCAATCAAGGTCTCCGAGCCTTTCCCGATATTACGGTGAGAGTAATTAAGACCAACGGCAACGCCGAAATCGCCCTCAGAGTTAGTGCCCTCCAATTCCGCAGAGAAATACTGGCTCTTCCCCTTTGTAAGGAGAATGTAGGCATCCAGGAAGCCTACAGGACTCTTCTCCGACTGATTCCCGACAGGGAGGAAGCGGATATTGATAAATTTGAGGATAGGAAGGCGTGAAAGTGCGGAATAAGTCTTATTGAGATTATGCAGTTTATATAGCTCGCCGGGCATGAGAAAGCAATTATCCGCCAATACGTCGGGGCGAAGATAATGTTTCTTTCCGTATAAAATAGTAATATCCTTATACTTCACCGTGTCGGTAGCCTCATAATGCTCTATATCCTCAGTCACTCCCGGAGAATAATCCATAATATATATTACGTTGCGGATAATATATTCCTTATGGGAATCTACTAAGGGGGCGGAGGTATTCATTTCCAAGGCAGGGTTAAGGGTGAGAGTGAGGTCTACCTCCCGACTTCCCTCCGTTGTATCAGCATTGAATGTTATATATTCCTTGGCGAAGGCGTAATAGCCATGATTACGCAGGCGTGTTGTGATGGTTTCACGCTCCATTTCCAATTCGCTACGGTCAAGGAAATCTCCGGGACGTACTATAAGTCTCGAACTGTCGCCCATCGCCACTCTCCGCAGAGTATCGTTAGGGAAAACATACTCGATACTTCTGATAACGTATGGCTCTCCGGCATTAAGAGTATAATCCACCCTCATCTTCCTTTTCTTTGCGTTGAGAGAGGTGTCAATAGTTACGTCAGCTTTCAGAAAACCTGCGTTAACCATCGCCTTGCGCAGCTGCTCGGCGTCTGAAAGGGTATTCGCCTCGCTGAAGATCACCGGGGGCTCACCCATCTTTCTAATCCAGCGGTTCCACCATTTTGTCGAATCCTTGCCGCTCATGTTATAGATCCCGAGCCTGAGCTTCGCACTCCATAACATACGGTTGTTCTCACGATTACGGACGTAGGTCATCATCTCCGTTTCATCCAGCGTCCCCGTCGTGTCATTTACATGTATCTTCACTTTGTCAAGGAGCAGAGACCCTTCCGGAAGATGGCGGGTAGAGGAACAGGCTGCCAACATTAAAAATGCCGGCAACAGCAGAAAAAGATGAAAATATGAAGAAATCCGTTTCACTTATGCAAAGTTATAAAACTCCCTCTTATCCGGCAATAGATTCTCCCTTTTTATCCGGCAAACAGGTCAGTTCTTTGATGTAGTATTTTTTGCCGCCTTTCCGAATGTAGGGTCAATCCTGACATTCATGCACACCGCGAAAGTCACAATGCAGCAAAGCATCACAAACCAGAAGAAATTTATATAACCCTGCTCGCCCGCGCCTCCGAAGATATTAAGTTGCGAAAGCCATTCATGTATCTTACCGGCTGCCATTCCCGGCAGCATCATTCCCAAAGCCATGAAGGCAGTACAGAAGGCATAATGGGAAGTTTTATTCTCCCCTTGGGAGAAATAGATAAGATAGAGCATGAAGGCGGTGAATCCGAAGCCATATCCGAATTGCTCAAAGGCTATCGCACTGCAGATTACAAAGAAGTTATCGGGCTGACACATCGATAGATAGCAATATACCGCGCAGGGGAGTGTGAGGGATAGAGCCATGGGCCATAGCCATTTTTTCAAACCGCCGCGTGAAATAGCGATACCTCCCAATATTCCACCCAATAGGAGAGCGATCACTCCGACCGTGCCATTCACAAATCCCACCTCCTTAGTGGATAACCCTAAGCCTCCCGCTTCTGCAGGCGACACAAGGAAAGGCTGCACCAGTTTTACGCAGAAAGCCTCCGGAAAGCGGTAAAGGAGCATGAAAAGGAGAGCGGAGATGATGCCGGGTTTCTGAAAGAAAGTGACAAAAGTTTTTCCGAAATCAGAAAGGATCGAGCGCGGAGTCACACCCGCCATTGGCATGTCGGAAGCGGCACGGGGCATGAAACGGATATGATAGAGGGTGAAGAAAAGGAAGAGAAGGGAAAGAAGTATGAAGACGATACTCCATGCCGTAGAGACTACCCCGGTGCTCTCCTCAAGTATACCCGCCAACATTACCAGTCCTCCCTGACCCAGCACACTCGCAATACGATAGAAAGTGGAGCGCACACCGACGTAAGCCGCCTGTTCATGATCGGAGAGCTCAAGCATATAGTAGCCGTCGGCAGCGATGTCATGAGTAGCCGAAGCGAAAGCCATTATCCAGAAGCAAACCAGAGTTGCAGTGAAGAAAAAAGAGAAAGGAAGTAGAAAACCCACTGCCGCCATAGCCATGCACAGTATAGCTTCCATCGCTATGGTCCATCCCCGTTTGGTCTTGAAAAGGTCAATGAAAGGACTCCAAAAAGGCTTGATCACCCAGGGGAGATAGAGCCAACCGGTAAAGAATGCCATCTCGGTAAGGGAGATACCCATATTTACATACATCAGTACAGTAAGCGTATTGACTGCGAAATAGGGGAGACCCTCAGCAATATAGAGAGTAGGAATCCAAAACCACGGAGACCTTTTATTAATGTCGGTTGAAGTAGAATGTTTCATGATTACACGCTTGGTAAAGACTCATTCATGGAGTCGGAAAAAGAGTATCAAGGGAGTTTATCAGCAAATGCCACCTCCGCATATATCTCCCTTGCCTTATCGGCATCCATCCTTTCATAATCCTCTTTGGCAGGAAGAATCAGGAGTCCCGCCATATCCAGCGCTCCGGGAGAGACCATGAAGTGTCTGTCTCCCTCGGCATAATAGCATGAGGGACGATGAGCACGTCGTGGAATAACTATTATACGGAGATAGCCGCTCGCGTCAATCCAGAAAAAGGCATTGACCAGTCCGGCATCAGGGCAGCCTGTATTGGCGTCCACTCCCTTGATTTTAGTCATCCGATAGAGATTAGCCATCCCTATCTCATCAGGGCGGATAATAGCGCTGTAGAAATGGAAGGGGAGATCCAGACCGAAAGATTCAGAGGAGACGATATCCGCCATATCGTGAGTATGCGCTTTTTCAGCAAGCCGCAATAGCGGGAGTTCGGATTTGAGCACCGCCTGACAATGGCGATGATCAGGCGCGGAGGCTCCGGCTCGGGCGCCGTTAAAGAAAATAGCTAAATCGGGCGCCGCCTCCGCCATAGCTGCCATTTCAAGAGGAATCTCATCCTGCGGTCGATGTGCGGTATCAACAATCGTGAAATGAATAGGGAGTATAGGGAAGGGATTGACAAGGAGTTCCCAGCCCGGCATCCATTCGCCATCCATTTGCTCCTCCGGACGGTTGGCTTTGCAGAGGAAGCAGGGACGCGCCTTAATGGAAGCCGCATCAGTCTTTGCCCCTGTGCTGACAGCGCGGGCGGGATTATGCTGGGCATAGAGAGTCAGATCGCCTGATTTGAGCGGACGGCGACCTACGGCGCGGAGGGCATCAAAATTATTGCGGGCAAGAGTCCAGCAGTCCAATTGATGCTCCACAAGATTATTGATATCTTCAGTCGTCATCATCCTCATCGTCATCAAAACCTTCGATAGAAATATCGTCGTCTCCCCCGATAAAGGGGGGGAGGAGATTGCTGTCAAACAGTGAGGCGGGATTAAAGGGGTTGTTACCGTTGCGTGTCGCCTCATCAAAAGATGCCTTCACGCGAGCCATCAATTCTATGGAGCGGAGACAATCCTTATATGCATTATTGGCATTAACTTTCTCAATGGACAAGGCAGCATCGGAATTCCCCTCCCAACGACGGCAGAGATAAAGGGGACGGAAGATACGACCTATTCCATATTCGCGGCTTATACGCAAAGCCATGGCATAATCCTCTCCATAGCTCACATTGGGGAAGAGGATACGGCGTGCAATCGGGGTGAAAAAAGCACGTGGCGCCCCTAAGCCGTTTATACGGAGTGCATTGTTGGGTCCATTATCGTCAGTCCATTCCGTATGCGCTATCACTCCCGGCGGCAGCGGATTACCCTCGAAATCTATCATGGCGTAGCTGCCTATCACCATTCCATAATTGCCCGAGCGGAATTTATTTACAATTGCCTGCAATACCGATGGAGAATTATAGATATCATCAGAGTCAAGTTGTATGGCAAACCGTCCGCAATGCTCCGAGAGAAGCGCCCTGTTCCAGCATCCGCCTATCCCTAATTTCTCCTCATCCCTGACCTCTATAATCTTCAGACGGTCATCCCCCACTGAGTGCAGAGCCTCACGGGTGCCGTCGGTAGAATCATTATCCACCACTATGACATTGAAGGGGAAGTTGGTCTCTTGAGAGAGCGCTGAATTTACAGCGTCAAGAATAGTGCGCGCTCTATTGCGCACAGGGATGATGACAGAAGCCTCGACCGGAAATTGCTCCGAGTCATAATCCACCTTCTCAGTGTTGCCGCTCCACAAGCCGCCGATCATGCCTAGATGATTTGTAAGGACCTGTTCCATCTCGATCTGATAGGCACGGTTGCGGGGATCGACATAATCATGCTGTTTCTCGCCGCTCTTGCGATAATCCCGCCTCTCAACAGTGTATAGATACTCCGGAATCATGCATATCATCTTTCCGATCGTCATACGGAGCCGGAGGGCATACCATCCTCCGTCGAGCATCGCCGACTCCTTATCGGTAAAAGATTCTGTAGCGGAAAGGACATCGGCGGAATTAAGAAGCACCAATGGTCCGAAATCGAAATCATCGCGCAAGGAGCCGGGCTGATAGTCATTTACCGGATGGTCAAGCAGAGAGCCATCCGCCTGCCTTTCCCTGAACCAGCAATAGGTCAGCGTGGAGTCAATCTCGGAGGCGGTGTCGACCACGCGGTTGATGTAGATGGGGTCAAGATTGATGGGACGGTCATCAAGCTGTACGAGTACATATTGCTCGAGAGGGGAGCGGAAGATTTCCTCTCTCAGGGCATTTACATTTTTGAATCTTATGATGTTCATAATTATCTTTCACTGTTTAAGCAACTGCCAATTATTATAAATAACGGATTGGCTGTTATTTAAGAAAATCCTTAAAAAGCGCCACACGCTCCGCCTGATCATTTATCGCCTCGATAGGCACGGACATAATGGTCAGTTCCCCTTTATGGCGTTTCACTTTATATCCGGCTCCGAGATCATTGGCTGAGAAGGTCATGATTTTCTCCGCCGAAGAGCCTTCTACGGGAACAAGGATATCAGGATTTTCTACAATATAGATCTTATCATTCAGAGTATTTGAATAGTCAAAGCGTCTGCCTGAAGTAGTGGAGATTCTTCCGTCCGGGCGGCGGACATTCGAGAGGGGAGCTGAGACATTCTGAGCATTACGCTCGGCGGCAATCCTGTCGGAAGCATAGATATGACCATCGGGAGCAGTCTCGACCTCTGCGTTCTCCTCATTATTTCTCATCTCCTCCAGACGGCGTCGGAGAGCCTGCTCATTGTTACGTTTCTCCTGCTCGGCAAGAGTGAGGAAGCCTAACACTTTCTCCGCAAATTCCTGGTCCTTACGGTCGGAACGGCGATCAAAAAGGTCGGAAACCGCATACGCGCCGCTCACAATCAGATTGCCTCCCTTATCAAGATAATTCTTCACTGCATGTTGCAGCGCCTCGGGGAACGCCTGATAATTGACGCCGCTCTTACCGTTGCCCACAACGGTGGTCTTCTGCTTACCCAAGATAAGATCGACGTTCTCATAGTCGGTTAATTTAACCTCTCCTTTCTCTACCGCCATAGCTGAGCAAGAGACAAAACCATATCCGTTTCTGGCGATAGCCTCACCATGAACGGCTGGATAATCAAAAGTATTACCGGCAATTACGCGGGTAGCATACTGGCTTCCGCTGGCACCGTGACGGTCGCCTGCGCTGCGGTTGAATTCCTGCTGATAGCCGGTGAAGGATATGTCTTTGATATAAGGTACGCCGAAATCTTCATCAGCTTTGAAGCCCGCACGCGAGCTGTCGCGCACCTGAGCCGGACCGCTCACACGGGTAAAGCCGTTGACAATCAAAACCGGCTTCTCATCCTTTGTGCCTTCGCAGAGCGCCAGCACCTCGGAGGGGAATGACAAGCCACCGGCATTGGCAGCAATCACTTTATAGCTGTGAATATCCCTGTCAGTGACTTTAAGGTCAAAATGAGTGGAGCTTGTCTCAGCAATCTTATGGAAACCGAGATCCCCCTCATTACGCTCAAGGATGATATACTTGTCGGGCATCGCGGTCTTCTCAAGAGGATCGGGTGTGGGTGCCCAATTCAGGCGATAACTGTTGCGTCCGGTTTTCTTGATAGCGAATCCCTGCACGGGAAGAGGCTGGATCACCACCTCCCGACCTTTACGCTCAGCAAGGAAACGAGCCATACCCTTATATATGGAGCGGCCGACAGAGAAGCGGAAGTTGGGGTCGAGACCATACATCATATCGGCGAAGTTCTGATGGCTCATCAGCTCGATAAGAGTGGTCGGCACTTCCGCCACGCGCGCCTCGAGATAAGACTTATCCCACATGGAGCGGCGTGTCCAGTTAGGTTCGTATGTCTGGCGGATATCATTAGTGATCTGTCTCATGATAAGATCGGTCAGAATACGGGAATTCATCCTCGGAGTACCATCCTCATATGAACGACCGCCATTAGTGTAATAAATACCTAATGTGCCTACAAAGCTGTCATCTTTTCTTATGCCCGCATCTGAATGGAGCGCGAAAGAGAGATCGATAGGGAGATTGAGACCCTCCTCATCAGGAAGGACACGCGACCCTCCGGCGAGGTAATTCACCCACATTCCGCGGTCGGTATAGTCATCCTTATAGTCATCCCTGCCATGATAGGGGGAATATACAGACTCCGGGAAACCTGCCCAATGGAGCCAGTAGCGGGCACCCTCCACCCAGCGGGGCATACCGGAGGTGGAGAATTTCGGTGCTGTTCGGCTTGTTGTCGGGGTAGCAACCTCTACCGGACGATTGGCAGCGGAATACTCACGGGTTCCTGCCGGAGGGGCATCTATATCCCCACTGTCATCTCCATCCTCATCCTCCTCAATCACATCTTCCTCATCCTCCTCGTCATATTCGGAGAGATCATTCTCGGGAGTAGAGGGATCGAAATAGACATCCGAACGATTGTTGCTTCGGGCGATATTACCCATACCGCCTCCTATTTTGACTGCGTCAGCTGTCACTACATTCCCGTCGGTTGAGGAGAGGTTGGTCAAGGTGACAACAGGCTCTGAATCGCTGTAGCCTTTCTCAAGCGGGAAGGTGCCTAAATATATCCATGTGCCTCCTCCCATCTGCTGATTTACTATAAATTCCTTTGTGCCTCCGGAATAGTTGACGGTATAACGCGCGTCGCGGGTGGAATTAGGAAGAGTCTTATAGCTTACATACACCGCGTATTCCCCATCTTCCGGAATGTCGGCATACCATCCTGCAACCGATGGTTTTCCGGAACGAGTCGTCTCAACCTGTCGGTATGTACCGTTTTCAAAGGGATTCTCAGTGTCGCGGAAATCCGGCAGGTCGTAGATGAATCCGTCAAATTCGCCGGTTGCCCATTGGTGAGAGCCGTTGCTCTCCTTATAATAAGGCTGGGAGAAGATCTGACCTCCATCGTTGGTATCGTTATCCACAATCACCTCGTTGCGGTTAGTGTCTCTTTCGCGCGGAAGGAATACATATGCGCCCGCGTTCTCAAGCATCGGAACTACATAAGGATAAATGTATCCCATAGTGTAAAGATCCTCTATGGTCTGAAACAGGAACCCACGTTGCCAAGCCCAGCCTCCTGAGCCGGTCTTGAAATATCTGCCGTGAGAGGGCCAGAGGGCAATCAGATCATCGGGCATTCCTTTGGAGGGATTCACCCAAGGGTTGACATCAGTGACGAAAGCAGGGTTATGACGGTATTTCTCCGGGAGCACGTCAATCTTATTTATGTATGAGCTGTAAGCCCGATTATTTACCGTGAGATTCACTCTGTATCTCTGCAAGGAATCGGGGAGGGCATGCTTCACCTGTGTGGAAATCTGATCGATGAGCTGACGGGTGACAGGCATATAGGTGAAATGATCATTAAGGCTAACATTGGTGCAATGCGAGCGGTTATCAGGGCGTACGCTGTTCACACGCAGTCCGCCGGGATTGATATCCTTCGGAATCCAGTTAAGCACCGCGCTATTCACTGCGAGAGTCAAAGAGTCATTCTGTGCGGTCTCCTTTGGAGGCTCCGGGGTGGAGGAGCGTCGGGATGTGCGTGCGATTGCCTTGCTGCTTACCTTCCTCTTACCGGATGAAGCAGATGATTTCTTTCTTGAAGAAGTACCTTTTACAGCCGATTTTTTCTTTTTGCCGGCAGAAGTGGAACTTTTCCCTTTTGTGCTTTTTTTGGAAGACGCGGAAGAGGACTTCCTTGATTTCGAAGAGCTTTTCTTAGTCTTGGCAGACTGAGAAGTCTTGGCTTTTTTAGCGGCAGCCTCAGCCGGGGCAAGCGGATAATTAAACGCCACGACCGATATGATAATGGCCATGACAAGATTTGTGATTCTCCTAAATTTCATCTTGTATATTCTCTTTGACTTGCAAAATTAGGAAAAAAAGGATAGTCGGCAAAGTTAGTTATCAGGCTCCCTGCCGTAAAATATGTTAAAAAGAGTGTAAGAAAAAGGGAGTGACCCATGAAGCGGCGGGAGATTTTGCATATTAAGGAATAATTAATTAATTTTGCCTATGTCTAAAAGATGAAAAACAGAAAATAACATATAAGACTATGGCAACAAAACCCTTCCATTATCAGGAAATGTTTCCGCTCGGCCCCGACACAACGGAGTATGAGCTTATCACAAAAGATTATGTAAAGACCGAAGATTGGAACGGTCATGAGATGCTTGTGGTAGATCCCGAGGCTTTGACTGTAATCGCAAATGTAGCTTCTCATAACTGCTCTTTCATGCTTCGTCGCGAGCATAACGAAATGGTGGCAAAGATTCTTGCCGATCCGGAGGCTTCTGAGAACGATAAGTTTGTTGCACTCACTATGCTTCGTAACGCTGAGATAGCTGCCAAGGGTGTGCTTCCATTCTGTCAGGATACCGGCACATCAATCTGCTCCGCATATAAGGGTCAGCAGGTGTGGACCGGTTGCGACGATGAGGAGAAGATTTCGGAAGGTGTTTACAAGACCTACACAGAGAATAATCTGCGTTACTCACAGAATGCACCTCTCACAATGTATGACGAGGTAAACACGGGTTGCAACCTTCCCGCTCAGATCGAGATTCACGCCACAGAGGGGGATGAGTATAAATTCCTTTTCGTAGCCAAAGGCGGCGGCTCTGCCAACAAGACTTATCTCTATCAGGAGACAAAGGCGATCCTCAACAAAAAGACCCTCGTGCCCTTCCTCATCGAGAAGATGAAGACTCTCGGCACAGCGGCTTGTCCTCCCTATCACATCGCTTTCGTGATCGGCGGCACATCAGCGGAGGCAAACCTTGCGGCAGTGAAGAAAGCGTCAGTGAAATATTATGACAATCTTCCCACCCACGGCAACGAGTATGGTCATGCCTTCCGTGATGTAGAGCTGGAGAAAGAGCTTCTTGAGGCTGCCCATAACATTGGACTCGGCGCACAGTTCGGCGGTAAATACTTCGCACATGATATACGTGTGATCCGTATGCCTCGCCACGGCGCTTCCTGCCCTGTCGGTATGGGTGTGAGCTGTTCCGCCGACCGTAATGTAAAGGCTAAGATCAATAAGGATGGTCTATGGATTGAGAAACTGGATAAATTCCCCGGCGAGCTTATTCCTGAGGAATACCGAAATGCAGGAGAGGGCGAGGTAGTGAAAATTGACCTTAACCAGCCTATGGAGGAGATCCTCAAGACTCTTGATAAATACCCTGTCTCCACACGCCTTTCACTCAATGGCACAATCATCGTGGGCCGCGACATAGCGCATGCCAAGATCAAGGAGCGTCTTGATGCAGGCGAGCCCATGCCGCAGTATCTCAAGGATCATCCCATCTATTATGCAGGTCCGGCGAAGAAGCCGGAGGGTATGCCCTCAGGTTCATTCGGTCCTACAACTGCAGGCCGTATGGATCCCTACGTTGACCAGTTCCAGGCAGCCGGCGGCTCAATGGTGATGATTGCGAAAGGCAACCGCAGCCAGCAGGTGACAGACGCATGTAAGAAACATGGCGGTTTCTACCTCGGCTCTATCGGCGGACCGGCAGCCATTCTTGCCAAGAATTCAATAAAGAATGTGGAGCTTCTTGAATATCCCGAATTGGGTATGGAGGCAATCTGGAAGATCGATGTAGAGGACTTCCCGGCTTTCATCCTGGTAGACAACAAGGGCAATGATTTCTTCAAGCAGATCAAACCCCGCTGTCCCATGGATGCCTGCAAGTAAAAATTGACAATGAAAAATATCAGAAACTTCTGTATAATAGCACATATCGACCATGGTAAATCTACCGTGGCGGATCGTCTGCTTGAACGCACCAACACAGTAGCCGCCCGCGATATGGAGGCGCAGGTGCTGGATGATATGGATCTTGAGCGTGAACGAGGTATCACGATCAAGAGCCATGCCATCCAGATGGACTATGAGCATGACGGCGAAAAATATACCCTCAATCTTATCGACACTCCGGGACACGTGGACTTTTCATATGAAGTGTCGCGTTCTATCGCCGCGTGTGAGGGGGCTCTTCTGATTGTGGATGCCGCACAGGGTATTCAGGCGCAGACCATTTCCAATCTCTACATGGCAATTGAAAATGACCTTGAGATAATCCCCGTCCTGAATAAATGCGACCTCGACAGTGCGAAGCCCGAGGAGGTGTCGGATCAGATTGTGGATCTTCTCGGCTGTGATTACGATGATATCATCCGTGCTTCCGGCAAGACCGGTATGGGTATGGATGAGATTCTCGAGGCAATCGTGAAGCGTATCCCGGCTCCGAAGGGAGACCCCGACGCTCCGTTGCAGGCTTTAATTTTCGACTCCGTTTTCAATCCTTTCCGGGGCATCATCGCATATTATAAGATAGTCAACGGGACAATCAAGACCGGCGACTTTGTGAAATTTGTGGCAACCGGTAAGGAATATCATGCCGATGAAATCGGTGTGCTGAAGCTGGATATGGTGCCTAAGAAGGAGCTCTCGGCGGGAAATGTAGGTTATATCATTTCCGGTATCAAGAATTCCAAGGAGGTGAAGGTGGGCGATACGATCACACATGTGGCAAAGCCGTGCGAGAAAGCAATCGAGGGATTTGAGGAGGTAAAGCCGATGGTATTCGCAGGTGTATACCCGATCGATACCGAGGAATTTGAGAATCTTCGTGCTGCTCTTGAGAAATTACAGCTGAATGATGCGTCGCTTACGTTCCAGCCGGAATCTTCGGCGGCTCTCGGATTCGGTTTCCGTTGCGGATTCCTCGGCTTGCTCCATATGGAGATTGTGCAGGAGCGTCTCGGACGTGAATTTGACATGGATGTCATCACTACGGTCCCTAACGTTTCCTACAAGGTACATGACAAGAAAGGGAATGTAACAGAGGTGCATAATCCCTCCGGGCTCCCCGAGGCGACACTGATTGATTATATCGAGGAGCCATATATACGTGCCACGGTCATCACCGCCGCGGATTATATAGGTCCGATCATGACTCTCTGTCTCTCCAAGCGGGGAGAGTTGGTGAAGCAGGAATATATCTCCGGTAATCGTATGGAGCTCACGTTTGATATGCCGTTGGGTGAGATTGTGATAGACTTCTATGACAAACTTAAATCCATTTCAAAGGGTTACGCCTCTTTTGACTATCATATCCATGACTTCCGGGAGTCGAAGCTTGTGAAGCTTGATATCCTGCTGAATGGAGAGAGTGTGGATGCCCTTTCGACATTGACCCATGCGGACAACGCCGTAAAGTTCGGTCGCCGCATGTGTGAGAAGTTGAAGGAGCTCATCCCGCGTCAGCAGTTTGATATAGCCATTCAGGCGGCGATCGGCGCGAAGATTATAGCGAGAGAGACAATCAAGGCAGTCCGCAAGGATGTGACAGCGAAATGTTACGGTGGAGATATCTCCCGAAAGCGCAAGCTTCTTGAGAAGCAGAAAGCCGGTAAGAAGCGAATGAAACAGATAGGTTCGGTGGAGGTGCCGCAGAAAGCCTTCCTCGCCGTTCTCAAACTCGACTAATAAAAAAGTCATCGTTATATGACGGTGACTTTTTTATTTACCCTTATTGTCTTTGAACCTTTCGCCCTAAATTTATGTAATAATTTAAAATAATGTTAACTATTAAAAGAAATTGATTATGAATATTGGAGATAAATTCCCTGATTTGTTAGGAACTGACGGAGAAGGAAAAGAGGTTAAATTGTCAGACTATCCCGGTAAGAAGTTTATTATATATTTCTATCCTAAGGATAATACTCCGGGCTGTACTCTCGAGGCTGTTAGCTTCCGTAATAATCTTGATATCTTCAACAAGATGGGGTATCAGGTGATAGGTGTGAGCCGTGACACTGCCGCCAGCCATTGTAAGTTTGCAGAGAAACAGGGATTGAATTTCCCCCTGATAGCGGATGTGGAGGGCACTCTCTGTCAGTTGGCGGGAGTATGGCAGGAGAAAAAGATGGCAGGTAGAAAATATTGGGGTATCGTGCGCACTACTTTCGTAGTGGACGAGAATGGAGAAGTGACTGACAAGGTTGAGAAGGTCACTCCGAAAACAGCCTCCGAGCAGTTGTTTGAACTTCTTGACGGCAGAGATGATATCAATCCCGCATAATCTAATCCCGCAGAGGAGGGAGGATAGAGTAGAGAGAAAGAAGAGGAGAGAGACTAAAGGGGAATGAAAAGGTAAGGTAATAATCCCTGCGGCTTGAAAGAGCCGCTTTAAAAATAAAAAGTTTTGGCATCTGTATTTTACACAGCGCGAAAGACAATAAAGAACTATGCCAATGGAGGAAACGTGCTTATAGCCGCCACTGCCTTGGCTCTTCTTATTGTCAATCTTCCTTTCACGCGCGATTTTTATAATTCACTTTGGACTCATCAGATCGCGTTGCAGATTGGAGGGTTTAATCTCTTCAGTCATCATGGCGAACCGATGTCGATAATGGCATTTATCAATGATGCGTTGATGGCGCTTTTCTTTTTCTCTGTCGGATTGGAGATAAAGCGTGAGGTTCTTGTCGGCGAGCTATCCGACTTCCGGAATGCTTTGCTGCCGATCATCGGGGCAATAGGGGGTATGGCGATTCCTGTGCTTATATATTGGCTTATGGCAAAAGGCACTCCATATGCAGGGGGCGCCGCAATACCTATGGCAACTGATATAGCTTTCTCTCTCGGAGTGCTGGCGATGTTAGGAAACCGTGTGCCGATCGGTCTGAAAGTTTTCCTCACCACTCTGGCAGTTGTGGATGATATCGGAGGTATACTTGTGATAGCGATTTTTTACAGTTCGCATATTGATTATATGCTGTTGCTATATGCGGCGATTATCCTTCTCGCTATCTTTATAGGAGGAAAAGCGGGAATACAGTCAAAGCTCTTCTATATCATATTAGGTGCCGGAGTATGGTTCTGTTTCCTTAATGCCGGAATACATCCCACTATTGCCGGAGTCTTGGTGGCGTTCTGCGTGCCTGCCACTCCCGTGTATGCCCCTAAGAAATATGTGCAGAATATCAGAAAGAATATATCTCATTTCGCCCATGAGGATGATGAGACTCTTAATTCGCGTACTATCCTGAATAAGGAGCAGCTCAACTGGCTGAAAGAGATAGAGTCCTCTTCGGATAAAGTTATCTCTCCGCTTCAGGATATGGAGGACACGCTGCATCCTCTGGTGAATTATCTGATAGTTCCTATTTTCGCTTTTGCCAATGCAGGTATATTCTTCGGCGACATGGAGATCAGCCAGCTCTTCCATGGTATAGCGCCGGCGATTATCATTTCATTGATAGGAGGTAAATTCTTAGGTATCTTCCTCTTTTCAGCCGTAGCGATACTTTTGAAATGGTGTAAGATGCCTGATGGAGCTACATGGTCAAGTCTTGCATCTGTATCATTATTGGGAGGTATTGGCTTTACGGTGTCGCTCTTTATTGCCAACCTGTCGTTTGGCGGAGGGGATCCGATTCTTTCCATTTTGCTGAATGATGCCAAGCTCGGTATTCTTGTCGGATCGCTCTTAGCCGGTATTCTCGGATGGGCTGCCTTACACTTCACACTTCCTAAGGAAGCACAGGATCAGGGAGAGGAAAGAGTGGAAGAATAAATCTTTTTGAAGTATTAGTTAATTTTACAGTTGTCAGTTGACTCTATAAGGCGCTTTATTTATTAAGGCGCTTGACAAGTTACACCGGATTTTTGTTATCTTTGCATAAACATGGAGTATATGGAAAGAAAGAATATTAGATATCCTATCGGCGAACAGTCTTTTGAGATGCTGCGTAAGGGTGGATTCCTATACGTCGACAAGACTATGTATCTCGATAAAATAGTCAATGGCAGCAAGTATTATTTCTTGGGCCGACCCCGTCGGTTCGGCAAATCTCTCTTTCTTTCCACCCTGCAGGCTTTCTTCGAGGGTAAGAGGGAGCTTTTCAAGGGTCTCTATGCCGATTCTATGGAATGGGATTGGGAACCTTATCCTGTGATATATCTTGATCTCAACACCGGAAGATTTCATGAGGAGAGTGAGTTTGAGGAGTTGATAGACCGACAACTCACTGAATGGGAAGAGAAATATGGAATCTCAACAAGATTTAAATCTCCTGCCCAAAGATTTGCCTCCATCATTAAAACAGTATCGGAGTTGACCGGTAAGGGAGTGGTGATCTTAGTGGATGAATATGATAAACCATTAGTGAATAACATTCACGATCGTTGCCAATTCGAATTATATCGGAATAAACTCGCTTCTCTCTATTCCAATTTCAAAAGTTCGGCGCCATATATAAGATTAGTATTCCTCACAGGTGTGAGCCGTTTCGGTAAACTATCTGTTTTCTCCGGACTTAATAACATAAGCGATATCTCCTTCATTGATAAATATGCCGCCGTATGTGGGATAACTGAGAAGGAACTATCTGATAATTTCAAGGAGGGGATTCAGGAATTGGCATCCAAATATAGACGCACCCCGGAAGAGGAGATTACTCAGCTTAAACGCCATTATGACGGTTATCACTTCTCCGAAGAGTGTCCGGATATCTATAATCCCTATTCTCTGTTGCAGGTGATGGCATATCAGAAATATTCAAATTTCTGGATTGAATCCGGCAATTCTACTCTTCTGGCGGAGCAACTGAAACGGACCAATTCAGACCTTAAGGCCCTTATCAATGCAAGATGTGCGCAGAATACATTAGAGGGTCTTGACATCGACAATATCTCGCCGTTGGCGCTACTTTATCAGACCGGATATCTCACCATAAAGAAATATGATTACAGGAGAGAGATTTTTCATCTCGGCATTCCAAACGAGGAGGTGAAGCAGGGATTTTTCGAGCAGCTTCTCCCATACTACTCTTCCCTAACCAAAGATACGGTCCACGTGTTCATCTTCGATCTTATCGACGAGATGGAGGAAGGACGGGTGGATGATTTCATGAAGCGGCTGCAGTCGCTTTTCGCCGGATTCGGCCATGATTTGAAGTTTGAAGAGGAGCGGAATGTCTCCAATGCGATGCTCATCGTATTCTCTCTTATAGGGATGCACGTGGATGCCGAGGTCAGGACCTCCGACGGCAGAATCGATATCTTGGTTCGCACGGCGGATTATCTCTATATCATGGAGCTGAAATATGATAAGTCTGCGCGGGAAGCTCTTGACCAGATTGAGCGGAAAGAGTATGCTCTTCCATGGGCTGTGGATTCCCGGCAAGTTATCGGAATCGGAATCAATTACTCTTCTGAGAAAAGAAGAATAGATGAATGGGTGATGAAAAGATAGGTCACTATCCCTTGATTTAATACCTCGTTGCCCTCAGCGTAGCGCACCGGAGCGGGGTCTTAATGGCAGAAAGGTGGAGGAATAGGTCAAAGTCAAATATTAAAATAATAGAAACTACATTAAATTTTCTTCACTACCCCCATAATTTTTATTAACTTTGTGGCAGAATAATAAATAGATAGTTTTCTTTGTGCTATCTAAACAGATTGTTTTGTAACATTATGATAAAAAGATTACAGATTCTCTCCTTATTGTCGGCTGTCGGGATTATCGCGTCCGCCGCACCGTTGACACCGGCAGAGTCTCTCTCTCGGTTGACTACGAAAACCGACTCTCCCGTTTCCTTGCGCTCAAGAAAGGATGTAAAACTTCTGCGTACCTTCACTAATGCAGAGGATGTGCCGGGGATTTATATGTTCAGATCAGGTAACAGATGCCTCTTTCTGAGTGCTGATGATGTGGCTGCTCCTCTTTTAGGATATATGGATATCCCAGAAAATGCAAATCCGGACGCTTCCGAGCTGGCTCCTCAACTCATTAAATGGTTGGAGAGTTACACCTCCCAGATAGATTATGCTGTGGCAAACGGGGTAGCTCCCTATTCTTCTGAACAAACCCGCGCCGAATCCCCACTGAAAGTTATCTCCCCGATGCTGACCACAAAGTGGGATCAGGGTGAGCCATATAATCTCCAATGTCCAACAGTTTCGGGACAACGATCAGTGACAGGTTGCGTTGCCACAGCTATGGCTCAGGTGATGAATTATTTCAAATATCCCGCCGTTGGAAAAGGATCGGTGAGTTATACCACAAGCTCCTATAAGCAGAGTCTCTCCATGAACTTCTCCGAAGTCAACTTTGACTGGAACAATATGCTTGACCAATACAAGGAGGGTAACTATAACACTACTCAGGCAGCTGCGGTAG
This sequence comes from Bacteroidales bacterium, assembly GCA_014800895.1. Classification (GTDB taxonomy): domain Bacteria; phylum Bacteroidota; class Bacteroidia; order Bacteroidales; family Muribaculaceae; genus Lepagella. The sequence continues at coordinate 50,248 of JAAVFG010000037.1, forward strand.
CCTCACTTATGAAAGCATGCGGATATAGCGTGGAGATGAATTATACACCTGTCGAGTCCGGAGCCTACAGTTTTAATGTTGCGCCGGCATTGAAGAATTATTTCAGCTACGACAAAGGCACCCATTATCTTACCCGTAATTTCTTCTCTCCTGCAGAATGGAAAGAGATGATCTATGAAAATCTTAGAAATGTCGGACCTGTAATATATGATGGAGTGTCAGCGGGAGGAGGCGGTCACTGTTTCGTATGCGACGGTTATGACGGAGTAGGATATTTTCATTTCAACTGGGGATGGGATGGAATGTCAGACGGCTACTTCTTGCTTGAGGCACTCAATCCTCCCGCTCTCGGTATCGGAGGCGGGGGCGGAGGCTTTAACTTCGACCAGGGAGCCGTATTCGGAGCGCAACCCCCAAAGGAGGGAACGGTGGAATTTTCTAATTATCTCCAGCAATCAGGCTCGCTCACTGCGACCGTCACCGGAACTAATTTAGTGTTCGATACCAATGGAAATGATGAATACAGATGGGTGAATATCTCTTGTCCTGCGTTTACCGCCCGTTTCGTAAGTATTGTCGAGAATTTAGAGACCGGAGAGATCAAGGAGTATCCTTGTGCAGATGAATTAGACTATAGACCATTAGTTTATTATCCAAATTATTTGCCAACGCTTTCCCTTCAAAATATTCCTGTCGGAAGATATAAGATAACCTTAGCTACTCGGCAGGTAGCCAACGACAAGACTTTCCCGGTAGTGCCCGTTTACTGTGATTACCAAGAAAATAATTATATTTTTGTTTCATATGACGGGCAAAGGTACAGTGTCGATTTGCCTAAAGTAAAGGGTATCACGATTCCTGCTATCAAGCTTGATTCGCCACTCTATCCGAGCAACACTGCCCGGATTGTGGTCACTGCAGTTAATGATGGAGAAAGCGAAGTATCCAAAGCTGTCACTCCAATGCTCTATTATCAGGGGAGACAAGTCTACCAGGGAAGCAGTAGTGTAATCAGTGTGCCAGCAAAAAGCACTGTTGATATAGAGATTTCTTCCGAATTCCAGGCTCTTGCCGCCGCACCTTCCATGTTGGAGGACAGGACAATGATATTAAGAATACTTGATTCTGAAATAGGGGCGTCCGGTCTGTATGCAGGTCAGGAGACAGTGACAATGCATGCCAATCCCGGTAAGAATAATTTTACTATTAATAGTGTCACCGTTGATGCTCCCGTCAATGAAAAGGGAGAATGTATGATGAGTATAGGGGAGCCCTTGAGATTTACGGCAGACATAGCCCTGACATCAGGATATTTCTCTAATCCCGTATATATGATGGTCTATGCGAATGAGACGCCTGTCGGCAATATGCTTATGGCTCAGAGTATAGGCGAACCTCTTACTATCATAGAGGCAGGTCAACAGTATCAGTTTAACGGCGAGCTGACATTCCCTCAGGGTGAGTCCGAGAAGTCCTATATCTGCCGTCTTGGTTATCATGCAAACGGTAAATATTCTCCCATAATGGAGAAATTCCAGTATGCGCAATTCAAATTTGTCATGCCTGACTTGTCCGGTATCAATGAGATTGAGGATGACAACACGTCCAAAACCGAGTATTATAATCTCCAAGGACTTCTTATAGAGTCGCCCCGTAAAGGGGAGCTCGTCATTGTCAAGAAAGGCAATAAGACTTCAAAAGTGATTTGGTAAGACGTTTAATGCTTCATACACTAAGATTTACCCCTGCATCTTATGGATGGAGCCTTAGTGGGTGGAGGCTGATATCCCTTGGTGGATGAGGCTTGAGAACGAAAAAGAAAATGGAATGAGTCATCAGACGCTCATTCCATTTTTATCTTTATCAGAAAGGGACAGGACTCTCTCCCGGTCCGGGCATGAGATCCGGACCTCCGAAGGGGGAATCATCGCCAAACCCTGCATTAGAGAAATTGAAATTCGATACATCCGGGGCAGGGGAGGAGTTGGAGGCGCTCTGCACACGGCGTGTCTCTACATTCTCGTATGCCTCCTGCATGATGTTGTACCCCTCATCCCAGTTTTCAAAGCGGGCATATTTTGAGACGAAGCGTAATTTCACATCGCCTACCGCACCCGAACGATGCTTGGCGATAATCAATTCAGCCAGACCGCGGATATCATTATTTTCCGAATCCGTCGAGCTTTTGGTATAATACTCCGGACGATGAATAAAGCAAACGATATCGGCATCCTGCTCTATGGCTCCCGACTCACGAAGGTCGGAGAGAACGGGACGCTTATCCTCACGAGTCTCCGTAGAACGGTTAAGCTGCGAGAGGGCGATGATCGGTATATTCAATTCCTTAGCCAATCCTTTAAGAGAGCGGGAAATCATGGAGACTTCCTGCTCGCGCGAGCCGAGTTTAAGACCCGATGCGGTCATAAGCTGAAGATAATCGATCATGATCATCTTCACGCCGCGCTCCCTTACCAAGCGGCGAGCCTTGGTACGCAATTCGGTAATGGAGAGACCGGGAGTCTCATCCACATAGAGGGGCGCACCGAATACATTACGCAGACGGTTGTTGAGACGGTCCCATTCCTCGGGAGACAGGTTACCGCTCTTGATCTGCTCACCGTTAAGCTCAGCCACATTGGAGATTATACGTTTTATAAGCTGCACATTCGCCATCTCAAGAGAGAAGATAGCTACAGGAGTGGCAAGGTCAATCGCCATATTTTTTGCCATTGACAGGACAAAAGCCGTTTTTCCCATAGCAGGGCGGGCAGCAATGATGATAAGGTCGGAATTCTGCCACCCGGAGGTCATTTTGTCAAGATCGTTATAGCCGGTTTTCAGACCTGAAAGACCGGTCTCGGTATTGGCAGCCATCTGTATCTGTTCCAAGGCAAGGTTAAGGACAGGGTCAATCTGCGTAACCTCCCTCTTCAGGTGCATCTGTGAGATCTCAAAAATCTCTCCTTCCGCCTCCTGAAGCAAATCATCCACATCGTTACTTTCGTCGTAAGCCTCCGTCTGCACTTTTGAAGCAAAGCCGATCAGACGGCGGGCAAGATGCTTTTGCGCTATGATCTTTGCGTGAAATTCGATATTCGCAGCTGAATACACGCCGCCCGTCAATTCCGCGATATAGTAGGCTCCTCCGACATCTTCCAATGTGCCGTTCTGTCGCAACTGTTCGGTGACGGTCATCATGTCGATAGGTCGCTGGTTGAAGCCGAGGCTCGTGATAGCTTCATAAATCTTCTGATGCTTCGGCTCATAGAAAGCATCGGGTGTGAGGAAGTCGCTGACATTCATGTAAGCATCTTTCTCAAGCATCAAAGCGCCAAGAACAACCTTCTCCAGCTCCACATCGTGAGGCTGGGTGCGTCCGTAAGGATCAGGTAATGCCACCTGTGGTTTCGTTTTCTTCTTAAATCTGTCTTCTGCCATAATCAATTTTCAAACGTTCGGAACCCCTCCTATATTATCCGTAATTAGCAGGCGAGGAATATTATCCGCAAAGAGTCATGGTAAAAAGCCAGACAGCGATAAAGAACATCAGCATGGCGGTCTTGCCTAAAAGAGGATTGAGTTCCGCTCCCTCGGAACTTTTGATTTTACGCCAAAGGATATAATTGAAGTTGAGATAAACGAGCGTTCCTGCTTGCCAGAGGATATTGAAGCGACCGATGGTAGCCCATACTAAAAGGAGACATGCAAGGATACCATTGAAGAAATAGACATTCCCCATCACCTCCCTGCCGAAAATCACAGCCGTAGTGTGCTTACCGACGGATTTATCATCCTCCATATCGCGGTAGTTATTGACAATCAGTACATTTGCTCCCATCAATCCGATAGCCAACCCGATAGGCAAAAGGAGGGAGAGGAAATTATGCCAATCACCTTGCTGAACATAGGCGGTGAGGCACACCGGAATGATACCGAAGAAAACTATTACCGCAATCTCTCCCAGTCCATGATGGGAAAGAGGCCACGGACCTGTGGAATACCCTAAGGCGAATAGTGCGATAGCCACACCGACAGCCAAAAGCCACCATCCGCCCCACCATATCAGGGAGAGTCCTATCATGCAGTCGACAGCAAGAAGTCCTAATGTGGCGGTGAGCATCGCCTTGGGAGAGATGTCTCCTTCTGTCACACCGCGTCGGAATCCTTCGCGTCCTTTTTTATCCAGACCGTTTCGGAAATCGAAGTATTCGTTGGCGAAATTAGATACAATCTGCGCCAGAATTGCAAATACCATACAAATAATAAACGGGAGAGTGTCAAACCCCCCGTTATATATCGCGCAGGCAGTGCCTGCCAAGACTCCCGCCACCGATACCGGCAGCGTGCGGAGGCGCATAGCCTCAATCCATGATCTTATCATTAATCTTTAATCCTTTTTTCTACAATTTCTATGAGAGGCTTGACAATCTTCTCAAGACGCTCACTATTGCGCAGCTTCTCTTTAATAGGAGGGAGAGCATCGTATCCGTACTTCACTCCTGCTATCATCATTCCGAGAGCCGCATTTGTATCGGCATCGCCCCCCGCGTTTACCAGACGTAACAGAATCTCTTCCGGGCTATTGCAGTGCCAAATGGTCCATAACACTATTCCGAGTGTCTTGCGGGTATACCATAGAGTCTCCTCGTCATCAATATGGAAGTCATCAAAATTTCCATCCTTAGCCATCTTTATGAAAGGCACGACTCTGCTGTCAATTTGATTGGCGATCTCTATGATATCATCGTATGAAGGCTCGTGACCTTCATAGATGAGAGTCTTTATATACAGGGACGCTATAGTGGTAGTGGCAAGGCAACGGCTGTCATCGTGCGTGATCTCCACCAATCTTCGGGTAAGCTCCGTAAGAGGAGTCTCCTTATCAGCAAGCAGACCGATGATAAGCGACCGGAGCAACGCCTCATTGGAGGCCTCGGCAAGGTGATGGGATCTCCATGCCTTATGGCAGACTACTATGGGATTGTCAGCCCATCCCTCTGCATTGAATACCATCCGATAGGGAGTGGCGAGATCATCCGGATCTTCATGATACCATTCAAGCAGCGATAGACATACTTTCTTGATATCGATTTTTCCCCCATCCTTTACGATTGGTTCAAGCATCCGGAGGATTATTTCAGTGTCATTGGTCCATTCGCCGGGAGTATAAAGCGAACGGTGCATATCTCTGATAAACTGGCTGAAGTCGGTGAGTCCCTGGGGATAGTATGATTTCACTTCACGGTGCGTCATAAACTCTGTGCCCAAACCGAGAGCATCTCCGAGCGCCATGCCATACATCGCCCCTTTTATTCTATCGCTGACAGTCATAATACACTAAAATTTTAAAAAGAAAGAAGATTTTTGCTATTGGAATCGTATGCTTTACCGACAGCTGTCTCTATCGGAAAAGTATCGTGACAGTATAGTTTAGTTTCCACAAATATATATAAAATTAAGGAGATAACCAAAAAATTATCTCCTTAAACTACGGAAAAAATCCTGCATTATCTCCTTACATTCCTCCTCGAGCACTCCCGATTCTATAATAGTCTTGGGATGCAAGGCATTCCTCTGCGGGCGAAGCCATGAGAAATAGCCCCGTTTGATATCCGGAGCGCCATAAACTATTCTCCCTATATGGCTCCAGCCCAAGGCCCCGGCACACATCACACATGGCTCGACAGTAACATAGAGCGTACAGTCAGGAAGATATTTTCCTCCTAAATACTCCTCCGCGGCTGTCAAAGCCAACATCTCGGCATGAGCCGTGACATCATGAAGTGTTTCGGTAAGGTTATGTCCTTTTCCTATCACTCTTTCATTCGCTACGATCACTGCGCCGATAGGTACCTCCCCCTTTGCTGCCGCTTCCATCGCCTCAGCCAATGCCATGCGCATGAAACGTTCATCACGTTTTCTCTGTATCTCATTCATCTCTGTTCACTTTTGATGATATCGTATCCGCGACCTGCTGCATCAGCCAGCGCGGAGTGGAGGTGGCGCCGCAGATACCGATTTTATCTGCTCCTTTCAGAGCCTCCATATCAAGGTCTGATTGATCGCTTACCATCTGGGTTTGGGGATTAACCTTCCGGCACTCTTCATACAGAACCTTGCCGTTTGAGCTCTTCTTGCCGCAGACAAACACCACGGCATCATGTGCGGCGGCAAAAGCACGGAGTCCCTCCAGACGGTTGGCTACCTGACGGCAGATTGTGTCAAAATACTGAAAGTCGCCGATATTCTTACGTCTTTGTATCTCCTCCACGATATGCCGGAAACCGTCAAGTGATTTGGTAGTCTGTGAATACAGCAGTATGTCGCGCGAGAGGTCAAGGGAGTCAAGATCCTCCATTTTCTGAATCACTACCGCTTCCCCTTCGGTCTGTCCCACTAATCCATTGACCTCGGCATGTCCCTGTTTGCCATAGATTAGAAACAGAGGCATCTCCGATATCTCTCCGGAGGCGAGGCGCTGACGGTTTTCATCATACGCCTTCTTTATTCTCTTCTGCAGACGGAGCACGACGGGACATGTGGCATCGATTACGGTAATGTTATTCCGGCTCATCCTCTGATATGTGGATGGCGGCTCACCGTGTGCCCGCAAGAGAACTGTGGCGTCATGAAGCGAGTCGAGCTCTTCGTGAGTGATCGTATCAAGACCGCGAAGGCGTAATCTCTCCACTTCTGAAGCGTTATGCACGATATCGCCGAGGCAATAGAGTCGTCCGGAACGTCCCAATTCAGCCTCCGCTTTCTCTATGGCTGTCACCACTCCGAAGCAGAATCCGGAATGATCGTCAATCTCAATTACTGCCATTGCTGATCTTCTGATAGAGGTCGAGCAGCCATGACATCTGCTCCGGGATAGTCATATGGTCATTGTCAAGAAGATGAGCATCATCTGCTTTTACCAGCGGCGACTCCTTGCGATGTGTGTCGATATAGTCGCGCTCCTTAATGTTGGCAAGCACGGCGGCGTAATCTGTCGGTTCGCCTTTCTCCGCCAACTCCTTGCAGCGGCGGTCAGCCCTGACTTCCGGAGAAGCGTCAACAAAGACTTTCATCTCGGCGTCGGGAAAGACGGTTGAGCCTATGTCCCTGCCATCCATCACTATACCTCTCTCTCTGCCGAATGACCGCTGAAGGTCAGTGAGACGATGTCTTACTTCGGGCACAGCCGCCACAGGAGAGACCATTCCGCTTACTTCCATGGAGCGGATCTCTTTCTCTACATCCTCGCCATTGAGAAGGGTATGCTGCCGTCCATCTTCGCCCGCTGCATTAAATGCAATCTCCACATCGGGGAGTGCCTTCACCAAAGCGGCGGCATCAAGCTGACCCTCCTTTATCATTCCGTTGCGGAGGGCATAAAGGGTCACGGCACGATACATTGCTCCGGAATCAACATAGACATAGCCGATGCGGGAGGCAAGGTCGCGCGCCATTGTGGATTTGCCGGAGGAGGAATATCCATCTATAGCAATTATAATTTTTCTCATATATAATATTTTTTATTGCGAAAATACTATCTTTTTCGGACACATCCGGGTGCGTCCGAAAAAACAAAATATTCACCGTTTATGTAGGGACGTACCCCAGGTGCGTCCGCCCAATTATCCGGTATATATTAAAAACATTGCAGGGACGCAATTTTGTATATCGCGTCCCTGCAAAAATAGTAAAATTTTTATTCCGCCTCTTTATCGGCTTTCTTAGCCGCGGTCTTGCGGGTTGTGGTCTTCTTGGGAGCAGCCTCCTTCTTGGCGGTTGTCTTTTTAGCTGCCGGTTCTTTCTTTACGGTCTCTTTCTTGGCGGTAGTCTTGCGTGTCGTGGTTTTCTTCGGAGCGACCTCTTTCTCCTCGGCAACTTTCTTAACAGCGGTCTTGCGGGTGGTAGTCTTCTTAGCCTCTTTCTTTGGCTCGGCTGCCTTTGCTTTGGAGGCTGCCTTTTTAGGAGCGGGCTTTACAAAACGGAGCACCATCGCAGTGCGGGCAGGTATATATAGCTTGAGCCATCCTTTACCTGAAGGGGAGTAAAGAGGATCGGGTGTGGTGAAATGATGCACTTTGTCATCAATATTGTCATAACCTCCGAATTCATGACGGTCACTGTCGAGCACCACTTCATATTCTCCGGCGGGAGCCGGGAAACCATAGTCGGCAAACGAGCGGTTCGGGCTCCAGTTGAATACAAATACGAGATCGCCGCGACGGAAGGCGAGAATCTGGTCGTCATCCTTCTCCCAGAGTTTTTCCACGGGGAGCGACTGGAAGTTATACTGAGACGACACGGTCTCTACCATTGCATTGTCGAATGCATTGAGGAATTTATACTTCAAATCCTCACGGTCAACGAGATCCCACTGGCGGCGGGCATATTTATAGCTCCAGCCATTACCCTCGCGCGGGAAGTCTATCCATTCGGGATGTCCGAATTCATTACCCATGAAGTTAAGGTAGCCGCCGTTGATAGTGGCCAATGTGGCAAGACGGATCATCTTGTGGAGAGCCATACCGCGATCAACGGTGTAATTGTTATCGCCCACCATCATATGCCAGTACATCTCCTTGTCGATAAGGCGGAAGATAATGGTCTTATCTCCCACGAGTGCCTGGTCATGGCTTTCGCAATAGCTGATGGTCTTTTCATCTGCACGGCGGTTGGTCAGCTCCCAGAAGATGGATGTCGGATGCCAGTCCTCATCTTTCTTCTCCTTTATCATCTTGATCCAATAGTCGGGAATACCCATCGCCATACGATAGTCGAAGCCGATACCCCCCTCGTCAAATTTCAAAGCGAGTCCGGGCATGCCGCTCATCTCCTCGGCGATAGTGATTGCCTTGGGATTCACTTCATGGATGAGGATATTCGCCAGAGAGAGGTAGACGAGTGCGTTCGGATCCTGTCCGCCGTCATAATAATCGGCATATGTGCTGAAGGCTTTCCCTAACCCATGGTCGTAATATAGCATGGAGGTCACGCCGTCAAAGCGGAAACCGTCAAATTTATATTCCTCGAGCCAGAATTTGCAGTTGGAGAGGAGGAAATGTAGCACAGAGTTCTTGCCATAGTCGAAACATAGAGAATCCCAAGCCGGATGTTCGCGGCGGTGATCGCCATAGAAATAGAGGTCGTAGGAGCCGTCAAATCGACCGAGACCCTCCACCTCATTCTTCACTGCATGGCTATGCACGATATCCATGATCACTGCTATGCCACGCTCGTGTGCGTCATCTATAAGACGTTTCAGATCGTCGGGTGTGCCGAAACGTGAGGAGGCGGCATAAAATGAACTTACATGATAGCCGAATGAGCCGTAGTAAGGATGCTCCTGGATAGCCATTATCTGGATAGCGTTATATCCATCCTTGGCGATACGGGGGAGAGTTTTGGTGCGGAACTCCTCGTAGCTTCCCACTTTCTCCTCATTCTGTGCCATACCGATATGGCACTCATATATAAGAAGAGGCTTAGTGTCAGGAGTGAATTTCTTTATCTTGAATTCATAAGGATTTTCAGGGTTATACACCTGCGCGGAGAAGATCTTGGTGTTCTCATCCTGCACCACGCGACGTGCATAAGCGGGTATTCTCTCGCCTGCGCCTCCGTTCCATTCTATCCATAATTTGAATAGGTCACCATTTTTGAGCGCATCCAAGGGGAATTTACCGATCCATGTTCCGTCATCCTCCTTTTTCAGAGAATAGGCGGGATCATTCTTCTGCCAGTCATTGAATGTGCCGATGAGTGAAATGGCAGTGGCATTGGGGGCAAACTCACGGAATACCCAGTTTTTCTTCTCCTTGTGGAGACCGAAATAGTTATAGGCGTTTGCGAATTTCTTCAAAGAGCCGCCGGTATTGGCTGTCAATTCATCTTTCTTGCGTATCACATCCCAGTGACGACCTTCGATGGCTGGTGCGAAGGGTTCCAGCCACGGATCATCTCTCAAGATTCCTAATTGCTTTTCCATATCTTTTCTATTTTTATTTTAATTTTTTCTTTTCACTAATGTTTTGGTTAAGGGTCGTTTGCTTATCCGTATCATTTTTATTATCGAGATGAAAACATCTCTGAATGGCTTCCCGAAGTTTAGCGGCATCCTCGGAATTATCTCTTAAAATATCCAGCACTCCTGAAATATACTCCTCTTTACTGCGATACCCCAACAACTGGTGAATACCGGAATCGGGCAACATCGGTTTATGGTTAAAGACCTGCAATATCCCCGGATAGTTCTCCCTCTTTATCATATCCAGGAATCGGCTGCGCAGTTCATTATAATGCTTGCGGGGCTGAAGTTTATAGATTAGAGTCTTGAGATGGGTTTCAAGTGCAGTGATGCATGTGAAACGCGCATCTATCTTACATTCCACCTCCCTCTTGACTCTATGCCTGACATGCTGGAGAGCCTGCGCATCGGCATGACGGCGAAACATATCAATGATGGATTTCTTTATCTTGACAACAACTTTCTCGGGATTTTTCCCTTTACGCTTTGCCATAATACGCATCACCGGCTCCAACAGGAATATATTTTCAATCTCCGCCACATCCGGCACCATTATCTCCTTATTGCGGAGATATGCCACTTCCGCTTCTGTGCGTCGGTCGCGGTCGATCAGACCGCGCGAGCGTAGATGATGCATATATTTCAGGTCATTGAATGTCCGCGTGGTTTCAATCACCTTATTGCATGACCCAAGCGGGCGTACGATCCAGTCGGGAAACACCAGCTGATAGAGTTTGGCATCTATGCTATGATGAGAATCTCCTTCAATGAAAAGCACCGGTTTGCGGCTGCCTGCCAGTTCGACAAAGATCTCCTCGGAGAGCGGGGTCTCCTTCAATATCTGATAGTCCCATACCTTTTTAGCCGAGTCATAGCTCTTTACCCAGATGCAGGTATTGGTCATGCGCGACTGGACGAAATCAACATCCACGGAGTTGTAGATGAATGTGCAGTCGGGACGCATACGCTCTATTTTATTCCAGAAAGAGCCCATGATGGAAGGGTGAAGAAATAGGGTAGGGGAATCTATAAAAATTACGGCGTCCTGCATGGCAAACAATACCGCCGCAGTATAGAACAGTACCGTTTTCTCACCCTGACTCAGTCGGGAAATAGAGACGAGGTCATCACCCGAACCGGTGTCGAACATCAGAGTGCCCCGCTGAGGACGAATCCGTGAGCCGGGAAAAACCTTCTCCCATACTCCCTTTACCCTGTCTATCTTGGTGAGGGGAAGCTTGACATTCTTATTGCCGGAGAGATTCTCCTTAAACGTCAGAAGGGACTCCAATTCATCCACAAACAGCATATAGCTCAGTTTATCGAGACGGCTTACTGCTTCCCCTTTCATGTAATTTCTTTTCTCGCTCTCGATCCTATACAGATCATCTATGGAGCCGGGGAGAATATCATCCGAAGCGGGGAGCGAGGCGTCCAGTGCCGAGAGGACATAGGCGCGGTCGCCGCATAGTCTTACCATATCCTCCATGAAGAGAGACTTTCCGGCTCCGTTTCCTCCGATGATTGTGACGCGCCGGGTCTTCTCCGGAAGAGACTGGTCTATTCCGGAATTTTCCGCCGGTAGGGGTATGTCGTTATGGCGAGGAGACATATAAATATAATTTCTATGCCGTAAATTTAGTAATAATTCTTAACTTTGCAATACAGATGTGTTATAAAACAAATTAAAAATCCGATATAATAATATGTTTTCAGGAATTGTAGAGTCTACTGCGGAAGTGGTAGGACTGAGAGAAGATAAGGAAAACCTCCATATCACTATGCGTGCTTCCTTTGCGGATGAGCTGAAAATCGATCAGAGCGTGGCTCATAATGGGGTCTGTCTTACTGTCGTGGATCTTCCGGGCGACGATACCTATACCGTGACTGCAATCAAGGAGACCCTTGACCGCTCCAATCTGGGAGATCTGAAGATAGGGGATCTTGTCAATCTTGAGCGTAGCATGAAGATGGATGGCAGACTTGACGGTCATATCGTGCAGGGGCATGTGGATACGACTGCTGTATGTGAAGATGTCAGGGAGGCTGACGGCAGCTGGTATTATACTTTCCGTTACAATGTCTCCCCGGAGATGGCGCGTCGTGGCTACATGACAGTCGACAAGGGGTCGGTGACTGTGAATGGCGTCAGCCTGACAGTGGTAGAGCCTACTGACGATAGTTTCAAAGTGGCTATCATCCCCTATACCCATGATAATACAAATTTCCATCGTATAGAAAAAGGGAGCCGTGTGAATCTTGAATTTGATATCCTCGGCAAATATCTCGCCCGCCTGGCGAGCCTCTGATAATTCGCTTCCATCAGGAGCTGCCCGCTCCCGATGTCAGCAAAAATAATGGCGTCCGGATTTGATCCGGGCGCCATTTCTATAATCTTGCAGAGCTCTTCCCGTAGGAAGCCTTGGCTCAAAGCTTATTCGTTGTCGCGAAGCTGTTACCGCCTGAGGCTGTGCCTCAATTTAAGGGCAGTTGTCTTAGTTAAGGCTCATCTTGAATCCGACGCAAAGCCCGTCGTAAGAATTGAGGATGGCTGTAAGCGCCTGCACGGTCTTGAGATTGGTGATTTTTCCTACGGTGGTAAGAAGAGTCATCATCTTTGTAGCGTCAAACATTACATCCATAGAGCGTGAAGTCTTCTGGATATATGTCTTCATCCCTCCGAGCTTTATCTTGCCGAAAGCCTTGAAATTGAAGTTGAATACTCCTTTCTCCCCGGTCTCGGTGATTGTGCCTTTCAATTTTATTTTCTTAACGGTGAGGGTGAAATTGCCCTGATCATCTATCTCAAGGGTAGCGTTATTCAGACCATACTGCTTGTAGTAGGGGTCGAGTTTTGACTCTATGGCGGCAGATGCTGCCACGCCTCCCGCTTTCTTAAGGAAGTTATCTCCCTGGAAAGCTACTGCCGGACCTGATGAGATCCAGTTACCTTTCAAATCAGCAACCTTGATATTGGAGCTTGAGAAGACACCCTCGAGAAGATTGCCTAATGTGCCTCCAATACCTGAAGAGCTTTTTGAGGCGGTCGTATCAGTGGTCTGCTTGTTGCCTATTTTGTTGAGGAGATCGGAAATAGACTGGGCATTTGCGAAATTAGTGCCCGCCACAAGGATTAACATGCTTGCGAGGAGGAATTTGATTTTCTTCATCTTTACTATGGATTAGTTTTACTTTTTGGAGCTTTTTTGAATAAATTTTATATAGTCTAAACAAATAATTGGTAAAAAAGGCGTATTAGTGAGCAAATTTTCCATAAAATTAGTTTAAACCGGATTAAAGATTTATCTTTGTATCCGGAAAAGTCAGCATAGCCGGCTTCTCCCGTTTTTTTTGACCTGTAAAGCTTGCACAGGTTTAAATCAAGATTGAAACATAGATAGAAACTAACACTTAACCTTCTACAAAAGATATGAATAGATTTACCTCAGGAGTCTTCTTGTCGCTTGGACTCGGACTGTTGGCGTCATGCTCAGGAGAGGATGGATTCCATCAGGGCGGTCCTGACGGGAAAGTTCTGCTTGAGCTCTCCACAGATGCGCGGGTGCTTATGAATACCCGTGCGGACGACACAAAAGTGAGTGTCGTGCCCGAAGCGGGCGATTTCGCCATCGCTATGGAAAAACAGGATGGTTCTTTCTCTAAGAAATTTACTAATGTCGACCTCTTCAACCGTGAGGAGGGTTTCCCTATCGGTACATATACTCTCTCCGCATCTTTCGGTGATGCTGCAAAGGAGGGTTTCGAACTCCCATACTTCTCCGCCTCGGACGATGTTACTGTCGAGTCGGGAATAACGGGACATGTCTCGCTTACTGCTTCTCTTAAAAATTCAATGGTCAGCGTGCGTTATACGGATGATTTCAAGAGCCGTTTCTCTGCCTATAGCGCTATGGCGAAGTCAGAGACCGGTGAGAATGCCGTCGCTTTTGCGCAGGCGGAAGACCGTCCCGCATATATGCACCCCGAAAAGATAGAGCTTCGTCTTAATCTTACGAATGGAAAAGGAGACCAGGTCACGATCGCTCCCTATAATTTCATAGCACAGCCTCAGCATCATTACATTGTCACTATGGGTGTGAAGGAGGCGGCTGACAGTGAGGATGTGCAGCTTGATGTGCAGATCACGGAAGAAGTGGAGGCTGAGTTTATCGATATCGTGCTTGGTGACGAACTCTTCACAGCTCCAGAGCCTTCAATCAAAACGAGCGGGTTCCCCGAGTCCATGTCGTTTGAGGGCTTTTCTGTAGTGACTGTTGATGATGACCCGCGAATGACAGTAATAGGCTATGCCGGGCTTAAGGATGTAAATCTTTCAATAAAGAAGGAGGGCGAGGAAGTGAAGAACTATCAGCTTGTAAATGCTGACGCCCAGACCAAGTCTGCTCTTGATGCTGCCGGTCTTGAGACTGTCGGACTTTATGAACGGCCTGACCAGATGGGTATCATTAAATTCAAGAAATTTATTTCTCAACTCCCGGAGGGTGAATATACAGTTTCCGTGGAGGTTGTCGACAAACGCACTTTGGTGGGCGAGCCTGTAGGATTTAAGGTGAATGTCAAGGCTATAGAGATGCAGATGGCGATTGTAGGTGCGGCTGAATATATGGTGGATGAACTGACAGTGAAGGTTACTGCCAATCAGCCTATTGATACCGATCAGCTCCGATTCGAAGCCCTCGATGCTAAAGATAACTGGCAGTCTGCTGAGGTGATAGCTATTGAGCCTTCTACTCGTGCACGCCGCTCTACGCGAGCTGAGGGAGAAAGCGAGTATAACGTAAAGATTCGTATTCCGGCTCCTGAGCAGGAGGAGGTGCAGGTACGCATGTTCTATGGAGCAACTGCCGAGCCAAAGGCAGAGTTTGTTTCCAATAATGTGGTGTTCCCCGAATACACTGTGGAGGTAGATGCTTTTGCTCATAAGGCTCTCCTTAAGGTGGTGACAAAAGATACTGATAAACTTCCTCTGATTGTAGATAAGTTCAAAATTAAGATGGGAGGTACTGAGCGTCACATCACAATGATAGATCGCGAAGCGGGTATCTTCGAGCTTTCGGGCTTGGAGTCATCAAAAGAGATTTCAGGACTTGAAGGTTTCCTCTCTTTTGACTTCAATCCCCACACTGCTATCCCGGCATTTACCACGGAGGCAGAGACTGATCTCGCCAATGGTGATTTCTCAAATATCACTGAAACTATTAACATCGGTGATATTCAGGTAGGTGGTAAATATAAGATTTCCCCCCTAGATTATACACGCAAGTCTTCAATAGTTCGCTCTGTTCCCAACGGATGGGCTAACGTAAATGAATTGACATGCTGGACTGGTTCATCTAATAAGAATACATGGTTTATGGTGCCTTCTACCTTTGCTGAGGATGGTAAGGTGATCATTCAGTCTGTCGGTTATCATCATGCCGGTACAACTCCTGCTACTTCCGGAGGAGCTTTCAATACAAAATATTATTGTGAGAATGCACCATCCGATGGTCAGCTTGAAAAGGCAGCCGGTGAACTCTTCCTCGGAAGCTATTCATTTGACGGAACCGCACATCGTAACGATGGAATAACTTGGAATACCCGTCCGGCTACCGTCTCATTCGATTATTCATACTCATCAGTCAATAATGAAAAAGGTGAGGCTTATGCGAGAGTATTGGATGCAGCAGGCGAGACGATTGCTTCCGGCAACCTCCTCCTTGAGGCTGGAGATAATCAGAGAGGTGAGATACCCTTATCAGGATATACGTTCGGTAAAAAAGCTGCGAAGATTGAGGTCGGATTCTTATCCACTCAGTCGGGTGTCAGTCCTAAAGTAAATATCCCTACAGGAAGTGCGTTGAAGGAGAGCGGCAACTCTACAAATAAGATTGGTGCGAATGAATACCACGCCGTAGCTCTCGGTTCGAAACTCACAATCGACAATGTTAAGCTTGGCTATACCGATACAGCGACCAAGACTATAAGAAAGAAAGGAGCAGTAAAAGCTAAACGGAAGTAAAACCTAACTATCAGATTTGACCAATATATGAAAACTATATATAATTACGCTATAGGCGGAGCTCTCTTATCTTCACTCCTTCTTTCAGGAGGATGTGATGAGCTGGGCTTTAATATCAATACCGGCGAGGGAGAGGGAAGTTTCCTCAAGCAGTCTATTCTTATAGATGTGCGCGATGACGCTGAGACTATCATCAATGGAGAGACTAAGGGAGCGACACGCGCCGGCGAACTTGACGATTTCAAGATTCTCTTCTTCAAGGGGAATGAGATCACTCCCGAAAAGAGCTATCTCTACAGCGAGATGCCCGATATCGTGGTGCTCCCTGTTGGAAGCTATAAGGTGACAGCCACAAAAGGTGTGGATGTTGCCTCAGACTGGGAGTCTCCCTATTATCTCGGCGAGTCAAACTTTTTTGAGATTCGTGAGGACAATATCAATGAGGATATAGATCCGATCATCTGCCGTCTGCAGAATATCAAGGTATCGGTGGAATTTGATGCCAAGCTTGCGGCTGCCATGTCTCCGGATTCATACGTTGAGGTGAGAGTGGGCGATAATGCCTCCCTTAGCTATACCGCCAATGACCAGAACCGTGCCGGGCATTTCAAACATGAGGATGGCGTGTCAATGGTGGCTACTTTCCGCGGTACTGTTGAGGGAGCCGAGACTGTCGAGACTAAATCTTTTGATACAGTAGATAAGGGTTATCATTATAAGATAAAGTTCCGCCTTCACACTCAGAACGATGATCTCGTGGGAGAGGTGGGAGCGAGTGTATCGGTAGATGCATCAGTAACTACTGTCGACCTTGAGAATAATGTAATCCTTGAGGAGGATCATGACCTTGGCGATGAAGAGCGTCCTAAAGAGGATATTGAAGGGGAAGGCGAGAAGCCGGCACCTCCCACTCCTCCCGATCAGGAGGTGACAAATGGTCCTTCAATTACTGCAGAGAAGCCGATTGATCTTGATGGTGTGAACGTGATTACTGACGGAATGGTGTGTGTGCTTAATATCGCATCTAATGCCGCAGACGGTTTCACCAAATTTGAGTGTAAAGTGGAATCCACCACACTTGATATCGAGAGTGTAGGACTTAATAACCCTCTCGACCTTATTAATCCCGGCGATTCACGCGAGGCTCTCGAAGGACTCGGTCTTCTCGAGGAGGGTGTGCAGGTTAAAGGACTGAAGAGCATGAAGTTTGACCTTACCACTTTCATGCCTCTTATCACAGCCTTGGGAGCCGGCGAGCATAAATTCATTCTTACCGTCGGCGACGCTTCGGGAGAAACCACAAAGACACTTATATTGAAATCCAATTAATCAGACAGCGACAATGAGAAAGATCATAAGAAATATCAGCTTTGCAGCTGTCGGATTGTTAGGCGTTTTCGGAGCAGCCTGCACTATGGACACTCCTTTCGGAGAGACCGAAAAGGGGACGGGGATACTCTCTCTTACCACGGACATCAAGGGAGAGACCGTGACACGCGCCGGAATTGATGCTGAAGAGATGGGTGCGCTCCGTAAAAATGCAATCGTATATATCGAGCGCAAGGCTACGGGACGTCATGAAGTGATACGCAAATACAACGGGTTGGAGACTATCCCGGGTCAGATAGCTTTGGCTAAGGGACAGACCTATTTGGCGGAGGGCTGGACAGGAGACTCTGTGTCCGCCTCTTTCTCCTCAAAATTTTATAGAGGAAAGACTGAGGAATTCCGGGTGGAGGAAACTTCTTCAGTGGTACTGAAGATGAATATTGCCAATGTGCTCGTAGCTTTTGCTCCGGAGACTTTTGACATGGAGCTGACTGATCTGACAATGACAGTGAAACATTCGCGCGGCGAACTGACTTTCACAGAAAAGGGGGAGGGCGGCTCGACACTTCACTCCACCGGCTATTTCATGATGCCCTCCACAGATAAGTCGCTCTCATATGTCGTGACAGGAAAGACTGCGGATGGCATTGATATAACCCGTGAAGGAGTCATCGAGAATGTAGAGCGCGCACATCAGTATCTGGTGCGTCTCAAGGGTTCATCAGCGCCCCAGTTTGGTGGTGGAATGATAAAGATTGAAATTGAGGATATACCTGTTATTGAGGAGGAGGTAGCTATATTCGGTCGTCCTTTCATAGAGGGTGTGGAATTTGATCTTGCCGAGCAGGTAGTGGCTACTCCCGGCACATTCTCCGAAAAGATGGTTTACGTCTGCGGATACGGTCAGATCAAGACCTTGACAATCGGTGGAGAGAAAGCTCCTGAAGTTATACGTAATCTTTCCAATCAGGATATAGTGAACAATTCTCAGGAGGAGACTGCCGAACTTGAGGCAATAGGTATCCATTATAATCATACCTATGAATTGGATCCTGCATCAGGAAAAGACCTTGATAAATATACTATCTATTTCAGTAAGGAATTTTTGGATGCGCTTCCTGAAAATTCAGAGGAGTATGTGATAGATATCTTTGTTGAGGCATCGGTGAGAGGCGAGAATAATGCGGTAATCAAGAAGTCAAATTCGGCAAAGTTACGCATAGCCAATACAGAGGATGCTGTGGCGGTGAAGGCTCCGGTGGTGAGCGGCCCCGCTCCGGATAAGGTTTCTTCTCCCATGGCGGTATTAACTACAAGCGCAACACTTCCCGGAGCTTTGGTTGCTGAGGATGGCGTGGAGGATTACGGTATCTGCTACCGTGAGGCAGGAATGTCTCAATGGATAACTGTCTCAGCCAAGACAGGAGCAGTTGCAACTCGCGCTGCAAAGAAAGACTTTACCGTTACAATTAAGGATCTCAAGCCCGGCACTAAATATGAATATACCGTTTACGCGGATGATTATATTGGCAAAGATATAAAGACTATCGAGACTGAGGCGCCGTTTGAAATTCCGGGAGCATCATTCGAGGAGTGGAGCACTTATTCAGCCAAGACTATGTTGGGAAACAAAAATGTCACTCTCCCCTGGTCGGTAGGCGACAAGGAAGCTTCATTCTGGGGTTCCGGTAATGAGGGAGCTGCGACCGCCAACATGACCTTGACCAACAAAAGCGGGGATATGAAGAATAGTGGTAGCTATTCCGCTCGTCTGGAGTCGAAGTCAGCTATGGGAATGCTTGCTGCAGGAAATATCTTCGTCGGAACTTATGTTAAGACTGACGGAACAGACGGTGTGCTCTCCTTAGGTCGTGAATATAACGGCTCGCATCCCTCCGGACTCTCCGTATGGGTCAACTATCGTCCGGGGAGCGGAGTGAGTGTGAAGGGAGGAAATGAGTCATTTGTGCCGGATGGTTTTGCCGGAGGAAAGGATCACGGGCAGATTTATGTAGCTCTTTCTACCGAGCCTATAGAGGTACGTACTAAAGCTTCAAACCGTAAGTTATTTGATGTCAATGATCCGGCTGTACTGGCATACGGTCAGGTGACATTGACAGATAACTTCGCCCCTGACGGCGAGCTGAAGAAAGTGGAGATTCCTATTGAATACAATGATCGTGCTAAGAAGCAGGCTCCTAAATATCTTATCATTGTTTGCTCTGCTTCAAAGTATGGAGATTACTTCTCCGGATCAGCGGGATCGGTATTCTATCTTGACGATTTTGAATTAGTCTACTAAACGCACTAATGTTGTGACAACTTTTGCTAAAACCTTATTATATGCGGTATTGACTCTGTGCGCTTTAGGCGCGCAGAGTCAAACTGTATATGCCCCCTCCGCCGAGCATACGGACACACTTCATATCACTCCTGAAATGATTCGTGAGATACAGGCTAAGGACTCGATCGAGGAGTTCAAGAGGGATATCGAGGGTGTAATCTTCGTGCCGAAAGGACAATGGGTGACAGGTCTATCTGTATCTTACACTCAGTCTAATCAGAATAATTATCAATTTTTGGTATTGGAAAAACTTTCGGGAGATACATATTCTTTCAAAATCAGCCCGAGTTTCTGCTATATGTTTGCGGATGATATGGGAGCGGGTTTGAAATTTGCCTATCAGAGAGGATTGACAAAGCTCGAGAGCGCATCCATTATATTAGGTGAGGATGCGGAATACTCTGCGGATTATGTCTACGCTCTCCAGCATAACTATTATGCCACGATGTTCTTCCGCAATTACTTCTCTATCGGACATTCCAAGCGTTTCGGTTTCTTCAACGAAGTGCAGTGTCAGCTGGGAGGAGGGCAATCCAAACTTACCAACGGGGCTGGAGATGATATATCGGGAGCGTATGAGACGAACTTCTCGCTTAATGTAGGACTCGTCCCTGGATTGTGCCTTTTCCTTAATAATTATTCCGCTTTGGAAGTGAACGTGGGCGTCCTTGGTTTTAGCTATACCCATACAAAGACATTGCACGACCGTATCTATCCTTCCCATAGAAAATCGAAGCTTGCAAACTTTAAAATTAATCTCTTTTCTGTCACCTTCGGAGTAGGATTCTATATATGAGAAAATTACTGTTCATAATATTGAGTTTCTGTATCTTCCTGAATGTACGGGGAGAGGAGAAACAGGATTCTCTCTTAAAGGAGGGAGGGAAAGAGAACGTTGCATCAGAAAAGATTACCGAGCCTCAGGGAAAATACATTTATATCCCTGATTCGCTGCAGAAAGATGTTCTTCTCCTTTTGAGGGGAGGTAAGAAAGTGGTGGATGACGCAAGTTCTTATTCAGCAAATGATGTCACAATTATAGGAGGCGATACCGTCCCTTTGATGTTAAAGTCTCCACACTATGGTAGAGCGAAATATAACCGCGGTCTCTTTAATCATCTCTTTATTCCCAAGGGGAAGTGGGCGTTCGGACTTACAGCTTCCTATGGCGAGTTCGGAACGGAGGATCTTGATGTTTTCGGTCTGCTCACTGACATTGATCTCAATATACACGCCTTTTCCATCCGCCCCTCTGTTCAATACTTTATCAGAAATAATATGGCGGTTGGTATGAGGTTCGGCTATAACTCCATGAGCGGAAGCATCGGGTCGTTTAAGGTGGATATCGATGAGGATATGAATTTCTCTCTTGCCGATGTGATGTATCGTAATGAAGGCTATACGGCTGCTTTCACATTCACGCAATATATCGGTCTGACTCGACGCGGGCGGTTCGGTATATATAATGAAGTGGAATTGGCTTTTGCTTCCGGCAATTCAGATTTCCGCCGTCCGTTCGGAGGGGAATTGAGAGAAACACATACCACATATATGGATGCCGCCCTGAATTTCTCGCCGGGAGTGTGTGTCTTTATAATGGATAATGTCTCATTTAATCTGAGCCTCGGTGTCTTCGGTTATCATATCAGGAATGAGAAGCAGAAGGAGAAAGGAGAGAGTGTCGGCAATCGCTTCACATCAGGAGCTAATTTCCGGCTCAATATATTCAATATCAACTTTGGATTGGGAATACATATCTGATAATGAGAAAGTCTGTAAAATATTTATGTCATTTATTGCCGATTCTGATATTGGTGTTGACCGGTTGTATTAAAAATGATATCCCTTATCCCAAGATACCGCAGATTATCACTTCGATAGAGGCGGAGGGGGAGATTCAGCCCTCGGTGATAGATTCACTTGCCTTTGATGTCACGATTTATCTTGATGAGATTGTGGATATTGAGGCGGTACGTTTCACTAAATATACTTATACTCCCGGGGCGCAAAGCAGCGTAAACCTTCTGGAGGATACACAGGATCTGAAAAATCCCATGATTGTTGCCCTGTCTAAATATCAGACCTATTATTGGGCTCTGTATGCTCGTCAGACGATTGAAAGATATTTTACTGTTGAAGGACAGGTGGGGGAAACTGTTGTCGACCCTATTGGCAGACGTGTGATAGTAAGTCTGCCGGAGGGGACGGATCTTTCAGACCTTACGCTGACAAGTATAAAGCTTGGTCCGCGCGATATCACCACTTTGGCGCCCGAAATTAAGCCTGGCAAGATCGACCTTCTTCATCCCTTGAGGGTGGATGTGACTGCTCATGGGCGCACGGAGATATGGACAATTTACGCTACTTTGACCGAGGCAGTCGTGACCACCACTAATGTGGATGCCTGGACGGAAGTGGTGTGGGCTTACGGAAATTGTCCTTCGGATATGAAGGGAGGCTTTGAGTATCGTGAGGCGGGCTCTGATAATTGGATTGAGGTGCCGCAGGAAAGAGTGCATCAGACGCAAGGCTCTTTCTCTGCTTCCATTCCTCATCTTAAACCTCTTACAGATTATGAGGTTCGAGCTGTTGTCGGTGATGAGAAGGGCATGGCTATTAAGGTAACTACGCAGTCGACAGCCGATATCCCTAACGGCGGCTTTGAGAACTGGTGGCTTAACGGGAAGATATGGTTCCCCTATGCCGAAGGCGGCGTTGAGTATTGGGATACAGGAAATACCGGAACGGCTACATTGGGACAGTGTAATGTGCAGCCCACTGATTATACACCTTCCGGCACAGGAAAGGCGGCGATGCTTGACACACGCTTTGTCGGAATTGCCGGGATAGGTAAGTTGGCGGCAGGCTCTGTATTTACCGGTAAATTCGCAGCTGTGGATGGCACTAACGGTATCCTTGACTTCGGTCAGCGCTTCAATCTTCGTCCCACCAGGTTGAAAGGGTATTTCCAATATAAGACAGCTCCGATCAATTATGCGGCGGCTGAATTGGCTGACCTGAAGGGCAGACCAGATACTTGTCATATATTTGTGGCTCTGACTGATTGGACTGCTCCATTCCAGATACGCACAAATCCGAAGAATCGTCAGTTATTTGATAAAAATTCACCGGCGGTAATCGGTTATGGAGAATTATTATATAGCGGCACTATGGATAAATATGAGGAATTTGAGATCAATATTGATTATCGAGACACTTCAAGAGTGCCGACATATCTGCTGATCACCTGTGCCACCTCCAAATATGGCGATTACTTCACCGGAGGTACCGGCGCCACACTCTATGTGGATGACTTGAGTTTCGGGTGGGATCTCCCATAGCTGTCATTGAGATAGTTGATGGAATAGAAATTATTGCAGCTGGACTTTCTGATGCATGTATGAAGCGCCAGAGAGTCCGAAAGTAATAACATGGGTTTATTTAGATTGATTATGAGAAAAATAATATTGGTTTTCATATCCGTATTGCTCCCCTTGCTCTCAATAGGGCAGACGTTCACTCCATCCAAGGCACAGAAAGCAGTGGCAAAATCCACGGATGCGCTGGTAATCGGTCTCCCGGTGGCTGCCCTTACAGGCGTGCTGGTACAGAAAGACTGGAAGGGCTTGATTCAGGGAGTGGAAACAGCCGGCGCGACTGCAGCGGCAACCCTTATTTTGAAATACAGTATCAAGGAGATGCGTCCGGACTATTCCAACATGCACAGTTTCCCTTCCGGTCATTCATCCATAAGTTTTGCCACTGCCGCCTTCATACAGAGAAGATATGGATGGGCTGTAGGAGGTCCCGCTTATGCTTTGTCATGTTATGTGGCATGGGGTCGGGTATTCGCCAAAAAGCATCATGTATGGGATGTTTGTGCCGGAGCTGTAATCGGAGCGGCAAGTGCTTACATATTTACAACACCCTTTGCAAAAAAACATAACCTGCAGATAGCACCAACGGCAGATGCAACTCACGTAGGGGCTTATGCATCGTTCGAGTTCTAAATAATGTAACTCTATGAGGATAATATCCGGAAAAATATAAGGCTTTCCGGGAAAATAGGAAGTATGGTATGAAAAAATATCTCAAGAAGAGAAAAGAGGCATTTGGATACGCATTTACCGGAATAGCGACCCTCTTCCGGAATGAGGCACATGCAAAAATACATCTGGCAGCCACTATCCTCGTAGTGGCTGCCGGACTTTTGGTTGGACTTGAAAAATGGGAATGGTGTGCCATAATTCTTTGCATTGGTGGCGTACTGATGGGAGAAGCATTCAATACAGCCATAGAGAAGGTATGCGACAAAGTTTCACCGGAGAGGAACCATCTTATAAAAATAGCTAAAGATGTAGCGGCAGGTGCCGTACTCCTCTTCGTACTTTGCGCTGTCACAGTCGGATTAATTATATTTATCCCGAAATTTTTCTTTTAGTCAATTTTACTCAATATAAATCAAGCCTTATCATTATTTCTCAATCTTTGTCAAGATTAATCAAGTTTGCTCAAGGTTTATCAAGATTAATCAAGTCTTCCCAAGATCTGTCAATCTTCCCAAGATCTGTCAATCTTCCCAAGATCTGTCAATCTTCCCAAGATTTGTCAATCTTATTCAAGATTACACAAGCTGCCACAAGCTATCTCAAGCTGCCTCATGAAAAAATCTAAAGCTTCCCAAGCATCATCCCGATATCTCCAAAAAATCAAATTTTCCAATTAACAAAACTAAA
>JAAVFG010000038.1 GCA_014800895.1 Bacteroidales bacterium
AGCGGCGGGGGCGGCCTAAACCGCCCCCAAGAGCGGACTGCGTCCAGACCATTCTCAAATAATCTAAGGAGGATGAAATTTTTTTCTCATTTTATTTGGATTTTAATATAGTTCGTTCTACTGTCAAAAAATATGTGTATTTCCCTGATTTGGGTTGACTGTCTTAGCCTGAAAAAAAGTTAATTTTGCAGTTGTCAGTTGACTCTACATTTTGCAAATGAAGTTAATTTTTTTTGTGTATATGAAAAAAATTACTAACTTTGCGACCCGGACCGCTACGTAACCACGCCAGTTGGGAGGCAACTTCTTTGAATAATTAAGGCGATCGGGATGCGGGTGGGCTGTGAATAACATATTAACAGGAAAGCGTTTATCGCGCTGATTCTTGACGAGCTGAGAAGTCTCGCAAACTTTCATTTAGATGTCAAGGATTATGCAACGATAGATGCCCGTGGTGATGTATTATCACACATCCGGAGTGTCGTCTCGCGAGAGACGCTACCCCGGGTCTTGTGGTTGCATATACTGGCGTGGGCTTCTGCGTTGCCATCCGACATCTAAAAGGCAATGCGAGACGCCTCAGTTCGTAGGATGGCAACTGATACAGATTCCTACGCTTTCTTTTTTTACTAACCTAATCTTTTTGCCCACTGAGGAGGGGATCCCGAGGTATCACTATAAAGGATATTTACAATAATTATTAATCCCACTCGGATTCAGGAATCCGAGCTGGATGATGAGACTCCCGAGAGGAGATTTCTGTTCCGATTAAACAGCGGTATCATAACAATCTCGAAGAAACCGGCTGTAATTGGAAATTACTACAAAAAAATTTAACCTAATTCAAATCATTTACTTTATGAAACACAGATTGCGATTGCTTGCGATCGGTTGTATGGGTTTCATATCCCTTACACAATCACAGGTATGGGCAGCAGATGGTGATCAATTTAGCTATACTTACGAAGGAAACACCATCAAATATGTTGTCATCAGTGAAGTGGACAAGACATGTAAGACCTTGGCAGGCACCAAGAGCGGTTCTTCCTATAAGTCTAATCAGACGCTCTCTAATACTGCTAAAGTAATCTTGCCGGAGAAAGTAAAAAATGAAGCAACTGATACAGAATATACACTGACTACGATTGGTGAGTATTGTTTTTATAAGACTACTGCAAAAAATATTACTCTCCCTGAAAGTATTACCACTTTAGAACCATATGCTTTCGCATATTGTCAATCTCTTACTGCAATTAACCTTCCTGAGAGTATAACTGTCATTCCAAATAATCTACTTTATGAATGCCGGGCTCTTCCGTCTATCAAATTGCCAAGTAAGACGAAATCTATTGGGAATATTGCTTTTTCATATTGTAGAGCTCTTACTTCAATAGAGATTCCGGAGACTGTTACTTCTATTGGTCAATCAGCTTTCAATGAATGTAGGGCATTAACGTCGATATATATTCCTGATAATGTAAAGTCCATTGGTGGCTATACATTTAGGTCTTGTGAGAATCTGGTGTCAGTAAGACTTCCGGAGGGTCTGACCAGCATTCCCGATTATATGTTTGATTCCTGTTCCAAACTACGAAATGTTGTTATTCCGGAGAATGTTACCTCAATTGGTGGTAGCGCATTTTGTTATTGCCGTGAAATACCGGCAATCAATTTACCGGAGAAAGTTGCATCCTGCGGATCAATGGCATTTAGCGGTACTAATCTTAAATGCTTTTTACGTCCGGACGGAATAACAGAATATCCAACCGGCTGCCGCACTGACTATCCGATTGTAAATTATCCAAAGCAGTATTCTCATGTGTCGATGCAGGATAATACGATTTTGGGTGAGATAAAGAATTCAGATGGCTCGATAAGTAAAGCTTTGATTTCAGTATATCCATTGACTTCCACTTATTGCGTAGTCCCGGCAGATGTTTCAGTAATTGATGAAAATGCTTTCAACGGTGCTACTGATTTAAAGGTTCTTATTGTTCCTGAGGGGCAGAAGGATAAAATAACCGTTCCTGCCGATGTAAGAGTAGTGGAATATCCATCTAATATTGAAAATATAAAAGCAAGTGACGGTTTGATTACCGCTACTCTTACTACAGAAGATAATAAGGAATCAAATGTCCTTTTAGCGTATGCGGGAAATGAAACAGGGTTCTATACTCTGCCCGAAGGAATTGATATTATTCTTCCAGCGGCGTTCGATGACACTGCTATAACAGGTGTAAAGGTTCCTGTAGATTTTGATGTTACGTCCATAAATATCAATCTTCCTCTAATTTCAGAGGATGGAGAAACCTTACTGAAACTGCCTGCAAATGTCAAGGGTAGTTATGAGATCCCCATGGGTATAACTACTATTGAGGAACGGGTTTTCGACGGAAACAAGAATATAACATCAATCATCATTCCTGAAACTGTCAAGACAATCGGGGCAGAAGCATTCAAAGGTTCTGAGATCACATTGGTTATCTTGACCGGAAATGTCGATAGCATCGATCCCAAGGCATTTGATGGTTGCGACTCGCTCACAGCCATAGTAGCCCCCGCAGGAGCGAATGTAAAACTTCCTCAGGGTTCAGAAATCTCTGTGGTAACCTATCCTAAAGAGATGGAGAATGTCTCTGTAGATAAGGATGGTTATGTGATCGCAACATCCACGGGGGAGAGTGGGGCGAGCGAGAAGATGCTCGTATATGTTCCCGATGAGGTAGTCAAGGAAAATGGTGGTTTCATAACCATCCCCGAAGGCGTGACCGCCATCAATCCCGACCTCTTCAAAAATGAGGAGATCAAGGGAGTTGTAGCGTCTGCCAATATTCCGGAGTCTTTAGTCAAGACTCTCACTGTTCCTACCGTGAAAGTCGAGGGTCAGGGCGATAATAAGCAGGTAACCATTGTTACTCTACCTGACGCAGACGAGAATGGCGAAGTGACTATTCCTGATGGTATCACCTCTGTTCCTTCTGAAGTCTTTGCCGGACGCGAGGACATCAAGGTTGCGGTAGTGTCAGGGATCACAGCACAGAATAAGGCACTCGTGAAAGAGCTGCCGGTGGTTGCTGTCACTAAGACTAAGAATGAGGAGAGCGGTAAATCAGAGATCACACTGGTCTCTGTTCCCAAAGACGCCACAGAGGTGACACTACCCGAAGGTGTAACCGTCATCGGCAGCGGAGCCTTCGAGAACACACAGGTGGTATCGGTTAAGATTCCCGCGAGCGTAACTGAGATTGCTGCCGGCGCGTTCACCGGATGTCCCAATATCACAGAGATAGAGTTCAAGGGTTCTGTTCCTCCCGCAATCGCAGAGGGTAGCTTCGACAAAGCCGTAGTAGAGAATGAGAATGTCAAGGTGACAACTCCCGATACAGAGGTATTGGTAGGCAACGGCGAGAGCCTTACTGTAACAGTAGTGCCCGACCTCAGCGGTAAGGAAGGGAATAAGGTGACAGTCGTTGCCGGTACACCCGACAAGGATGGCAGCCTTACTATCCCCGCGGTGGTAACGGTAGGCGGCGCTAACATCCCTGTCACTGAAGTAGCGGATAACGCCTTCAAGGGACAGAGCAACATCAAGAAGGTGATCGTTGGCGAGAACATCAAGAAGATCGGCAATGGTGCATTCCAGGGATGTGACAAGATTGGAGAGATCACATTCGAGGGCTCAGAGCCTCCGACTATCAAACCCGATACATTCGATGAGAGTGTAAGCGACAATGCGACAGTCAAGGTCCCCGAGGCAAGCAAGGAGGCTTACGACAAGAAGTTTGAGAATAACTTCGAGAATATCGTAGGCTCAGATAAAGAGGTGGTATCAGTCGGCGGTATCCGTTACGAGGTAGAGACTTCGGCTAACGGCACCCGTACAGTCAAGGTGATCGGCGGCAAGCCCGACGCAAACGGCGTGTTGACAATCATGCCGGAGGTGACTGTAAACGGCGAGACACTCCCCGTGACAGCAATCGCTCCCGACGCATTCAGCAAGGAGAACGGCAATGTCACTAAGGTAGTGATTCCCGAGACAGTTACAGAGATACCCACAGGAGCGTTCACAGGATGTTCCTCAATCTCAGAAGTAGAATTCAAAGGCACAGTTCCTCCCGCAATCGCAGAGGGCGCCTTCAATAAGACCGTAACTGAGAATGAGAATGTGAAGGTGACCGTGCCTGAGATAAATGTATCATCCGACGGCTCTAATGTCATCGTGAAAGTTACTCCCGACCTCGGCGGTAAGGAGCAGCCCACAGTGACAGTGGAAGGCGGTACGCCCGACAGCAACGGTAAGATCGTGATCCCCTCGGAGGTGACTGTAGGCAATCAGAAACTTCCCGTCACCGAGATCGCACCCAAGGCGTTCGAGAACAACAAGGAGGTGACAAGCGTCACTATCCCCGGCACAGTTACAGAGGTAGGCGAAGGCGCGTTCAGCGGCACCAGCAACCTTACCAATGTGACTATCTCCAGCGGCGAGGGCACGATCAACTTCGGCAATGATGTATTCGAGGGCAGTAACCTCAAGGAGGTTTATCAGGGTAGAAATACCGATGGTAATCCCTTCGCAGGTCAGACCACAATCACCGGCGTGACTGTCGGCGGCAATGTTACGGAGATCGGCGCAGGCGAGTTCGCAGGAAGTACAGGTATCAAGAATATCGAATTCGAAGGTACTACTCCTCCTGCGGTGGATAGCTCAGCGTTCGATAATACTGTAAAGAACAACGCACAGGTAAGAGTACCTGCAGAAGCCGAAGAGGAATATAAGAAAGAAGTCGGCACCGACTTCAAGAAACCGATCGAGGTAGAGGAGACTATCGAAGGTCCGCAGACCGTGGATGGTATCAAATACGAGATCGTAGTGAAAGAGGATGGCTCCAAGAGCGTGAAGGTAGTAGGCGGAGAGCCCGACACTACCGGCACACTGACAATCCCCGCGGAGGTTAAGATCGGAAACAAGACCTATCCCGTGACCGAGATCGCGCCCAAGTCATTCGAGGGCAACGAGGAGGTTAAGAAGGTAGTGATTCCCGAGACCGTCACTGAGATTGGCGAAGGCGCATTCAGCGGCAACAGCAATATCACGGAAGTTGAGTTCAAGGGCGAGACTCTTCCCGAGATCGCACAGGGCAGCTTCGACAAGAGCGTAGCCGAGAAAGCGAAAGTGACCGCTCCCGAGGTCAAGATAGAGGTAGGCAACGGCGAGACCATCACCGTAGCTGTAGTGCCCGATCTTGCAGGCAAGGAGGAGCCCAAGGTGACCGTGACAGGCGGAACTCCCGACAAAGAGGGCAACCTTACAATTCCCGCAGAGGTTACAATCAAGGGCGAGAAAGTAGCAGTGAAAGAAATCGCTCCCGAGGCATTCAAGGGTAACGGCGAGATCAAGAAGGTTACAATCCCCGAGACTGTGACAGAGGTAGGCGAAGGCGCATTCAGCGAAAACAAGAACCTCAAGGAGGTAGTGATCGAGAATGGCAAGGATCCTATCGATTTCGGCGAGAATGTATTCGAAGGCTCAAACGTAGAGGAGGTTTACCAGGGTAGAAATACCGAGGGCGAACCCTTCTCCGGCAATACAGACCTCAAGAATGTGATCATAGGCGGCAATGTCACCGAGATCGGTGAAGGCGAGTTCAAAGGCAGCTCCAACATAACCGACATCACCTTCGAGGGAACAACACCTCCGTCAGTGTCAAAGGACTCATTCGATAAGAATGTGACCGACAACGCTAATGTGAAAGTGCCCGAGGAGAATAAGGAGGATTATGAGAAGGAGGTAGGCGACAACTTCAAGAAAGAGCTTGAGGGAGTCGACGTGAACACCGTAACCATCAACGGCATCACTTATGAAGTAGTGACCAACCGCAAGGGCGAGAAGAGCGTGACTGTCGTAGGCGGCAAACCCGACGAGAAGGGCACACTCACTATCCCCGGCGAGGTAGAGATCCACGGCGTGAAACTTCCCGTGACCGAGATCGCACCCGAGGCATTCAAGGGCGAGACCGGAATCAAGGAGGTAGTGTTCGAAGGCTCCGTTCCTCCCGCAATCGCGAAGAACAGCTTCGAGCCCGAAGTAGCCGCGACAGCCAAGGTGACCGTAACCGAGACTTCAATCGAGGTTGCGACAGGCGAGAACACCACTGAGACAATCAAAGTGACAGTGACTCCCGACCTTGCAGGCAAGGCTAAGCCCGTAGTGACCGTGACCGGCGGTAAGGCTGATGAAGAGGGCAACCTCAACATCCCCCCGCAGGTGACTATCGACGGTCAGAACCTTAACGTCAACAAGATTGCTCCCGAGGCATTCAAGGGCGACAATGAGGTGAAGAAAGTGATAATCCCTGCAACAGTCACAGAGGTAGGTGAAGGCGCGTTCAGCGGTAACAGCAACCTCACGGAGGTGGTGATCGCTGAAGGCAAGGCTCCTATCAGCTTCGGCGAGAATGTATTCACCGGCACCAATATAGAGGAGGTTTACCAGGGTAGAGATACCGAGGGCGAACCCTTCTCCGGCAACAAGACCATCACAGATTTGACTATCGGTGGAAACGTTACCGAGATCGGCGAAGGTGAATTCAAGGGTAGCGACAAGATCACCGAGATCACTTTCGAAGGTGAAGAGCCTCCGACAGTAGAGAAGGGTGCGTTCGATGAGAGCGTTACCAATAAGGCTACCGTTAAAGTACCTGAAGAGAACAAGGAAGATTACGACAAGAATCTTGGAACAGATTTCAAGGATATCGAAGGCGTGAACACTTCTTCAGTGACAGTAAACGGTATCACATATGAAATAGTAACTAACGAGAAGGGCGAGAAGAGCGTGAAGGTGACAGGCAGCGAACCAGAAGCTACCGCAACCGGCACACTCACTATCCCCGCAGAGGTAGAGATCCACGGCGTCAAACTCCCCGTGACCGAAATCGCACCCGAGGCATTCAAGGGCGTGACCGAGATCAAGGAGGTAGTATTCGAAGGAGCGGTACCCCCCGCAATCGCGGAGAACAGCTTCGAGAAGAGCGTAGTGGAGAACGCAACCGTTAAAGTACCCGCGACCGAGGTCAAGGTATCAAACGGCGACAATCTTACAGAGACCATCATCGTGACTGTTACTCCCGACCTTAGCGGCAAGAGCGAGCCTACCGTAACAGTGGAGGGCGGCTCTCCCGATAAGCAGGGCAACCTGAACATCCCCGCAGAGGTGACAATCAACGGCGAGAAACTCACCGTGACTAAAGTCGCTGAGGAGGCGTTCAAGGGTAACAGCAACATCACCAAGGTCACTATCCCCGGCACTGTAACCGAGGTGGGCGAAGGTGCATTCAGCGGCAACAAGAACCTCACGGAGGTATTGATCGCTGACGGCAAGGAGCCCATCAGCTTCGGCGAAGATGTATTTGCCGGCACCAAGGTGGAGACGGTTTACCAGGGTAGAAATACCGAGGGCGAACCCTTCGCAGGAAATGCGAACATCAAGGAGGTGACCATCGGCGGCACAGTGACCGAGATCGGCGCAGGTGAATTCAAGGGATGTTCCGAAATCGAGAAGATCAACTTCGAGACCACCACACCGCCGACAGTAGCAGGCGACTCATTCGATGATGAAGTAAGCAAGAACGCTACCGTGACAGTTCCTGAAGAGAGCGTGAAGGAATATGACAAGGAATTCAAGAACGAGTTCAGTCATATCGAGAGCACAAACACTTCAATCGTGACTGTCGACGGTATCAAGTATGAAATCGTTACCGACAAGGATGGCGAGAAGAGTGTGACTGTCGTAGGCGGCACGCCCGACGAGAAGGGCACACTGACAATCCCCGGCGAGTTAGAGATCCACGGCACAAAAGTTCCTGTCACCGAGATCGCACCTGAAGCATTCAAGGGCGTGACCGATATCAAGGAGGTGAAATTCGAGGGTTCTGTTCCTCCTGTAATCGCGGAGAACAGCTTCGAGAAGAGTGTAGTGGAGAATGCCAAGGTGACTGTTCCCGAGACAGAGGTCAAGACAGAGAAGGGGGAGACCCTCACAGTGACTGTAACTCCCGACCTCAGCGGTAAGGAAGAGTCCAAGGTAAGCGTAACCGGCACAACAGTAGATCCTGACGGAAACATCACGATCCCGACAGAGGTGACAGTCGGAGGCAAGACACTTCCTGTCACTGAGGTGACTCCCGATGCAATCGAGGGCAACCGCGAAACCAAGAATGTGATCGTACCGGAAGGCGTGACTGTCACCGTCCCCGACTCCATGAAGGAGAAAGTGAAGGTGGTAGAGGTGCCCGACGATGTGGAGCTCATCTTCGAGACCAAGAAAGATGAGAACGGCAAGGATATCATCAACCCCGCAACCGGCGAGCCCGAGAAGACAGGTGTCATCCTCGGCGTGAAGAAGGATGCGGAGGATAAGGAGACTCCTACCGTTTTGGTTTCCGTTCCCAAAGATCTGACAGAGTATGAGATCCCCGAGACTGTGACCGAGATCAACAAGGAAGCATTCAAGGGATGTGATGAACTTGAGAATATCGAGATCCCCGAGGGTGTCACCAAGATCGGTGAAGGGGCGTTCGAAGGTTCCGGCATCAAGGAGGTGACCGTACCCAATACTGTCAAGGAGATCGGAGAGGGCGCGTTCAAGGGGTGTGACAACCTCGAGACATTGGTGATCGGCGGCGGTGTCGACCCCGAGAAGGTCGGCAAGGATATCCTCCCGACCGGCGAGAACAGCAACCTCTCCAAGGTGGTTGTCCCCGATTCCATCAAGGATAAGGTGATCACTGATGAGGGTGAGGATCCCGAGAATCCTACCGAGCCTGTCAAGAAGATCACAGTGGTGGAATATCCCAAGGGCACAGAGATCCATGTGGATCCCGAGACCGGTCTCATCACCGGTAAGACCCCGGATGCCAAGGAGAACGGAAAAGATAAGGATGACCTCCTTATCTCAGTTCCGAACCCTGATGAGAAGGGCGACTTCACCCTCCCCGACGGAATCGACAAGATCAACGGCAATGCATTCGAGGGATGTGACAACATCACCAAGGTGGATGGCCTTGATAAGGTAGATGAAATCGGCTCAGGTGCGTTCGAAGGCTGTTCAAGCTTGACAGAAGTTAAACTTCCCGACGGCATCAAGGAGATCGGCGCAGGAACATTCGAGGGTTGCGACAACCTCGAGAAGGTTGAGATCCCGGAGAGCGTGACCAAGATCGGCGAGAATGCCTTCACCGGCACATCCGTCAAGGTGGTGACACTTCCCGAGACAGTTACCGAGATCGGAGCAGGCGCGTTCGAAGGCTGTAAGGAGCTCGAGAATGTCAATATCCCCGCAAATGTAGAGTCGATCGGCGAGAACGCATTCAAGGGATGTGAGAAGATCACTGAGGTGGAGATACCCGAGAAAGTTACCGAGATCAGCTCAGGCGCGTTCGAGGGCTGTACAGGGCTTACAAAGGTGAATATCCCCGAGGGCGTGACTACAATCGGCGAGAACGCATTCGCTGGAACTGCAATCAAGGAGGTAGTGCTTCCCGAGGGTGTTGCAGAGATCGGCGCAGGAGCGTTCGAGAACTGTGAGAACCTCACCAAGGTGATCCTCCCCGCTACTTCCGAGATAGAGACTATCCCCGAGAATACATTCAAGGGATGTACAAATCTTGTAGAGGTGACTATCCCCGGATCTGTGACTGAGATCGGCGCAGGCGCATTCGAGGGCTGTGAGAACCTCAGCAGCATCGGTATACCTCCGACAGTCGAGAAGGTGGATGCAGATGCGTTCAAGGGATGTACAAGTCTCAATGATCCCGACGCGAAAGTAGTATATCCCGATAATCTCGAAGGTATCTTCCCGCAGGGCGTAGGCGTATCCTATCCCAAGGATGAGGCAGAGATCGACGAGGAGAACGGAATGATCTACACCGCAACCGAAGTCTACTACGTTCCTTCCGATGCTAAGGAGGTGACAATCCCCGCCGGAGTCGAGACAATCGGCGCCAAGGCATTCCAGGGCTGTGACAACCTTACAGAGGTGACTATCCCCGTGACAGTCGAGAATATCGGCAAGGATGCCTTCAAGGGCTGTACCGCTCTCAAGGAGGTATCGATCCCCAACGATGTCAAGACTATCGAGGAGGGTGCGTTCAAGGGATGTACTTCACTCGAGGAGGTTAACCTCGGAAATGGTGTGAGAAGCATCGGCGAGGAAGCCTTCAGCGGATGTACTTCATTGAAGACCGTAGATATCCACTCCAATGTGGAGAGCATCGGCACCGGCGCCTTCAAGGGCTGCGGCATCGAGGAGCTCCATCTCGGAACAGGTATCAAGACTATCGGCAAGGATGCCTTCGCAGGCAATGAGATCAAGACAGTAGCAATCTCCGCCCAGACAGCTCCGAAGCTTGAGGACGGCGTATTGACAGGTGCTGAAAATGCCAAACTTTATGTGCAGGGCGCCGCAGCGGCAAACGTTTACAAGAACGGAGCCGGCTGGAGCAAGTACAATCCTCTGCAGATGACAGTGGCAGAACAGATCACCACTACTTCACCCAAGGCTATCGCACTCTCATTCGAGAACAACAGCGTTCAGCTGAATGCTACTCTCTTGCCTGAGGATGCGACAATGGGTAAGATCTTCTGGGAGTCAAGCAATCCTGACCACGTGAGAGTGGACAACACCGGTAAGGTGACATTGGTGAACGGCAAGCGTGCACGCAGCGAGGCTGATGCATTGGTGACAATCACCGCCCGCACAATGTACCATAACGGTCCGATCTGCGAATTTACCATCAACGACCTTACCACAGGCGTGACCATTGTATCGGAGGATGGCACAGTTTCATTCGACGAGCTCAACGGTCTGATCCAGGTATACACACTTGATGGCAAGCAGATGAAGCTTGACGGCTCACGTCTTGAGAAGGGTATCTACATCATCAAGATGAATGGCAAGACTCAGAAAGTGAATATTCAGTAAGCCAGGTTAGTCAAATTCATTATATTTTCAATGGCGGCGGCGCTTCCGGAAGGAGGGGCCGCCGCTTCTTTTGTATATCCCTTTACGGGGCACAGCCCCTGGCGGAAACAGCTTCGCGCCGGCTGGAAGAATGGCAAAAACAGGGAGTGGAAATTGCAAATCAATTTCTCTTTGTGTATCTTTGCGGGAAATATCTTTTATTATGAAAATTGACTTGCCGATTGAAAAAGATAAAAGGATGAAGGATGAAAACAGGGAGAGGGCGGTTCCTTTTCTCGAGAGCGTCGCCAACGCTTATTACCATAATTTCGCGGATATGTCGGAGTTCTGCTTCGTCTTCCCTAACAAGCGCGCGGGACGTTTCTTCCTCAAGCATCTGCAGGGGGCGGCGAAGGGTCGCACTATCGTTGCGCCGGAGGTGACCTCTATCACTGATTTCGTCTCTTTCGTGTCGGGGCATGATGTGGCTTCACGTCTCGACCTCCTTTTCCGACTCTATAATATCTACCGCAAGAGGAGAGAGGAGAGAGAGGAGAGAGAGGAGAGGGAGATGACAGAGGGAAGAGATGAGAGAGAGGAGGAGAGAGATAGGAGAGATGAGAGAGATGGGAGAGATGAGAGAGAGGTCAGCACGCCTGAGATTATTTATCAGGATTTCGATTCCTTCCGCAACTGGGGGGAGACACTTCTTTCCGACTTCAGCGAGGTGGATCAGTATAATGTGGATGCCGACTCGCTCTTCAAGAATGTAAAAGATTATCGCGAGATAGCCTCCTCATTCCTTACCGATGAACAGATTGAGGTGATGGTGCGTTACTTCGGGTATGCCCCCGGTATCAGGGAGGTGGAACGCTTTTGGCGAAACATGAAGCCTGAGACAGAGATAAAGAGCAAATTCCTGATGCTCTGGCAACAGATGGCTCCCCTCTATCATGCCCTCAACGACCAGCTGCATGCGGAGAAGCTCTGTACGTCAGGCGACGCCTATCGGCTGGCACTCCAACGCCTTAAAAAGGAGGGAAAAAAGATACTCCCCTGGAAGAAGATAGTGATGGTGGGCTTCAACGCCCTCTCCACCACCGAAGCCCTCATCTTCGAGGAATTGAAAGGTGAAGATGGGTATGAAGGAATAAAGGGTGCGTTTGCCGAGTTCTTCTGGGACGGCACCGGACCGGTACTGTCGGGAGAAGTGAATGATGCCGCGACCTTCCTGAAATATAACCGTCATAATTTCCCCTCTCCCGAATGGTCGAAGGAGTGGATAGAAAGAAGCGATGTGAAAGGGATGCCCCCGTATATGAAAGTGATCGCCGCCCCTTCCAATGCCGCGCAAGGGAAAGTGGGGGGAGCGATGGTGGATCAGCTCCTGAAAGAATTCGGCAAGGAGGAGATAGAGGATGCGAAGGTAGCCGTGGTGCTTCCGGATGAAAATCTGCTCATCCCCTTCCTCTATTCGATACCCGAAAGTCTGGAGGGAGTCAACCTTACGATGGGTTATCCGTTGCGCCTCACATCAGTCATCTCCTTCATCTATCATCTGCGCCGCGTGCTCTCCACCTCGCGCCTGACAGATGGCACGCCCGCCTATTATCATGAAGACCTCCGTCTCCTTCTCTCGCATCCCTATATCCATGCCCTGATAGGCAGCAATGTAGTGTCAGAGATATTGGGATATATGAATCATCATCATAAGAGCGTGATGACCAAGGAGGAGCTTCAGCAATTCAGCATGGAGATAACCGAGGTGTTGCCCTACTTCCCGAAAGATGCCCGCACCCGATATATCACTGACTGGATAGATGAGGTATTGGTGAAGATCTCCGCCGCGCTGGAGAGCAAGGAGGAGGGATTGCTGAAAAGCAGTATTGACCGCTCCCATATCGAGAGATACCGTGATGCCGTGAAGCGTCTTGCCAATGCCGCCGAGGAGCATGACATAGAGATGGGGGCAGCGGGAGTATTCGCCATGCTCGACAAACTGATAGGAGGGGAGACCGTCAACTTCGAGGGAGAGGCATTGCAGGGGCTTCAGGTGATGGGACTCCTGGAGACCCGCGCCCTCGACTTCGACCGCCTAATCATCCTTTCGATGAACGACAAGATGATGCCCCGGAAGGCTTCGGGGCATACCTTTATCCCAGACTCCCTGCGCCACGGCTACGGACTGCCATATTCCAACTACAGGGAGGACCTCTTCTCCTATTATTTCTACCGCATGATTTCAAGAGCGAGGGAGGTGATAATGGTATATGACGCTCGCGCATCATCCGGCATGAGGAGCGGAGGAATGTCGCGCTATCTCATGCAGCTTCGTTATCTTTATGCCCCCGGCACGATGGAATTCGAGAATCATAAGTTCACTCTATCCCCCTCGAAGAGCGAGATGAAGGTGATAGAGAAGAAGGAGGGGGTGCTCAGAAAGTTGGAGGAATTCACTCAGCCCGGGTCGAAACGCAATTTCTCCGCGTCGGCGCTGAAGAATTATTTCCGATGCCCGGTGAAATTCTACTATGAGAATGTGGCAGGACTCAGGGCAGAGAATGAGCCGTCGGAATATATAGACGCCATAGGTCAGGGAAACGTGGTGCATGAGGTGATGTTGCATCTCTACTTCCCCGAGGAGAAGAGCGAAAGCTATCCCGACGGCACAAGGAAGGTCTATCTTAATCCCCCGCTGACGGTGACGGCAGAGGATATCACCGCCATGATGGAGGATAGGGAGAGGATAGCGCTGCTCGTGCGCCAATCCATCAACCGACTTCATTTCAATAAGAAAGATGAGCATATCGATGACCCCCTTGACGGCGCGTCGAGACTGATAGCGGAGAAGATCGAGCAGCAGATTGAGGATGTATTGGCATACGACCGTTCCCTCGCCCCTTTCCGGCTTGTGGGAGGAGAGATTTCGGGACTGGTGCGCTGGCCTCTGCCGGGTAGCGACCGTAAGGTCAATATGAAATATGCTATCGACCGTCTGGATATCGTCAGGGATAGTGGGGACACAAATGGGAAAGAGGAGTACCGTATCGTGGATTACAAGACAGGCTCGGCGGGAGTGAAAGCGAAGAATATGGAGGAGATTTTCAATGCGAGCGAGGATGCCAAGAATTTCTTCCAGCTGATGCTCTATGCCAATCTCATGAATATGGACCGCGGGCTTAACGAGCCTGTGCGCCTCTCCATCTATGAGATCTCACGCCTCAGCGAGGAGGGGGAGGTGGCTCCTAAAATGGGTAAGGAGCCGGAGCCCGGCAAGAAGATGAGCTATACTCCCTTGTCCACTCATTTCGACTATAACGAGGAGTTCATGGAGGAAATGGATAGACTTCTTACGGAAATATTCGATCCCGATATCCCTTTCGTGCCGGCGGATGATGACGAGAAGTGCCAGTATTGCAACCTTGCGCATCTCTGCGGACGGAAGAGTTAGATAGCGAGGGAGTAATGTGAAAAAGAGTTTGTGTAATTGAAAAATAAATTGTAAATTTGCAAAGATTTGCGGTCGTGTCATAAAGCGGCGGCAATAGTGTGATGGGAAATTCGTTAGCCCGGAGCATAACTTATTTTGAGTAACACAACAAAAGAATTAGAAAA
The DNA here is from genome assembly GCA_014800895.1 of Bacteroidales bacterium. Taxonomy (GTDB): domain Bacteria; phylum Bacteroidota; class Bacteroidia; order Bacteroidales; family Muribaculaceae; genus Lepagella. The sequence goes on from JAAVFG010000038.1 coordinate 14,573, forward strand.
ATGAAGACATTTGCATTGTCAGCCGAGCCCCGTACAGAGTTGGGCAAGAAGTCAGTAAAGGCTTTGCGTAAAGAGGGTAAGATCCCTGCAGTAATCAATGGTGGTGCACTCGTAGAGCTTCCTTACACAGGTGAGCTCAAAGCCGGCGAGAAGCTTGTAGAGATCGACGACAAGCGCGGTATCATCACAACTGATATCGTAGTGAAGGGCGAGGATGTCCGCAAACTTATCTATACTCCCGATATCTTTGAGATCGACCTCGACCTCAACGGCGAGCAGAAGAAGGTAGTGATGAAAGACCTTCAGTTCCAGCCCGTGAAGGATACAGTGCTTCACATTGATTTCCAGGAGGTATATCCTGACAAGCCCATCATCATGGAGGTGCCTGTTAAGATCGAAGGTCACGCAGAGGGTGTGAAAGCCGGTGGTAAGCTTACTCTTTCCATGCGTAAGCTTAAGGTTAAGGCTCCTTACACCGAGATTCCCGAGCGTCTCGTAGTAAACGTAGATCACCTCGGTCTTGGAAAGTCACTCGCAGTAGGCGACCTCAACTTCGAGGGTCTTGAGCTTATGAACGCTAAGAATGCAGTAGTTTGCGCCGTTCAGCTCACTCGTGCCGCTCGTGGTGCTATGGCTAAGAATGCTGAGTAAGATAAGGCTCGAAAGTAAAAGGGAGATGTGTCAAAATAAATTTATTTTGACACATTTTCTTTTTTAATTTGCATCATGTTGCATCAAGAGGCATCATGAGGAATCATGATTAATCTTGATGAATCATGAGGCAGGATGATAAATCATGATACATCATGATGCCGTATGATTAATCATGTCGCATCAGGATGAAAAAGAATCAAGATATGAAGAAATTTCTGATAGTCTGTCTGGGCAATATCGGTCCGGAATATGTAGATACCCGTCATAATATAGGTTTTATGGCCGGAGATGCGATGGCGGAGGCTGCCGGCGTCTCCTTCAGTTCGTGCAGATATGGCGATATGGCTATAATAAAGGTGAAGAATTGCGAGCTGATGCTTCTGAAGCCCTCTACATTCATGAATCTCAGCGGAGTGGCTGTGAGATACTGGATGAATAAGGAGAAGCTTCCCTTGGAGAATCTGCTCGTGATAGTGGATGATATAGCGCTCCCTTTCGGAGCGGTCCGTCTACGTAAGAAGGGATCGGATGCCGGTCATAACGGATTGAAGAATATCGCCGTGGAGCTGGGCACTCAGGCTTATGCCCGTCTGCGTATCGGGGTAGGAAATGATTTTCCGAAGGGGGCGCAGATACAGTATGTGCTCGGGAGGTTTCCGAAAGAGGAGATGGAGCAAATGCCCGAGCTCCTGAAGCATGTGGGGGAGGCGGTGAAGGCTTATTGTCTTTCAGGAGCCGACTTCGCCATGACACACTTTAACAAGTAGAAGGAGAGAGGAGAGTGACTGTGCCCGTCTGATATCCTTCATATTAAAATCAGTAAGAATGGAAGAAGTAAGAGTAGATAAATGGCTGTGGGCGATGCGGGTGTTCAAGACCCGCACTATCGCCACCGATGCCTGTAAGAAAGGGCGTGTGACGATGAATGGCACGGCGGTGAAGCCCTCGCGCGCCATAAAGATCGGGGATGTGATAGATGTCAAGAAACCGCCGATCACATACACTTTCCGTGTGAAGGCATTGACCGGGAACAGATTGGGCGCGAAGTTGGTGCCGGATTATCTTGAGAATATTACTGCTCCCGATCAGTATGAGCTTCTTGAGATGACCAAGATCTCCGGCTTCGTGGATCGACGCAAGGGATTGGGCCGTCCCACGAAGCGAGATGGACGCGAGCTGTCGCGTTTCAAGGAAGACAGCTACACTGCCGATGAATTTTTTCTCGATTGGGAAGATGATGACGAGGAGGAATAAGGAGATGCTTTTATTATTACAAAAGTCATCTTTGTAATAATCATTTTGTAAAAGTCAAATAAAAATAAAGCCGGCTGCGGAGTGCAACCGGCTTTGTTTCTTATTAGCTTTGCGGTAATTATTCGTCAGTGGTGCGTACTAATTTGAGCACCTGTTTCCCGCGTGCGTTGAAGAAGATTACCTCATCCTTGGAGATTGGTTTTGCGGTAGATGCCTCTTCGAGAGCGTAGAGAAGCTCAGTCTCATGGTTGGGATCGGGGCAAGCCATCTTGGTCACGGCGATAGAGCTGAAAGAGATGGAATTGGCTTCCTCCATATCAATCTCCAGCGAACCGTTATAGAGGTTACACCCGGTGTTGCCATGCACCTTCCCCTCATCCACGTCAATCACCATCTTCATCTCCGGGTCATTGATATCTGTAGTGTCGATCTGCTTTACAAGCCATGTGCCGTTGAGGAAATCGAAATTCTGGTGCATAAGCGACATCACCTGATCGCCCGTCTCATTATAGAAGTAGAGGTAATACTCATTATCCAGAGCCTTCCAGTCGTAAGTGCGCACCTGAGCCAGCGCCTGATTGATCTCATAATCGGTAAGTCCCGGCGTTGAGCACATCATCATGGTAGACGCCATATCCCCGAAAGATATCGTCTTCGTAGCGGCATCATATTGGTAAGGACCGTTGATGTAATTACAGCCGTTATTGCCATACACCCTCTTTTCAACGGGAGAGAAACGGAGGTAAGGAGCCTTCTCGCCCACCACCACTTTGCCATTGACTGTCTCGATAGCCCAATCGCCTTTCACCACGCCGCGCTTTATATCCTCGGAAGTATATGTCTTGAGGTCCTCGGTAGTGGTGAGCTGTTCGCGGTCGCGTGGGAGAACAGCCTCCTGCTGCTCCTCTTTCTTATCCTCCTTCACTTTCTTTGCTCCTCCGATGCCCGAGAGGGCAGAGCAGCTTGTAGCTAATATCATAGCGGAAAAGGCTACGCCTCCTAATAATGTCTTTGTAATATTCATATAGTGCGATTTATATTTGATTACTTAATCACCCCAGTGTCTGCGGCGCGGATACTTCGTGGGACGCAGGAGCAGACGGAGGGAGGTGCTGTAGAAGAGATAATTCCAGAACCAGTTCATGAGCACACTCAGTTTGTTTCTCATGCCGAGGATGGAGATAAGATGGATGAAGAGCCATACTATCCATGCAAACCATCCGGAGAAAGAGAAGTGGGGAAGATCGGCTACTGCGCGGTTCTTGCCGATAGTAGCCATCGAGCCCTTATCATTATATTTGAAAGAGGAGAAGAATTTACCGGCGTTAAGATTCTTCGCCAGGTTGCGCGCCTCCTGAATGGCAGGCTGCGCCATCTGGGGATGACCGTTAGGTGTCTCCTCGGTCTGTATCAGAGCTATATCTCCGACAGCAAAGACATCTTCAAGACCCTTCACGCGGTTATATCCGTCAGTGATGATACGGCTGCCTCTGCCAAGACATTCGGCAGGGATACCCGGCATCGGCTCCCCCTTCACTCCGGCGGTCCAAATAAGAGTCTCGTAGTATTCCTTATGTCCGTCGGCGAAAGTGACATACTTGTCTTCGTAGCTTTTCAACACCGTATTGAGGCGGACATTGACCATCAGATCCTTCAATCCCTTCAGCGCGTTATTGCGGGATTTCTCACGCATGGCGCCAAGAATTGTAGGGGCACCTTCCACCAAGGTGATGGTCACATCGTCGGGGGATAGCTCCGGATACTCCTTCTTCAGGATATACTTCTTCATCTCGCCCAGCGCGCCGGCAATCTCCACACCCGAAGGACCGCCTCCGACAACGAGGAACGACAGGAGCTGCTTGCGTCGCTCCGGATCCTTGCAGAGAGCGCCACGCTCGAGACGGTCGAGAATCTCGTCGCGCGTGTGCGCGGCTTCGGCGATAGTCTTGATGCCGAAAGTCTCGTGAGGAAGGTTATCCATGCCGAAATAATTATTGGTGGCGCCGGCGGCAATCACCAGTTTATCGTATGGAAGGGTCTCATAACTTGTGGTCACCTCCTTCTTCTCGAGGTCAATATTCTTTACATGTCCCATATGATAGGAGACATCCTGCATCTTCTTCAGCTCCCTGCGGAAAGGGAAGCATATATTGGACTCCACCAGACCCGAGGAGGCGATCTGATAGAAGAGGGGAGGGAAACAGTGGAAGTTGTTGCGGTCGACAAGGAAGATCTCATATTTCTTCTTGTCGAGCTTCTTGCAAAGGTTGATGCCGGCGAACCCTCCGCCGATCACTACGATTTTTTCTCTTTTCTCATTCTGCATAGCTAAGCAATTTTTGGACAGGGGAGGAGAAAGATATGTATTTTAACTTAATCAAAGATATATCTATATTTTTAACATAATCTAAAGAAGATAGTTTCCGTTTTATCACTGTCAGGGTGTTTTTTATCAAATAGATTGAGAAATATCGGCAAAAAAACTTAAATTTGTGGCGTGAAACTGACCGAACTGAAATATTTTGTCCTACTCCTGTTGTCGCTCTCCCTCGCTTTTCCGGCGGAGAGCCAGGTGAATGCAGAGCAGTGTATCATCATAGGTCGCAATGTGCTCTCTATGGACGACTACATGCTCTCCATCCAATACTTCAATCAGGCTATAAAGGCAAAGCCATATCTCTCCGACCCCTATTTCTACCGCGGACTCGCCAAGCTGTATCTCGAGGACTATAAAGGGGCGGAGGAGGATTGCTCCCTCGCTATAGAGAGAAATAAATTCAAGACCGAGAGCTACAAGGTAAGGGGTTTCGCGCGTCAGTTTTTAGGTAAGGATTCCCTTGCCATAGAGGATTATGACATAGGACTGGAGGAAAATCCGGACGACAAATATTTTCTTTTCTATAAAGGGGTGGCGCAGACTGAGATGAAGCGCTACGCCGGCGCCGACTCCACGCTGAGGCATCTGCTCCGTATCTATCCCAAATTTGAAGACGGCATTACAGCCCGAGCCCGTCTGCGCGTATTGCAGGGGGATACCGTCCGGGCAATCGACGACCTTACGGAAGCCATCAGTCTCGCTCCCGCGAGCCTGAACCCCCATCTGCTCCGCGCCGAGCTTTATTCACGCCGCAAGCAATGGGGAGAGGCTATAGCCGATATGGATGAGGCGATCCGTCTCCAGCCTCAGGAGACAGACTATTATCTCAACCGCGCCTATCTGAGATATAATAACGATGACTTCTTCGGAGCTATGGCAGACTATAACTATGCCCTTGAGCTTCATCCTTATAATGCCGCCGCTCTCTTCAACCGCGCACTGCTCCGTTATGAGGTGCATGACCTCAGCCGCTCCGCCAAAGACCTGGAGGAGGTGTTGAAAATCGAACCCGATAATTTCCACGCGCGTTATAATCATGCCCTCATACTTCTCGAGATGGGTCAATACCGGGAGGCTCTGAAAGGGTTTGAATCCATATCGAGAAAATACCCGCGCTTCTATCCTGCCTATTACGCAATGGCAGAGGCATGGCATAAGATGGGGGACATGAGAATGGCGATGACAAATGTGCATAAGGCGGAGGAACTCATCAAGAGATACGTGAAAAATCCGGGCACATTCAAGCTTGACCGCCCCTCGATTATGGCAGGGACATCCAACAGCAAAGGATTTGACGAGAATACGTCGGAAGGAGGAGAGGAGGATGAGAACGACCTGAAAGTGATGGAGAAATTCAATCAGCTCGTGACGGTCTCTCCATCGTCAGCCCCGCAACTCTCATATAATGAGAAGATAAAGGGTAAGGTGCAGGACAGGGATATGAGTGTCGAGCCCGAGCCCTCCTATGTGCTCTCCTTCTATGAGTCGCCACGCTCGCTCCAGACCACGTCCAATTATTTCCGCGAACTAGATGACTTCAATCACGGGGGATATATCAATGCACCGATAAGACTCACGCCCGGCGAACAGAGCCCCGAGACGGATGAATCGGCAGAGAAGATTTTTAATTCCGCCTCATATTATGAGGGCGTGATAGCTGACGGGAAAGCGCGCCCCGCCGACTATCTTGCCTTGGGAGTGGCACGCATGATGCTTAAAGATTATCCGGCGGCTATAGATGCGCTTAATAAGGCGATAGAAGCCGATCCCCGTTTTACCGTGGCATATATGGCGCGCGCATTCGCCAGAGAGCGTGATGCCGCCACTCGTGAGGAAGAGCCCGGAGCAGAGAGCGTCGCCGCTCAGATCCGCAGGATGGAGGCTATGAAAGAGCTTAATCAGGTGATAGCTGATTATGATATGGCTCTATCGCTCAATCCCAGACTGATATATGCATGGTTCAACAAGGGTAATCTTTACTATTCATTGGGAGATTACACCTCGGCGATGCAGTGTTACGGGGAGGCGCTGAAGATAGACGAGGAGTTCGGACCTGCCTATTTCAACCGCGGAATCAGCTATCTGCGCATGGGAAATAAGAAGTTGGCATTCATCGACCTTTCAAAGGCGGGAGAAGAGGGAGTGATACCCAGCTATAATCTCCTGAAGAGGATGAAATAAAACGGAATTTGGAGAAATGAAAAATTTTTAGTATCTTTGCGCGATTTACAGCGAGATGCAAAATTTTCTGCAGTAGATATAAATAACAAAGAAATCCTTATGATCAATATAACTTTTCCGGATGGCAGCGTAAAGCAGTTTGAAGCAGGTGTTACGCCGTTTCAAGTTGCAGAGAGTATTTCTCCCCGCTTTGCCGCAGATGTACTCGCCTCCAAAGTGAATGGCGAGGAATGGGATATCTCGCGTCCTATTGACGCAGATGCCTCAATCGAGCTTTTCAAATGGGATTCGCCCGAAGGCAAGCATGCTTTCTGGCACTCATCAGCCCATCTTCTTGCCGAAGCGCTCCAGGAGCTTTATCCCGGCGTGAAATTCGGTATCGGTCCGGCTATTGAGAACGGTTTCTATTACGACATCGATCCGGGAGAGCACAAGATCACTGCCGACGATTTCGCCAAGATCGAGAAGAAAATGGCAGAGATCGTAAGCCGTAAGGAGAATATCGTCCGTGCGGACATCTCAAAGGAGGATGCCCTCAAGAAATTCGGCGAACGTGGCGAGGAATACAAATGCGAGCTTATCAGCGAGCTTGAGGATGGCAAGATCACTACTTATACTCAGGGTAACTTCACTGACCTCTGCCGCGGTCCGCATATTCCCAACACAGCGCCTATCAAGGCTGTGAAGATCCTTTCGCTCGCCGGAGCATACTGGCGCGGCGACGAGAAACGCAACCAGCTTGTGCGCGTTTACGGAATATCATTCCCCAAGAAGAAGATGCTCGATGAGTATCTCGCCCTTCTTGAGGAGGCTAAGAAGCGCGACCATCGTAAGCTCGGTAAGGAGATGGAGCTCTTCGCTTTCTCTCCGACAGTCGGACAGGGTCTTCCCCTCTGGCTGCCCAAGGGAGCCGCTCTCCGCGACCGCCTCGAGCAGTATCTTCGTAAGATACAGAAAGATTACGGCTACCTGCAGGTGATCACTCCCCATATCGGAAATAAGCAGCTCTATGTCACTTCCGGTCACTGGGCTAAGTATGGCAAGGATTCATTCCAGCCTATCCATACCCCCGAGGAGGGAGAGGAGTACATGCTTAAGCCGATGAACTGTCCTCACCACTGTGAGATATATAAGGTGTCACCCCGAAGCTACCGCGACCTCCCTATGCGTCTCGCGGAGTTCGGCACAGTCTACCGCTACGAGCAGAGCGGTGAGCTTCACGGTCTGACCCGTGTGCGCGGATTTACTCAGGATGACGCGCATATCTTCTGTGCTCCCGAGCAGATCAAGGGGGAATTCCTTAAAGTGATGGATATCATTCTCCATATCTTCAAGGCTCTTGATTTCCAAAACTTCGAGGCTCAGATTTCCCTCCGCGATCCGAAGAACAAAACAAAATATATCGGGTCTGACGAGAACTGGCATCTTGCCGAGCAGGCTATCATCGAGGCATGTGCCGAGAAGGGTCTGAACGCGCGTCAGGTGGAGGGCGAGGCTGCCTTCTATGGTCCGAAGCTCGACTTCATGGTGAAGGATGCCATCGGTCGCCGTTGGCAGCTCGGTACAATCCAGGTGGACTACAACCTTCCCGAGCGATTCGGTCTTGAATATACCGGTTCTGACAATCAGAAGCATCGTCCGGTGATGATCCATCGCGCTCCCTTCGGATCTATGGAGCGTTTCGTGGCAGTGCTTCTCGAGCACACCGCCGGAAAATTACCTCTCTGGCTTATCCCTGAACAGTGTGTGGTGCTCCCCATCTCGGAGAAATACAACGACTACGCATACAAGGTGGTGAAGGAGCTTGATAAGAAAGGGGTTCGCGCCATTGTGGATGACCGCAACGAGAAGATCGGAAAGAAAATCCGCGACAATGAGCTCAAGAAAATCCCTTATCTCCTGATCGTCGGTGAAAAAGAAGCGGAAAATGATGAAGTTTCTGTAAGAAAACAGGGCGAAGGTGATAAAGGTACGATGAAAATCGTTAACTTTGCAGAAGAAATAAATAAAGAGGTTGAAGCCGCAACATCTACTCCCGCGTGAGAGATGTCGGGCTCAGACCGAAAAATAAAAACTAAAGCATACTGAATGGAGAAAAAACCGCAATTCAGCGGACCGCGCCGCCCGATGGGCGGAGGAGGTGCGCGACCGGGTATGAAAGGGCGCAAAGGACAACAGCGCGATACTCGCGACCCGTACGTAATCAATGAACACATCCGTGCACGTGAAGTGCGCCTTGTGGGCGATAATGTTGAGCAGGGTATCTACCCCCTCTCCAAGGCGTTGAAGATGGCGGAGGAGCAGGAGCTTGACCTTATCGAGATCTCTCCGAACGCGGAGCCTCCCGTATGTCGTATCCTTGACTATCAGAAATTCCTCTATCAGCAGAAGAAACGCCAGAAGGAGCAGAAAGCCAAGGCTGCAAAGGTAGTGGTGAAGGAGATTCGTTTCGGACCTCAGACCGATGACCACGATTATAATTTCAAGCTTAAGCATGCCGTAGGCTTCCTCAAGGAGGGCTCCAAAGTGAAGGCTTACGTCTTCTTCCGCGGACGCTCGATCCTCTTCAAGGAGCAGGGTGAGGTGTTGCTTCTCAGATTTGCCAATGACTTGGAAGAGTATGGCAAGGTAGAGATGATGCCTGTGCTCGAAGGTAAACGCATGACGATCATGCTTACTCCGCTCAAGGCTCCCGCAAAGAAGGAAACTCCGGCTAAAGAGAAGCCTGCAAAGGAGGAGAAGCCTGAGGCAGACAATAATTAATCCGACTCTAAAGAAAAATAAATAGAGAGACCGTAGGCACTACGTGCCGAGGTGATTGACAAACAACTTAAATTTTTCAAAAAATGCCTAAAGTAAAGACCAATGCCGCATCTAAGAAGCGTTTCGCTCTTACCGGCACAGGGAAAATCAAAAGGAAACACGCTTATCACAGCCACATCCTGACCAAGAAGACAAAGAAACGTAAACGTAACCTTGATCACACTGCACTCGTAGCAGATGCTAACATCAAGGCAGTACGCGAACTTCTCAACCTTCGCTAATCAAAACAGGGTATTTTCCCTAAGCTTTACAAATTTTTTTATTAACCGAATGTGCAGCCCTGCAAGTGCAGAATAAAAAATGCCGCTGACATTCAAAAAATCAAAAAAAGATGCCAAGATCAGTAAATCACGTTGCCTCAAGAGCAAAAAGAAAGAAAATCCTTAAACTTACCCGCGGTTACTATGGCAGCCGTCGTAACGTATGGACAGTAGCCAAGAACACATGGGAGAAGGGTCTTACTTACGCCTATCGCGACCGTAAGCAGAAAAAGCGCAACTTCCGCGCTCTCTGGATTCAGCGTATCAACGCTGCAGCTCGCTTGGAGGATCTTTCTTACTCTAAGCTCATGGGCCTCATTCATAAGGCTGGTATCGAGATCAACCGTAAGGTGCTCGCCGAGCTCGCTATGAATAATCCCGAAGCCTTCAAGGCTATCGTGGAGAAAGTGAAGAAGTAATTTCTTCTATCTCTAATTCGTGAAGAAGGAGAAGAATTAATTCCACCATCTCAAGTTCTTTAAGCAAGTTCTTTAAGAAGGAGAGAAATTAATTCTACCATATCAATAAGGGTTGCTTTCAGTGGAGGCAACCCTTATTTCTTTACAATGAAACACAATTCGGGCATACGCCGTCTCTTTAAAATTTTTTTGTTAAAAATCCCGGCGGGTATTGCAAAATCAAACTAATCGCTTTATCTTTGTGTTATAAAGATAAGGAGATGAAAGTTTGCCACATCAAAGAAAATTGGGAAACTCATCAAATTTTAACGAATACCGAGACTATCTTGTTAGTCAATGGCGGGCCCCACATCCTTCGGGGTGTTGACATTGTCACGGGGGATTACAAAGATTTGCAAGACCTCAAATCCTGTCAGTCGGAGTTTCGTCACAATCCTTTGATGTGGACATTATAGAGAGCCGGATTTATCTCCGGCTCTTTTTTTAATTAATCTCATCATGATTCATCATGGTAAATCATGTGGCATCATGAGGTGGGTGATTTCATCATGATTCATCATGGTAAATCTGGATGCATCATGATGTAGGAAATTTCATCATGATTCATCATGGTATATCTGGATGTATCATGATGTAGGAAATTTCATCATGATTCATCATGGTAAATCTGGATGCATCATGATGTAGGTGATTTCATCATGATTCATCATGGTAAATCTGGATGCATCATGATGTAGGAAATTTTATCATGATTCATCATGGTAAATCATGATGAATCATGATGTCTCAAAAAAATTATTATAAAAATGTTAGATGTAAAGACTACTCTTCTCGAACGCACAAGCGTGCGCCGTTATGAGCGCGAGGCAATCCCCGAGGATAAGATGGAATTTATCCGCGAAGCTATCCGTAATTGTCCTAATTCTTATAATGCCCAGCAATATTCGGTGATTGAAATTGACGATCAGGAGCTCAAGGAGAAGCTCTATGAGCTTACAGGACAGAAGCAGATAAAGACTTGCAACAAATTCCTTGTGTTCCTCTCGGATTTCAATCAGATCAAGGCATTGGCAGAACATAAGGGACTTTCATGGCCTGCGGTGACTGACACTATGGATGGCGTGTTATTGGGCACAATCGATGCTTCCTTGGCTATGATGAGTGCTGTAGTGGCTGCTCAGGCGGTGGGACTCGGCACTAACTGTATAGGATATCTCCGAACGGTTGACCCGGCAAAGGTAGCCGAACTTCTTAAGCTTCCTCAGGATGTGTTTGTAGTGTGCGGACTCGCTATCGGCGTGCCGCGTGAGCATCCTGATCTCAAGCCCAAAAAACCGGCTTCAGTGGTTTTTAGCAGAAACGAGTATCAGCAGGACCGCGCGAAGATGATCGAGGAGCTTGAGAAATATGATGCGGAAGTAAAGGAATATAACGCTCACCGCTCGGGAGGAACTACTTCCAACGATTGGGTGGAGCATATCCTCGGCTACTACAGCCATGTGCCGGAATACCGTATCCTACAGTATCTGAAGGATCAGGGATACAACGTGCAGAGATAAAAAGCGAGGATAAATGGAAAGCCCCCTGGATTTGATTAATACATCAGATTCAGGGGGATTTTTGTGGAACGGGGATGGCTTGGTAATAGGAATATTTACCATCTCATGGGGATTAATATGTGGGCTGGTATATGGCTATGAGGATAGATATGGGAAGGAGATAGATATTATGGATGTGGAAAGGAGAATAAAAAAACGGAGCAAGGCCTCGACCTCAGCTCCGTTTTTGTCGCGATAGCATTGTTTTATTATTTTATCGGCAATGTCTGCGACAATTACCATTGTTAAGACAATATAACAGTACCGTTAGTTTAATATCAAATCTTTATTTTAACATTTATTAATAAATGTTACGAGGCGATTCTAAAGAATCAGAATTCCGAACTGAAATGGAATTTGATCTTAGGGAAGTCGTTACGCGCCATCTGAAGCACATAGTTGCTATCTGCAAGGAAAACATCGCGTCCCTCCTTATCGACCGCCATAAACTGATGCTTGCGCTTCTTGAAGGCAGCTAAAGCCTCTTCATCATCGCTCTCGATCCAGCATGCCTTGTAGAGCGATATCGGCTCCCAGCGGCATTGAGCTCCATATTCATGAAGGAGACGATACTGTATCACCTCAAACTGCAGCTGACCGACAGTGCCGATAATCTTACGGCCATTGAAGGTATTGGTGAACATCTGGGCTACACCTTCATCCATCAGCTGATTGATGCCTTTATCAAGCTGCTTCTGTTTCATTGGATCGGCGTTTTCGATATATTTGAACATCTCGGGTGAGAAAGAGGGCAGACCTTTGAAATGAAGGTTCTCGCCGGAGGTAAGGGTATCTCCGATCTTGAAGTTGCCAGTGTCCGGAATACCGACGATATCGCCGGGATAAGCCTCATCCACGATATTCTTTTTCTGTGCCATGAAAGCGGTAGGAGCGGCAAAACGCATCATCTTCTCATTGCGCACATGCTTGTAATTGACGTTACGCTCGAATTTGCCGGAGCATATCTTGACGAAGGCGATACATGAGCGATGGTTGGGATCCATATTGGCATGAATCTTGAATACGAACCCTGTGAATCCCTCCTCCTCCGGACGCACCTCACGCTCTACAGCCTGTATAGGCTTAGGAGCCGGAGCAATCTTCACGAAGCAGTCAAGCAGCTCTTTCACACCGAAAGTGTTAAGTGCCGAGCCAAAGAATACGGGGGCGGTATTGCCCGCCAAATATTCCTCTGTGTCAAATTCTGGATAAACGCCCTCGATGAGTTCAAGGTCTTCTCGGAGTTTGGCGGCATCCTCTTCTCCTACAAGCTCATCCACTTGCGGATCATTGACATCTGCGATCTCTATACGCTCGCTTACGGTCTGCTTGGAGGGAGTGAAGAGGTCGAGTCCCTGCTCATATATGTTGTAGACACCTTTGAATCTGTCTCCCATATTGATAGGCCATGTGAGGGGGCGCACATTGATCTGTAGCTCCTTCTCCAGCTCGTCAAGAATGTCAAAAGGATCACGACCCTCGCGGTCCATTTTATTGACAAAAATAATCACGGGAGTTTTACGCATACGGCACACCTCCATCAGACGGCGTGTCTGGGTCTCCACACCTTTTGCGGCATCGACCACGATAATAACGGAGTCGACTGCGGTAAGTGTGCGGAAAGTATCCTCGGCGAAGTCCTGGTGACCCGGGGTGTCGAGGATATTGATCTTATAGTCGCCATAATTGAATCCCATTACGGAAGTCGCCACCGATATGCCTCGTTGCTTCTCGATCTCCATCCAGTCGGATGTGGCTGTCTTCTTGATTTTATTGCTCTTTACAGCGCCTGCCACATGGATAGCGCCTCCGAAAAGAAGAAGTTTCTCGGTAAGCGTGGTCTTTCCGGCATCCGGATGAGAAATTATGGCGAAAGTGCGTCTGCGTGCTATCTCTTTATTCAGTTCTTCTGACATCGGTCGGTTAGATTATAAAGGGGGAAATTCTAAAACTTCCCCCTTTTTTGAATTCTTAATTATTAAGTCGCTGCCTAAAATTAATGATTACCCATCAGGGCGAGACATTTCTTGAGAGAGTCGCGCCAGTAAGGGATTTTGACGCCATAAGTGTTCTTGATCTTCATCTTGCCTAACACCGAGTATAAGGGACGTTTGGCAGGAGTGGGATACTGGGAAGAGGGGATAGGGTTGACTTCGACCTTCTTTCCGGCAATCTCGAAGATGGCTTTGGAGAAATCAAACCATGAAGCGACGCCTTCATTAGTGTAATGATAAATACCCGGAAGCCATTTGTCATGCTTGATGATATGGTGGATAGCTTCGGCGAGGTCGCCTGCATATGTAGGGCTTCCTATCTGGTCGGACACAACATTGAGCGAAGGACGCTCTGAAGCGAGGCGGAGCATTGAGGCTACGAAATTACCGCCGAATTCGGAGTATAGCCATGCAGTGCGGATGATGAGGGAATTGGTGCAGAAGGATGTAAGGATACCTTCACCCTCGAGCTTGGTGCGCCCGTAGATGGAGCGGGGATAAGGCTCGTCGTTCTCCTCATATGGACGATAATTCTCACCGTTGAATACATAATCGGTAGAGATATGTATTACTTTCACTTTATGGCGGGCGGCTGCCTGCGCGATATTGCCTACAGCCCCGGTATTGATGGCGGCTGCACGGAGATCATCCTTTTCAGCTTTATCCACAGCGGTATAAGCCGCGCAGTTGATGATAAAGTCAAGTTTATTCTCGCGTATGAAATGATCCACCTCTTCGCGGTCGGTGATATCAAGTTCAGCTACATCCGTATAGATCACCTCTAATGAAGGGTCACCGGAGAAAACCTTACGGATGGATTTGCCTAATTGGCCGTTGGCTCCTGTTACAAGTATTTTCATTTTGAAAGTCTTTTTAGTGATACAGTAGGAGTCTTAATCCTCTTCCAGCTCAAGCTCGTTATTATAGTCCTGCTTGTAGTATTTTGCAAGCAAGGCTAAAAATCGTGAAATCTGTTTTGTAGCATCCAGAGTCTCTTTGGATATCTCTTTCCCCTGGAGGCGGAGCATCAGTATGCCGTAGAGGGCATCGAAACAGGATTCAAGCTCATCCTTTTTGTTATCGCCTGCCTTGGCACGGATCTCCACGATATAGGGGAGGGTATTGTAAAATTCGGCTGCATATTGAGCGAATTTAGGGTTCTTGAGAAGACGCGCGTGGAGGTTGTTGAGGTCGATGAGGACATTTTTGTTAAGCTGGAGATGTCCCGCTTTATCCACACCCTCACGGCGCATCATATCGATAAGAGACTCATACCATTCCCTCATCTCCTTTTTCTTTTCGTCGGAGAGGTCGGTATGCGGATCGATCAGTTGCTTCTCTATCTGCTCGATATCCAGACCGCATGCACGGATGAGGTCTTCAATCTGCCACATATAGAGGAGATACTCTGCAATATTCTCGCGTTTTTTTGCTGAAGCTGTAATCATAGTTTTGTTTTGTAATTGCAAAATTAGTAAAAAATATCAAGACCTTATCAGATAGATGATAAAATAATCGGATAAGGCGTAAAAAAAGCGCCTTTTGAAAAGGCGCTTCATATAAAATCAGTAATTTCTATCCCTTGTTATCAATGCGGGATTGATAAGTATTTTATGACTAAATCTTTATATTTTCTTTTCTATAATCGTGGGGGAGAGGGGAATGATTACATTATCTGTAATCCTTGAGGAGCGCCTGGAGGCGTTTGCGGGCGAAGAAGATGCGGCTCTTGACTGTGCCGAGGGGGAGTCCCATCTTGTCGGCGATCTCGCTATACTTGTAGCCTGCTACATACATTGTGAAAGGCTGTTTGTATTCCTCTGAGAAGTCATTGATTGCGGCGGATATCTCTTTGGCTGCGAAAGACCCTTCGGGAGTGGAGAGACCGGACTCCTGAGAGAGATTGAGGTGATAGAGGTCTTCGGTGGTATCGACAACTGTAGCGCTGCGCACCTGACGGCGATAGTTGTTGATGAAGATGTTCCTCATGATGGTGAATACCCATCCTTTGAAATTCACATTATCAACATACTTGGTTTCATTATCAAGCACCTTGAGAGTAGTGTCCTGCACAAGATCCTGTGCGGCTTCGCGATTAGTGGTCAGCTGGTAAGCAAAGTTGAAAAGATTACCCTGCAATCCTAATAATCTCTGTTTGAAGTTTGTTGATTCAGTCATGATAATGTGTGTTTTTACAGTGGAACAAATTCAGTTAAATATTATAGCTGTTACAGAGAGCTTTAATGTTAGCTTTCTTGCAATCAGCTTACGTAATTAGAACAACCGGGAAAGAAAAGTTATCACGAAAAAGAGAAATTTTTTTAAATTTTTTGGTAATGGATATGATTATCACTAATTTTGCAGGGATCTAAAAAAAGTAAGTATCGGCAATGGTGAATATCCATTGATAGGAAGATGAGCGGTAAATTACGCAAGATAAATTTTTTGATACGCCGGCGTTCGCATATAGCGCTGGTGGCTATCCTGGCGCTTGTGGTGCTCCTTCTCTTTTTTAATGAGGACACGAGCTATAAGCTCAATATGGAATATCAGGAGCAGATCAATGAGCTTGAACGTGAAATTACGGAGTGTAGGGACTCCGCGGCATATTACCGCGGACGTCGTCAGGCTCTGATGACCGGCACCGAGGAGCTGGAGCATATCGCGCGTGAGGAATATCATATGCAGAAAACATCCGAGGATGTCTATCTTCTTTGCGGAGATTGATCTTGCGGGTTCTTCCTTTTAAATGAAAAGATTATGAAATCAGATAAGAAACCGGTAGATATATCGAAGCGCAGGAAACGCATGGAGAATCTCTCTCTCGCAGGTCTTATCTTGCTTTGCGTCGGATTGGTGGTACCTTTCGCCAACATCGGGAGCGAGACCTTGCAGACCGTGTTCAAATATGTTTACGCCGCAGGAGCGTTGATATATACATTTGCAAGAATGGTGAATGTGAATGCTCCCGGCGACAGTATGCGTCTTAAACGCCTGCGCCGTATGGAGATGTGGGCGGGCATCACTTTTTTGGTGGGCGCCTTTTTCTGGTTCTATAATTCGGCGCGATTCCCTAATGTGGGTTTTTCGCTCGTGGTGATGCGCGACACGATTATGTTTACCCTTGCGGGCGCGATCATTCAGGTGATAGCTTCATGGATGATTGCCGCAAGAATGAATAAGGAGGCTAAAGAAGCTTCCGGAGCAGATAAAGATAAGAAGAGATGAGCCTGGTTCTTACGATAGATATAGGGAATACCGCTGCCAAGGGTTCACTGTTTGATGATTGGAAAAGAGTGTCATCGAAGGTAGTGGATAATGACGATCCTGATTCGTTGGTGAGGAAGGCATCGGAATATAATGTGGAGGGTGCCGTGATATGCAACGTCACCGGCTCGGATCCCGATTTTGCCAACAGGCTTCGTGCGGAAATGGATATCCCTGTGGTGGAGCTGACGAGCACGACTCCTCTTCCCTTTGAAGTCTGCTACCGCACCCCCTCCACATTGGGCGTGGATCGCGTGGCAGCCGCGGCGGGGGCTATTCATAAATATGGAGGGGATGTCCTTATCGTGGATGCCGGAACGGCGGTGACTATGGATATTGTGAGCGAAGGGAGATATCTCGGCGGCAATATCTCTCCGGGTCTTCGCCTGAGGTTTCGTTCGCTTCATGCCTTTACCGGAAAGTTGCCGCTGATCCGCCCCGATGGAGATATGCCGCAGCGCGGGCAGGACACCGAGACCGCGATACGTTGTGGAGTGGTAGGCGGTCTGGTGGCGGAGATTTTCGGCACTTACCATGAAGAAAGAAAGAGATTTAACGATTTAAAATTAGTGATGACAGGAGGAGATGCCGATTTCCTCGCGCCATTGCTTAAGGAAAAAGGACTTGACAGCACGATCGACCATGATCTGGTAGGTATAGGGCTGCTGAGCATATACAATTATAATAAGAAATGAAGAGACTCAAACTAATCCTGGCGTCATTGGTGGCAGTGCTTTTTGCGTCAGCCCAGAATCAGACTTCCCCTTATTCAATGTATGGCTACGGTATACTTGGCGACCGTGCCACATCGATGCAGCGTCAGATGGGAAGTATCGGATATGCGATGAATTCCGGACGCCAGATAAATGTGATGAATCCCGCATCTTATGCGGCGATGGATTCCCTTACTTTCCTTTTTGATCTCGGAGCGGATGTCTCCTTGCTCTGGAGCGAGGAAAATGGCAGCCGTGAGCGATCAACGGGCGGAGGTGTCGACTATCTTACCATGCAGTTTCCTATAAGCAAGCATATGGGCGGATCAATCGGTCTTCTCCCTTACAGCTCCGTAGGGTATGCCTTCGGTAATGATATTTTCCATGGCACACTCTCCAACCAGGGCAGCGGAGGTATCAACCAGCTTTACCTTGGTTATGCGGGAGAGTTCAAGGGGCTTTCACTTGGTTTCAACCTCAGCTATGACTTCGGAAATATCGTGAATGACGTCTTTACCACCACGCAGAGCGGAGGTCAGGCGAAGTATGAGCATGTGATGCAGATTCGCGACTGGAATATCAATATCGGAGCCCAATATACCTACCGCTGGAATAAATTCCATAAAGTGGTGGCAGGTGTGACATATTCTCCCAAGAAATCCATGCGTGGAAAGACATGGGTCACCGCTCAGGAGACGGCTCAGGATGTGGAGCCTGATACATTGGCATATATGAAGATGAAGGGGAAATACTATTCTCCTACAAGTATCGGAGCAGGTATCAGCTATACATTCGAGAAGAACTACCGTCTGTTGGTGGAGGCTGACCTTACCTGGCAGCAGTGGTCGAAAGCTCCCTATTCAGCGCTCTATGACGATAAGAAGCTCGAGGGACAGCGTCCTGTGAATGTTTCGCAGGTGTTGGCTCCGGGTATGAAATTCAACGACCGTACACGCTTTGCCTTTGGCGGAGAGTTTGTGCCGAAGGTGAGAGGCGCTTACTGGCAGCGTATGGCTTATCGCGCGGGAGCATCTTTCGCAAATGATTATCTGAACATCAATGGCAATAAACTTCGCGAGGTGTCTGTGTCATGCGGTCTGGGATTTCCTACTATCGAGGGTAAGACTATGATCAATCTCGGCTTGGAATGGAAGAAACGTTCTGCCCATCCTCAGAAGATGATAAGCGAGAATTATTTCAATATCACGCTTGGTGTCAACTTCAACGAGGTATGGTTCTGGCAGCGTAAGATTCATTAAAATATGAAGTTTTCACGGCTCATACTCCTTTGTTTTCTCTTTTTTCTTCTTGTTGCCGGCGCATGCCGGGAGGAGAAGAAACTTGATGTTGCCGCAGGTCTGAACCCTGAGAAGATGGCTACGATGACCACGAAGAATGTATCGACGCTGATAAGTGATTCCGGTTCGGTCCAGTATAAAGTTGTGTCGCCTCTCTGGAAGGTGTATGATCAGGTGCAGGAGCCTTACTGGTTATTTCCCGAGGGTCTTTATCTCCAGCAGTATGATAAGGCTTTTAATGTGATAGCTACTGTAGCTGCCGACTCCGCACGTTATTTCAAGGATGAGAAATTATGGAAACTGATGGGGAGGGTGGAGCTGACCAAAGCACCCAAGGATCTCTTTCAGTCCGAAGAGTTGTATTGGGATCAACGCACGAACAAAATATACAGCGACTCCTTTATACATATAGAGACTGCCACTCATGTTCTTGAGGGGATAGGCTTTATCAGTAATGAAAAACTGACGGAATACCGTGTCATCAAACCGATGGGTATCTTCCCCGTGAATAAGGATAATATCCGGGAGGGGGGATCTCCTCAGTCGCCGTTGTCGCCGGATTCTCTTCAACCGGCATCCCATCCGGCAGATCTGCAGCCCGCACAATAATTTTACAATTATGGATTTATCATTAGCAATAGTAATAGCGGTCGTAGCCGTGATTCTCTCCGGTCTCTTCTCGGGAAGCGAGATAGCATTCGTGCAGTCGAGCAAAGTGAGGAGGGAGATAGATGCGGCGCGTGGCGGAATGGTGGATCGCATCATAGGGCGCTTCTCACGTCACGAGGATATGTTTATCTCCACACTCTTGGTGGGTAATAACGTTGTCCTTGTCATATATGGTATCGCTTTCTCCGCAATAGTCAATCCAATCTTCCAGAGATGGTTTGATGATAACGAGGCATTGGTATTGATATGCAATACGCTTCTATCCACGGGAATCATACTCTTCGGAGGAGAGTTCCTGCCTAAGACCACATTCCGTATCAATCCCAATTTCATGATACGCCTTGTGGCGCTCCCCCTCTTTTTGATTTATCTCTGCATCTATCCTATCTCATGGTTTGTCTCCGCGCTCTCTTCAGGACTTATGAAACTTTTCGGTCTTGATAGCGGGAAGAATGAGGGTCAGCGGCTCACAATGGAGGAACTGGATGACTATCTTCAGCAATCCATCACTGAAAGCACCGATAAGAAAGCCGTAGAGAATGAGGTGAAGATATTCCGTCGCGCCATAGACTTCAAGGATACTCCGATATCAAAGTGTATGACGCCGCGTAATGAGATTACGGCAGTGCCGATCGAGGGAACAACGCGCGAGAAACTGCTTAAGGTATTCATCGCAACAGGTCTTTCGAAAGTAGTGGTCTATAAGGAGGATATCGATGATGTGGTAGGATATATTCATGTATCCGAACTCTTCAATACATCCACCGACTGGCGCGGACGCATCAAGCCTGTCATCTTTACGCCGGAGAGTATGCTGGCAAACAAGATGATGTCGCGAATGCTCTCCGAGAAGAAGAGCCTTGTGATAGTGATCGATGAATTCGGCGGCACAGCCGGACTCGTCACTCTCGAAGACCTCGTGGAGGAGATATTCGGGGATATAGAAGATGAGCATGACAAAAAGCGCATACTCGGAAGGGAACTCCCTGACGGAAGCTACGAATTTCAAGGACGAATAGAGATATCGGTAGTAAATGAAGACTTCGGACTTGATATAAAGGAGAGTGAGGAATACCATACCTTGGCGGGATATATAATAGAGAATCTCCAGGCGCTACCTCGTCAGGGCGATACATTTGTCTTGGGAAATCTGCGTTTCACTATCATTAGAATGTCCACTACCCGCATCGAACTTGTAAAAGTGGAGACTATTGATGAAAATGAGGAGCAAAAAGAAAAATAAGGAGTGAAACAAAAAAATAGACAAAAAGATTTGCATTCGGCAAAAAAAAATTGTAACTTTACAGTTGAATAATAACCAACACATATTCACTCCCTAATTTTAACTTCAATGAGCAGATCAAGTAAATTTGAAAACTCTGTGATTGGTATGCAGGGCAATCTTCTTTCTTTCGCTCTAAAGTTGACAATGAATAAGGAGGAAGCGCAGGACCTGGTACAGGACACCACTCTTAAGGCTCTCAGAAACGAAGAAAAATTTTCTGAGGATACTAACCTCAAGGGTTGGATGCTTACCATCATGCGTAACATCTTTATAAATAACTATCGCAAGAGCGCACGAGAGAACACTGTTGTAGATAGCACAGAGAATTTGTATCATGTCAACTTATGCCAAGATTCAGGGTTAACGGCTCCGGATGGTGCGTATGCAGTAGGTGAGATTTCAGAGATCATCGCGAAATTCCCCGCCGACTACAGAGAGCCATTCTCAATGCATGTGGCTGGCTATAAGTATGAGGAGATATCTCAGAAATTGGATATGCCTCTCGGTACAGTGAAGAGCCGTATCTTCTTTACTCGCCAGAAACTTCGTGAAATTCTGAAAGACTATCGCTAAGCATTCTCGTTAAAGCTTATTTCAAAGCTTTTTAGTGTATCAGTTAAGTTAAAATTTTAAAGGTCGACTCTTGAAGTCGACCTTTTTCTTTAATCAGGCAGCCTCCGGAAAAAATCTCAACCTTCTCAAGCTTGATCAATCAGCCTCCGGAAAAAATCTCAATCTTCCCAAGATCTGTCAATCTTCCCAAGATCTGTCAATCTTCCCAAGATTACTCAAGCTGCCACAAGCTATCCCAAGCTGCCTCATGAAAAAAACTAAAGCTTCCCAAGATTTGTCAATCTTCTTCAAGATTACACAAGCTGCCACAAGCTATCTCAAGCTGCCTCATGAAAAAATCTAAAGCTTCCCAAGCATCATCCCGATATCTCCAAAAAATCAAATTTTCCAATTAACAAAACTAAA
>JAAVFG010000039.1 GCA_014800895.1 Bacteroidales bacterium
CTCCCTTCAGGAAATTTCTCAAAGAACCTTTCAAGTTCAGAGAGTTCTTCTTCGTCAAGCTGAATACTATAAAAATTCACGGCATCGTGCTCCTCAATCAATTCTATGGAATATTTCTGAGTCATACTTAACTTATGAATTAACTATGCAAAGTTAGCAACTCTTTTCCAATACAACAAATAAATTCACCTAAAAGTTAAGTCATCTGTTGTTTTTAGCTACATTAAGAAAACTCTGAGAAGCACCAAGACCATAGCATATTTATCGCAAGCGAACACTCCAATTAGGGAACCAATGCCGTCTTCGACGTTCCGCAGACTACACTATCATTGACCGCATTGTCTGGATTTTAGAGAGAGCTAAACACCGAGTGACTTACGGTCTTTGCAGGATACTCGCAGGCTTCGATGTACCTGCCTATGCCTTACAGCCACACCGTGTTCTTAACGCCCTATCCATTCCAATTCATCATAGAGTCGTTGCGCCACTTTTCGTTTGTCTGCATTCCACGTGACGAGACAGTGACAATCCGCCTTCGTCCCTTGTCGGATTATCACAGACTCGCCTTTCCAGGACCGGACAATGTTTATTAGTTATAGTGATAGATGAAGAATTGGATAAGGTCGTCCTGCTTCATCTGTTTCATCACGACCAATTATTCTAAACCCTCTTGCTTGATAGAAATTCAAGGCAGATGCGTTCTGCTCATTCACATCTACTTTTGTTGCACCCTGTTTCAAAGCAAAGGCTACCAGGGCAGAGCCATAACCTTTACCTCGGCAGCTGTCATCAATAAATAGCATCTCAATCAAGTTTGATGATAAACCTATGAATCCTGTCATTCTCTCACTATCCGAGAGGGCATAGAGTTTTACATTCGGAAAATAATACGGAATAAGAGCCTTCTTTATTTTTTTGAGATCTTCATTTGAAAGAAAGGTATGTGTCGCCTTAACAGAACGCTCCCATATCTCAACGAGTGCCGGGTATTCATTTTCGTAACATCTGATTATTTCCATATACAAAGTTAATCATTTTAAGTTAGTATCCGATTGGCGCGATGGAGATGTCGCTGTACCACAGTCCAAGATTTATTGGTTAAGCTCCGTATTCTTTTCGCCGTTGCTGTGAGTGGACTTTACGACCGCTCATTCACTTTCCACTTGTATAGTAGTCCACGGGGCGAGACAGAAATAAGCGACCTTAGTTCCCTGTCAGCATATCACAGACGCGCCTTTCCAGGACTGGACAGTCCAATTTTTACGGAATCCAATAATACATCGGTTTCTTACGGTGGTCAGTAACCCATTCTTCAAATTCTATCATATTTGATATTCCATCAGCAATTACTGCCTCATAATATTCCACGCCATGATAGTCTTTGTTTGACGGAGTCTCAAATTTCAATCTTAGGATGGTTTCTTTTTGATCAGGAGTCATCACTTCTATAATCCTATCAGCCATACGCTCAAAATAGCCATCATACTCAGTTCCCTCCTCTATATGAATCACATCAAACTGCCAGATCTCTTCCTCATATTTATAGAAAATGTACCAAGCCATGCAGTGTTCTTCCGTATAGAGTCCATTGATACATTTAATCTCGGTTACATCCGGTAGTTTAGCTATTTGAGCCATAATAGCAAAACTGCTTTCCTCTGTTATGCCTTTTGAATAGACATGTAAGTCTATATCTCTATGAGAAGCCAATAATCCCATACGCAGGGAGCCTACGAAATTAACGCGGCATCCATTCCGTTCCCAGACTTTGGATATTCCGGATTTATCCAGAACCCTTTTCGCCTTTTCCTGATTGGCTAATGCCAAATTAAATATTTCCTGTTGATTCATCTTGATAGTATTTGACAAATACAACATAACGCAACAGCCTGATAAATATTGTAATGAGGTAGAATTATTGTCCCCCTTGAAAATAAAAGGAGAAAATAAAAATATCCGACTTCTGCCCTACTACGTGGCAAAAATCGGATAAATATTTACTAATTATCTGATTATCAGATAGGTATGGTGGAGCTGGAGGGACTACTTTATAATTTGATAATTAAGTAGTTAGAATAATCGGAACTAAAAACGGAACTACTTTATAATAATGATTGGAATAAAATCTTGATGTATCCCTGCTCCTCCTTATCTTCCAATCGTTACCGTAATTTCAAGTGTCTTTGCTATTCCAAACTTTTCCAAAATCATCAACTTTGGAAAAGATGCTAATTTCCTTGATATTGCTACATCTTCCTGCTCCTCCTCACTATCCACGCAATAAAGTTCAGCACTGCCAATATCAGCACTGTTGCAATCGTCCCCTTTGCCATATACCCTGCTTTCTCTTTAAATGATAACTTTTTCTCCACCGGATAGGGCACACGGATTGTATCGGTACGGATATAGGAGGATTCTCTCATCAACTCGCGGATTGAATCTCTCTGCTCTTTGATGATATTCTCCATTTCCCTCTCTCTGTCGGAAGTAACCTTTACATACCGCGTTATTATCACCTTTGCGGTATCTCCATTCTCGCGAAGGGTTACTTTCTCGGTGGTCTTATCAATTACCGAATCTCGGCTTTTCTCGCTTGCTCTCTCGGCTCTGAATCTCTCGGATAGTGTCTTTATCAGTGAGGAGGTATCGGTGGCGATATATTCGGTTCTGACGGATTCAACGGGGATGTATCGTGTTCGGCAAGAGGATAGGATTCCTGCAATAAGGAGGGCGAGGAGAATGAGTAATAAGTGTTTCATATAAATAAAATTATCGGTCTCCACGAAATTGCGGAAACCGATAAAAGCAGGGTGGGAAGATTCATCCAAAGCTGAACCATGTATTATATATATGCAATACAAAAGTAATCAAAAATCGTCAATATCAAACAAACTCCATTGCTGATATTTCTTTGGATATGCCTTGTCTACAAAGGTCATAAACCTAACCCAATCGTGATTGGAAAGAATTGCTATCGCGTGAAGCGCTTCGAGGTGTCCGGTCAGCTGTGTAGTACCAATCTCGGTAAGAAACTGATGATGTTTAGCACTTCGGTTCCCGTTCTCATTCTTAGGATTCAATCTTTCAAGTTCGGTTGTAACCATTGGAGCAAGACGATCATAGACAATATCCTTTATTATCGTACCAACATAGCCCGGTCTTTTTGTCGTATTCTCCCACGTCCACCCACGCATCTTGTAGATGTCCTCAAAGAAGGTATCAGGGAATCGCTTAACCCATTTGGCGGCTTCTTCTTGCAGGAACGAGTTAAGGAATTTCTGTAACTCATTCTTAGCCTTGTTGCGCTCCTTGTCATATCCGGTTGCTTCGTCAATAAGGGCGATAATGCCGACTTTGGCAACTGAACGAATGATAATGTCAGCCGAGCGGACAATGTTATCCTCATTATAAATGCCGGCGCGATTTGCATCAATAATTGCAGAGCAAATATCAATCAGCAAGGTAGCTTCATATCCGTTAGTTTCTGACTGTGAGCCACCTGCGTTATTTCTGATAAATTTGATTGGAGAGTTAATTCTCTCCGTGATACTATTTTCCCCGGCACAGAATATATCAGAAAGGATTCCTTTGTTTACAAAGCCGGAAAGCCACGAGCCACTTTGTGATGTTGACCCTAATGCTTTCTGAATACCTCTGCCGGATAAAACCCTCATTCCATTACTCAATACATAACAAGGAATTTCAAGTTTCCCAAATTTCAGAGGTGTCTTGTCAGAGCCATACTTAGCTTTTAAAATCGGAAGTTTCGTTATTAATTCCGATTCATCAACATTCAGATACTCTGCAACTTTCTGAATCGTTGCTTTGGTTGCGCTACCATCAAGAGCCTTTGAAAGACCAATTTCAGACATACCAATTGCCTGCGCGAGTTCTTTTTGCGTGATTCCACGTTCCTGCAAAAATTCTCTTATTCGATTTTTCATAATTATATTAATTATATTTTACTTTGCAAATATAATCAATATAATTAATATTACAAAATTATCGTTTCCGCAATTTCATAGACCTCTTGTTAATACTAAGTATTTTTACTAAATTTGTGAGTGAAACCTCGTATCCCGTTTTCTGCAAGGGATAGCGAACTCAAAAAAACTTATTCGGCAAACTATGCTGATGGAGCGCCAACTCTGTCAGCTTTTTCTTTGTCATACGATCTAAATTCGCTATATTTGGGCAGTGTTAATCAACTTATGTATAATTTTAAAAAGGTTTGGATATAGCCTTAGAATTTCCTTATGGAGAGAGGTTGATTGATTTTTAATTTACAGTTATTTCAGATTGACCTACTGCATGGAGTTGCGGTAGGTTTTTCTTTGTCAACACTTGATATTCACTCGATTTTTTGTTATTTTTGTGTCAGGTTTTCATGGTTGTATATATAGGTTAAGTTATTGTTATTGTTATTCATTTTTTCAGAGTTATGATGCACTGCGATGTGATATTGCGGTGCATCTCTTTTTATGCCTGATACTTGATACTGTTGGTGCGGTTTATCCAACCTTTGTAGAATATCTGCTGACTCGGTCGCAATGCCACTATGTCACGGTAGCTTTTCTCTCTCGCGCCTTTGAGCCGGTTAAAGATAGAGAGGGAATCTGTCGCATTGAGGGCTGCCAAAGTCTTTGCTCCGACTATGCCGTCTGCCACGCATGAGAGGACGGTCTGTGCCTTGCGTATAGCTACCGGACCATTGACCCAGCACCAATCCACCAACATTTCCGCTATGGACTGGTTGCTGATTAGGTCTGCCTTGCATCTGTCCCAGAATCCCGATTTTAGGATTGCCAACCACTCGTCATATTGCAGAGCCTTAAGGTCTGCTATGATCGGCTTCGGCTTTCCCTGCTTCAATCTCCACTCGCTAAAGGTCTTGTATGTTACGCCGCACATCGTGTCCTCTCCTCGGTCGCCGGGTATGCAGTGGTAGCCATGCCCTTTGACGGCATTATACATCTCTCGCGGAGGAAGTTTCCTCTCTGAATCTTTCAGTCCTACCTCCCATGCAAGGATGTGAGGTATCATTTTTTCAATCTTCGCCATTGGTTTTGTCTAAGTTGATTACTACTGCGGTATTGGCTTCAAAAGGTACATACTTGATGGGTATCGGCTGTTGCGGTTTGCGCCTTGCACACATTTCGGGATTACAAGTTTCATCTCCCTGCTCACGACAACAGAACCACATCTTGTAGAAGTCGCGCTCTCTCGTAAGCTCTGCTACTGTCTTGGTGTAGTCTATCTCCGATTGCGTCTTAGCCAATAGGTCGCGCTGAACGCTTCGGAGGTAGGTTGTCTGATTGGTAAATCGTTCCTCCCAATCTTTTATATCCTGCTGGTGTCTGTCCTCCTTTTCAGCGTTCATCCGGAGTAGCTCATTGATGCGCTCATCCTTAAATTTAACATGTTCCCGCTCCGCTTCTAATTGTTCCTTCCAAATATCCCATTCATCGGCTTTACTCTCTACCTTAGCCTTGCTTACATTAGCTTCTGCAAGTGCCGCCTCGGCTTCCTTCAACCGTTTATTCTGCCGTCTATACAATACCGCACCAACGCCACCTAAGGGCGTGATGATACCGAGCATCGTGCCGAGCATCGTTGTAATCTCTGTTATATCCATTTCATGCTTCAAGTTATCAGACCTTGCAGGGTCTTACCCCTGCAAGGCTTCTCCTGTTGGTTTTTACTTCTCAACTCCGAGTAGTTCCTTCAATGCTGTCTCCCCCTCTTCAATGCTGTCCATCCCGTAAAGATTGACATTGAGGTTGGCATAGCCGTTCCCTACCGAGGCATTCCCTATTACTGTGCCGCCATTGTCACGCACTTCATAGCTTATGTTCTCTACCCTCTCCGTTGCTTCCCCTTCCGCATCAAAAGTGCGGGTCACATTCTCATTAATCTTCTTCAATTCCATATTCTTCTCCTTTTTTTGATGGTGATTATTTATATTATTTTTTCATTCCCTTACATCTCGCTCAATGTCAGGAGCTGTTCCACTGTCAGCTCGTTGCCGGCGCTGAGTGCTGTCAGAGCCTCATCATCAAGTGCTGTCAGCGGGTCTATCTCCTGCTCGCGCTCCAGCTCCTCATGCACGCATTCATCCACCCTTTTCTGATAATCCATGATGATACGGTTTACCTCCTGCTTCTCGCCTTCCTCCAGAGTGTCAAAGCGGTTGAACTTCTCTATCACTTCCTCAAATTCCCCCGGCTTGAGTCGCTCACGCGCATCCGAAAGAAAATCTTCAAAAGAGGTGGCTACGCTTTTCAGTGCGCGGGCGTTGCGCAATACTGCGTACTGCATCTCTCCCTTAAGCTTTCCTACTTTCAGTCCCTTAAGCAGATTGTAGAGTGCCACTGCTTTCTCTGTCTTCATTGTCTTCTTCTCTGTCTTCATTTCCTTGTTATGTTTAATTATGTTATTGAAGTTATTTATCCCAATGGTATAGGCTCCGCGGGCTTGAATGTCTCTCGGAACATCGTCCAATCTGTTGCCTGGTCTCCGGTAAAGGTCAGCTGCGTGTATCGATGTGTAGTTGCCGAAGCCCCGGTCGGCAATAGACATGTCCCCGATGTAGTCCATGTCTGACCTGCCGCCACTGTCACCGTTGCAAGAGTCGCCGCCTTCAATGCTCCTGTCCCCTTATCATCCTTGGCTACCCATATCGTGGGGGAGTTAAAGGTGTGGGCTGTCGTGGTGGTATTCAGTATGGTTATCGTATACTTGATGCGGTTGGTATACTCGCAAGTGATTGTCACCTCATACTCCTTACCCTTTATTTTCAAGGTCAGCGTTGCTCCCTTGCTTCCGAGTCCGATGATG
Source organism: Bacteroidales bacterium (assembly GCA_014800895.1). Classification (GTDB taxonomy): domain Bacteria; phylum Bacteroidota; class Bacteroidia; order Bacteroidales; family Muribaculaceae; genus Lepagella. The sequence continues at coordinate 6,838 of JAAVFG010000039.1, forward strand.
GAGTTGGAGACCGGTATCCCCATCGTGGGATAGACCTTGTTGGGATTCAGGGGAGCTTGCGACAATACAGGTACTGCCGTATATTCCCCGGCAAGTCCGTGGGGTATATTCCCGAAGACTACCTGCCATGCCGTCTCATTGGCTAAGGTCACGCCCGAAGAACAGGCAAGAATATTATTATTGGTCTTATGCACCATCAGGATTCCGAAATACCATGTGGAGTATTTCAGATCCGCGCGGTTGTCAGGTCCTATAAGCTCATTGAGGCTCACCGCATCCGTGCTCATCATCGGAGACATGCAGATTATCACGGTACTGACCGCTGTCGCTGAGCTGTTTATCACCACCACCCCCTCGTGTAGCGTCGGGAAAGGATGTTGGGCGTTATGGTCGTAACCCCGTGTAGGGTCGTCGGGGGAGAGAAAATCCGTCATCCGTCCCCAGCCGTTCTCATCCACACCTTGGTAGCTCCATCCGCTGTCAAACGTTCCGTTTTTGATTGCTGTCGCGATGTTTGAGCTGTTATAGATTGTAGGTGCAAGAAGTCCGAAATTATTCTTCTGCCGCTGCTCGAGAGTTAGAGGTGTGTACGAACCTATATTCTCAGGCTTCCATTTCGCCCACGGATTGATACGGATGCTCATGCAGAGTGTCTTGACATC
>JAAVFG010000040.1 GCA_014800895.1 Bacteroidales bacterium
CTGTGGCAGAATGTCATTGTTCTTTCGCTATCGGCACCCTCCCGGTCAGCTTTCTGACCTCGGGGCGTTTCCCGATTGCGGATGCAAAATTAGTACAAAAATCTGGCGTAGTCAAGTCCTGCCTTAATATTTTTGCTAAATTTCTTTCCTTATTTCTTTATCTTATTGATTATCATATGAATCAATAAATGTTAACGATTGTTAACAAATCTTTATTCAATTTATGAATAGAGGAAACGTTTGATGCTTCTCTTGGGAGTTTTTTCAAATTCCTCATCAAAAATCTTGAAATCCTTTACTTTTGAATAGGCAGGGATATCTTTATTGAGGAGTTCGATATTCTGCTGCATCACCTTTTCGAGCTTCTCCCTATCCTTTCCATCTTTGAGGGCGGCATCGAAATCTGGATGAATGAGAGCAACTATCTGCCCGTCTTTCTCTATAATGAGAGATTCGTTGACATAAGGGAGATTATTAAGTTTGGCTTCAATCTCTTCGGGATAGATATTCTGACCTGAGGGACCAAGAATCATTGTCTTCGAACGTCCCATTATATAAATGAACCCATCCTTATCGATTATGCCTCGGTCGCCGGTATCCATCCAGCCATCTTTTCCCATCACCTCTTCGGTGGCTTTAGGATTTTTATAATACCCCTGCATTACATTCATTCCTCTTACCTGTATATTTCCGGGGATTGTCTCGGGGTCGTCCGACATGATGCGTATTTCCATCCTGTCTACAATTTTTCCTACAGAATGAGGACGCGTTTCGTTGGAAGGCGCATAAGAGATCAATGGTCCACATTCGGTCATGCCGTATCCGACAGTAAGGGGAAAGTCTATTTTCTGTAGGAATTTCTCCACATCCGCATTAAGAGGCGCGCCTCCAACAATCACTTCATGAAGATTGCCTCCAAACGCCTGCATCAGCTGGGCGCGTACTTTCTTGAGGATATATTTTTCAAGTCCGGGAAGTTTAAGGAGGAATTTTGTAAGCGGTTTTTCAAGCTGGGGGAAGACCTTATTTCTTATTATCTTCTCTATGATGAGCGGGACGGTGACGATCAATTTGGGATGCACCTCGGCAAAAGCTCCAAGGATAATCTTCGGGGAAGGGAGCTTGGTAAGGAAATAGCAATGGCAACCTTTGCATATGGGATGAAGCATCTCAACAGTCATTCCGTAAAGATGTGCGAGCGGAAGCATATTGACTATTCCATCCCCTGCCTTAAACCAGTCAAGATTATCGACACAGAAACGGATATTACTCCAGATAGATCTGAAGGGTAATTCCACACCTTTAGACATTCCGGTGGATCCGGCTGTGTAATTAATGAGCGCAAGGTCTTCCGGTTTGTCCTCAAAATATTCAAGACTCTCTTTGGTGAAGCTATACGGATATTTCTTTCCGAAACATTCGTTGATATTATTTCGAGTCTCGGTCAGTTTCTTATTTTTAGAGTATGGCATTCCAAACTCACTGATAAAGAGGACCGCCTCAAGTTCGGGAAGATTCTTTTCATCAAGATTCTCCCATATCCCGGCATCCACAAAGAGGAGTTTCGCCCCGCAATGATTTACGAGATGATGAACGGTGTCGGGCTTGAACTCATGCAGGATCGGCACCGCTACCACTCCGGCTGTGATACATGAAAGAAATATCACCGCCCAGTTTGATGAATTTTTTCCGCAGATAGCTACGCGATCACCTTTTTTAACTCCTGCGGCGTCAAACATGATATGCAGCTTGGCTATCTGTTCCGCAACATCTTTATATTGATAGTTGATGCCTCCCATATCGGAGAACGCCATGCGGTCCCAATTCTTCTTAATGGACTCCTTGATAATCGCATTCAGAGAGGATACATCATCATTTCTCTTCTTATCTTTCATATTTCGTGGGTTTATTTTAGCAGATATAGTTTAACCGTGTGTAGTTTTTCAAGTATTCGTATTATTATAACATAAAAAGAGAGAATTGGGTTTGTTCAATTCTCTCTTTTCATTATTGGCAACTTCTAATAATCTTGCCTTAAAATTACATATATTTCTACTTCTCCACCATTATCTTCAAAACCAATTTATCCGTTTCGAGCATAGCCTCCCTGCCGATAACGGTAAGATTATTGATGGTCCGGTCAATATCCTTGGCGACAATACCCTCCGCCTCACTGACACATCTTCCATTCATGGCAAGCATAGCCGACATTACAGCTGTTGACACACCGGAGGATATCTTCATTGCACACGCCGGTTTAGCACCGTCGCAAATCATTCCGGTAAGGTTAGCCACCATATTCTTTATCGCGGCGCACACCTGCTGAAAATCACCGCCCATAAGATATACCAGACCAGACGACGCTCCGGTAGAAGCCACTACACAACCACATAGAGCAGAGAGCCTGCCCAAACTCTGCTTGATATATATGCTTGTAAGATGACTCATTATTAATGCCCTCGCTTTCGTCTCATCATCAGTGCCGATATCTTCCGCATATGAAACGACAGGAAGCGTGCATGTAATACCTTGATTGCCACTCCCGGAATTTGACATAACAGATATCGATGCTCCACCCATACGGGCATCGCACGCAGCCGATGTAAGGGAGATCATTCTCTCGAGTGGGGTATCGCCGAATAAAGTCATGCCGCATTTGCGAATGGTAGCTCCTAAAGAATGTCCGTAATCTCCGGACAATGCCAATTCCGCCGCTTTCTTATTAACCCTGCCTGCTTCCAGGATAAACTCTATCTCTTCAAATGGAGCAGTAGTGGCAAATTCATAAACAGTCTCCATTGTCAAGGGGAAATCGGCTGAATCATCATTTGTGCCGTCAGATTCTGTTTCATTGAAGATAACCTCACCACCTTTACTTAATCTGACAAAATGGGTATGAGCTCCAGAAATCACAGCCTCTGCTTCCCTACAGGATGAATCATCCGACTTTACCTTTACCTCGATATGCAGGTTAGAGGGAGTGCAAGGAATATGAAATATCTTTATTCTCCCCTCCTCTATCATCTTCTTCCCTTCATTGATAGCCTCCGGGCTGACATCTCTTATTACCTCAAGCTCATAATCGGACTTGCCGATAAGAGCACCAAGGGCAACTGCAATCGGAAGTCCCACCATTCCCGTGCCCGGAATACCGACACCCATCGCGTTCTTTATGATATTCCCACTCAATCCGACCTCGATTTTATCGGGCGTCTTTCCCAAAATTTCCTTAGCCTTCGCCACACACAAAGCCACTGCTATAGGCTCGGTGCATCCCATCGCCGGAACCACTTCCCGGCGTATCATATCTATTATCTTATTGCGTGTTTCTGTCTGCATGGTATGTTATTTAATTCAGTATGTAACTTCTCCATCAGGAAATTCCAACGGTAAGCTCCCCTGCCTGTTCTTCTCGATTTTCTTATACCTCCAGCAACGGCGACAGACCGACATGTAACGCTCATTACCGCCGATCTCCACCACCTCCCCTTCGGTGATAATCTCTCCCCTGCTGTCTATCCGGGCATTCACAATGGTTTTCCGTCCGCACGAGCATGTGGATTTAATCTCATCAATCGTGTCCGCTATCTCGAAAAGGCGGCGTGAGCCTTCAAAGAGATTAGTGCGGAAATCGGTACGAAGTCCGTAACACAACACGTTGATTCCATAATCATCCACTAATCGCGCCAACTGATCAACTTGTTCGGGAGATAAAAACTGAGCCTCATCCACCAATATCCATTCAGCATGAGGGAGCTTTGCCTTCACTTTATCATGAATGAGTTTATACAGGTCTGTTTCAGGATAAATCCATCCGCACTCACGTTCGATACCTATTCTGCTACGGATTACATTTTTCTTATCGCGTGTATCAGTGACCGGTTTGAAACAGAGGTAAGGCATATTCCTCTCCTCGAAGTTATATGCTGTTGTAAGGAGCAGGGCGGTTTTAGCCGACCCCATAGTGCCATATTTGAAATATAATTTACCGCGTTTTTCCATCTGTTAGTTTAGTTAATGCGAAATTACAATTTTTTTCGCGTTCCTACAGCATAAACCACCAAAAATATATAAATCCATTGTAAAATAGAGGAATCCATTGTGAAATAGATAAATAGTTACCAAAATTTAAAAAATGTTTAAAAAAATTTAATTTCGCAAAACAATTTCCATTTATACTTTGTTAACATTACATCAAACTCACAAAAATTTGCGACTATACGAGATATCAATAAACGCCTAAAAAGAGATTCCGCTATGAGCAGCATTAATTTAATTTCAATAGATCCGGCACAAAGCGCAAAAAGCGCGCTCCATCCCGAAGTGTTTGAACGCCTCGCACGTCAGTGCAAGGTGACAGCTGCCACTAAAGATATTACAGTGTCTTATAAAAAGGTTATCAATAGCTTTTTCGGTATCAGCAAGAAGACCACTAAGAAATTTTCTCTAACTGCTCTCACACTCCGAGTTGTTGCCGCCGTTGCTCTCTGCAGTCTCTCTTTATCTCAAGGTATGGATTTCTCCGGCTTCTCAATCTCCTGGATTATAGCGGGGCTGGCGGTATCCCTTCTTTCAGGATGTCTCACACGTCTCTCTTCAGGTGTAGCCTTTGTCGCTTCTGCTTTCATGGCATATTCAGCTTTCTCCGCTACCGGAATGATTGAGGTGCTTCCCATCATCTGCATGGCTTTCTCCTTCCTCTTCCTCCTTATCGGTCCGGGTCTTTTCAGCACTGATCAGCTTCTCAGAAAAGCAATGATAAAAGGAGCCCGCAAAAATGCCCGGAGAAAAGCCAACCGTCTTGCAGAGCGTCGACTCTCTTATCAGGCTATGCGTTATATCTGATTTCAAATTTACCCTTTTATATAGCGAAGGAGCGGTATCAATAGATATCGCTCCCTTCATTTATTAAAGCTCATAAATGTATTTTTTATTTCTTGACCGACCGGGTTGAAGATGATGCGGAGCCATACATTTTGCAATACTTCCGGATTGCACATTCCATACATTCCGGTTTGCGAGCCTTACACACATATCTGCCGTGGAGGATAAGCCAATGATGAGCTTTCGCCACCAATTCCTCCGGAATATACTTCATTAGGGTCTTCTCTGTCTCCAAAGGCGACTTGGAGTTATTAGTCAGCCCTATCCTGTTGCTAACCCTGAAGACATGCGTATCGACTGCCATAGCGGCTTTATTCCATACCACCGAGAGCATCACATTTGCAGTCTTCCTCCCTACTCCGGGGAGCTTCATAAGCCCATCGATATCAGTAGGCATCTCTCCGCCAAATTCATCTGTCAGCAAACGGGCGGCACGCAGGAGATGTCTTGTCTTATTATTGGGGAAGGTTACGCTCCTGATATATTCATATACCGCCTCCTCGCTGGAGGCGGCAAGATCGGCAGGCTCGGGAAAACGATCGAACAGAGCCGGGGTCACCATATTTATACGCTTATCCGTACACTGAGCGGAAAGTATCACCGCCAATAAAAGATGAAACGGAGTATCGTAATGAAGCTCCGTTTTAGGATCCGGCATCACCTCCTGAAATATGGAGATGACGCCGGCATATCTTTCCTTAATAGTCATGTAGCGCAAAGTTTATTTTGCAGCCTCGAATTCACGAAGGAATCTTACATCATTCTCTGAGAACATTCGAAGATCCTTCACCTTATATTTGAGGTTGGTGATTCGCTCTATACCCATACCGAATGCGTATCCTGTATAAACTTCGGGGTCTATACCGCATGCTTTAAGAACGTTGGGATCCACCATGCCGCAGCCGAGAATCTCCACCCATCCGGTATTCTTACAGAATCCGCAACCCTTCCCGCCACAGATAAAGCAACTGATGTCCATCTCAGCCGAAGGCTCCGTGAAAGGGAAATAGGAAGGACGCAAACGAATCTTTGTGTCAGGACCGAACATCTGCTTCGCAAATCCGAGAAGCACCTGCTTGAGATCTGCAAAAGATACGTTCTTATCAATATACAGTCCCTCCACCTGATGGAAGAAGCAGTGGGCACGCGCAGAGATCGCCTCATTACGATACACCCTACCCGGGCATACGATACGGATAGGAGGCTGTGTTTTCTCCATCACACGAGTCTGTACGGATGAGGTGTGGGTACGGAGGAGGATATCCGCCGGATTCCGTGATATAAAGAAAGTGTCCTGCATATCACGGGCAGGATGATCGGGCGCAAAATTCAATGATTCGAACACATGCCAGTCATCTTCAATTTCGGGACCTTCAGCGATAGTGAAGCCCATACCCTCGAAAATTCTCAGAATCTCATTCTTAACGATTGTGAGGGGATGACGTGTACCCAATTCCACAGGCGTAGCAGTACGTGTCAGATCAAGCTCTTCCAACTCGCGGTCGCTATTTGTAGAGAAACTTTCCTTTAGGGCGGCTATCTTCTCAGTAGCTAAAGTCTTAAGCTCATTCACTTTCTGACCGACAACCTTTTTCTGCTCCGCAGGAACATTACGGAAGTCTGCCATCAAGGCTGAAATCTCCCCCTTCTTACTCAGGTATTTTATACGGAGTTGCTCCACCGCTTCTAATGAATCGGCTGTGGCATTTTCTATTACCTCCTTTAATTTGCTAATTCTTTCAAGCATCATTACTTGCATTAGGCAGTAAGAATATTTACTGCGGTTTAGAATGCAAATTTACAAATTTTCTGCAAATAAACAAAGAGGAGACGCCCGGTCAGGACATCTCCTCCAATATTATCTGAAGCCTATGCTTACTTTCTGAGATCTTTCTCCTCTTTAGTGAGCTCGGGATCTTTACCCCAATCCTGAGCCTGGAGACGCTTGTAGTTATTGTAACGCCACATTGCGTTAGCCTTACATGCCTCGAAGAGCTCCTCAGCCTGGTCAGGATACATCTTCAAGAGAGAAGCGAAACGAACCTCGCCCTTGAGGAAGTCTACGAACTTATCCCAATCGGGCTCCTTGCTGTCGAGAGTGAAGGGGTTCTGACCCTGCTCCTCAAGCGCGGGATTATAGCGCCAGAGGTGCCAGTAGCCACATTCTACTGCCTCTTTCTCCTCTTCCTGAGACTTACCCATACCCTTCTTGATACCATGATTGATACAAGGTGCGTATGCGATAATCAAAGAAGGACCATCGTATGCCTCTGCCTCGCGGATAGCCTTGAGAGTCTGAGCATTGTCAGCGCCCATCGCTACCTGCGCCACATATACATAACCGTAAGTAGTGGCGATCATACCGAGGTCTTTCTTACGGATACGCTTACCGGCTGCCGCAAACTTAGCGATTGCGCCGATAGGAGTAGCCTTGGATGACTGACCACCGGTGTTAGAATATACCTCTGTATCGAGAACGAGAAGATTTACATTCTTGCCGGAAGCAATCACGTGGTCGAGACCGCCGTAACCGATATCGTAGCTTGCACCGTCACCACCGATAATCCACTGGCTGCGCTTAGTGAGATAGTGCTCGAGCTCTACGATACCCTTGCAGATATCGCAATCGCATTTCTTAGCCTCTGCCACGAGAGCCTCTGAAGTCTTGCGGCTCTCTTCTGCGCTATCCATGTTATCAAGCCAGTTCTGAGCAGCTGCCTTAAGCTCGGCTGAGCAGCAGTCGCAAGTGAGTGATTTCTTAACGAGATCCTCAACACGAGCGCGCATCTTCTCATAACCGATATACATACCGAGACCGAACTCGCAGAAGTCCTCGAAGAGGGAGTTAGCCCATGCAGGACCATGTCCCTTATCGTCAGTAGTATAAGGAGTGGAAGGCACGGAGCCGGAATAGATTGAAGAACAACCTGTAGCGTTTGCCACCATCTCACGATCTCCATAGAGCTGTGTGATGAGCTTAACGTAAGGAGTCTCACCGCAACCGGAGCAAGCACCTGAGAACTCGAAGAGAGGCTGAGCGAACTGACTGTTCTTGACGTTAGCCTTCACATCTACGAGATCCTTCTTATTGGATACCTCCTTAATGCAGTATTCCCAATTCTTCTCCTCGCCGAGCTGGCTTTCAGTGTGCTTCATTGAAAGCGCCTTGTTGCCTTTCTTGCCGGGACATACGTCAACACAGTTGCCGCAACCGAGACAGTCAAGCACATCTACCTGCTGTACGAAACGGAGACCTGCGAATGTCTTGCCGATAGCGGGAAGAGTGTGATCCTCGCCGAAAGGAGCGTTAGCCATCTCCTCTGCATTGAGAAGGAAGGGACGGATTGAAGCGTGAGGACAAACGTATGCACATTTGTTACACTGGATACAGTTTTCGGGATTCCACTCAGGCACGAAAGCTGCCACACCACGTTTCTCATATGCTGCAGTGCCCTGCTCCCATGTGCCGTCTGCATTGTCAGCAAATGCACTTACGGGAAGGAGATCGCCATCCTGTGCGTTGATAGGACGAACAACGTTTGTGATGAATTCGGGAGCATTATCTGATGCTTCCGCCTCAACCTCAAGGTTAGCCCATGCGGGATCAACATCAAGTTTGGAATACTCGCCACCGCGATCTACTGCCGCATAGTTCATATTAACGATGTTCTCTCCCTTCTTGCCATAAGACTTAACGATGAATTTCTTCATCTGCTCGATAGCGAGATCTACGGGGATAACCTCTGTAATACGGAAGAATGCGCTCTGGAGAATAGTATTGGTACGGTTGCCGAGACCAATCTCCTGTGCGATCTTTGACGCATTGATATAATAGAGAGTGATATTATTCTCTGCGAGATAACGTTTTACCTTGTTGGGGAGATTCTTAGCGAGCTCCTCACCTTCCCAGATAGTATTGAGAAGGAATGTACCGTTGGGCTGAAGACCGCGGAGTACATCATACATGTGAAGATATGCCTGAACGTGGCATGCCACGAAGTTAGGAGTATTCACTAGATATGTGGAGCGGATAGGATTATCACCGAAACGGAGGTGTGAACAAGTGAAACCACCTGACTTCTTGGAATCGTATGCGAAATATGCCTGACAATATTTGTCGGTATTCTCGCCGATGATCTTCACGGAGTTCTTGTTAGCGCCGACAGTACCGTCAGCACCAAGACCATAGAACTTAGCCTGGAAAAGACCGGGCTCGGCAATATTCACCTCAGGACGCTGAGGGAGTGAATAGAAAGTCACATCGTCAACGATACCAACTGTGAAGTGATCCTTAGGCTCGGGAAGAGAAAGGTTTTCGAATACCTCAAGAATCTGAGCAGGAGTAGTATCTTTTGAAGCGATACCATAACGACCGCCAACGATAAGCGGGGCGTTCTCTTTGCCATAGAAGCACTCTTTCACATCAAGGTAGAGAGGCTCGCCGTTTGCTCCGGGCTCCTTAGTGCGGTCAAGCACGCAGATGCGTTTTGCTGTTGCGGGCACTGCTGCAAGGAAATGCTTTGCAGAGAAAGGACGATAAAGGTGTACGCAAACAAGACCGACCTTCTCTCCTTTCTCGCGGAGATGATCGATAGTCTCTTTGATACACTCAGTCACTGAGCCCATGGCGATAATCACGCGCTCTGCCTCGGGATCACCATAATAATCGAACAAGCCATAGTTGCGGCCTGTGATTTTATTGATCTCCTTGATATAACCCTCAACGATCTCGGGAAGAGCGTTGTAATAGGGATTTGAAGCCTCACGGTGCTGGAAGAATACGTCGGGGTTCTCAGCCATACCGCGAGCTACGGGAGCATCGGGGTTGAGGGCACGCTTACGGAAATCAGCAAGCGCCTCCTGGTCTACGAGCGGAGCAAGATCCTCCTCGCTGAGAGCCTCAATTTTCTGGATCTCATGAGAAGTACGGAAACCGTCGAAGAAATTGATGAAGGGGACACGACCCTTGATAGTAGCAAGATGAGGAACAGCCGCAAGATCCATAACCTCCTGTACAGAGCCTTCACAGAACATTGCGAAACCGGTCTGACGGGCAGACATCACATCCTGATGGTCGCCGAAGATGGAGAGGGCGTGAGAAGCGAGTGTACGAGCTGACACATGGAACACGCAGGGAAGAAGCTCACCGGCAATCTTATACATGTTAGGAATCATCAGGAGAAGACCCTGTGACGCTGTATATGTGCTGGTGAGAGCACCTGACTGTAAAGAACCGTGAACGGCACCTGCTGCGCCACCCTCACTCTGCATCTCCTGCACGAGAACTGTCTCGCCGAAGATATTCTTTCTGCCTGCTGCCGACCAATCATCCACATACTCTGCCATTGTGGAAGAGGGGGTGATAGGATAGATGGCAGCAACTTCGCTAAACATATAACTGATATGCGCTGCGGCCTGGTTACCGTCGCATGTCAGAAATTTCTTTGTTTTCGCCATAGTTGATTTATTGTTGTTTTAATTATCGTCTATCCCGCAAAGTTAGCAATTTTTTACCAATTATCTATCTCCTGCGGGAGTTTTTTTTGCATCAGAGAAGGGAAATAATTCTCTTTTCCCCTTTTATTTTTTTCCCTTTTGCGTCAGCTACTGCTTCCATAGCCTCCTTACTCTTTACCGCGGCAAGCGCATAATGGTCATAAACATCGATTTTTCCGATGGCGTCTCCGGGCACGCCACATTCTTTGGTAAGGAATCCGAGGATATCTCCTTTCGACAGTTTCTCTCGCTTTCCGGCTGAGAAATAGATGGACTCATATTCCGGTTTCCCTCCTTCGGGAGCATCATAATCAGGATAATACGTATCATCAATTTCAGAGAATGGCTTCAATTCCTCTTCCGGTCCGACGAGCACATATACATCTCCTTCACGGTCCACACGCGCGGTTCGACCGTTTCGATGCGTGTAGGTCTCAGGAGTCAGCGCCTGATGATAATGGATGATTGACTTCACTCCCTCTATATCAAGTCCGCGGGCGGCAAGATCTGTCGCCACAAGGACAGGGCGGCTGCCGTTATTGAAAAGAGCCACTGCCTGCTCCCTTTCCCTTTGGTCGAGCTGACCATGATATAGGACAGCGGGCACTCCATGCTGACGAAGATATTCCGCCACACGGTCGGCGCTCTCGCGATGATTGACAAAGACTATGCTTCTGTCATTCTTCTCCCCTTTATTTCTGAGATCGTTCAATAACACTCGCAATGAATTCAATTTGTCCTTACCGTCTGTATCAACCCTATGTGTGTGCAGACGTGTCTTCAACTCATATCCTTCTCCAAGGAAGTTGAGAGTCAGAGGGTCTTCCAGTTTGAGGAAGTCGGGAAGAATATCAGCGCGTGTGGCGGAAGTAAGGATAGTGCGGCTTACATTTTTAAGACGCTCGAGAATCTTCTTCATATCCTTTTCAAAACCGAGCTCAAGAGATTTGTCAAATTCATCAAGCACAAGGATGCGCGTAGGAAGAAGCTCAACATTACGGCGTGTGGAATGATCGAGCAGACGGCCGGGCGTGGCGACCACTATATCCGTGCCTGCCGCTAAGGAATTGACCTCATCCTCCACTTTATGTCCGCCATAAAGTGGTGTGACTTTAAATCCGGCTGCCAGAGCATTCATAATACGTGTGATCTGGATCACCAGCTCTCGTGAGGGTGCAATCACAACCGCCTGTACCCTTCCCGTAGAGGGCTTAAGCATTTTAAGCACCGGAAGAATAAATGCCAGTGTCTTTCCTGAGCCCGTAGGGGAAAGGAGGATTATGTCGCGTGCATCGGAAAATGAACGCAGCATCTTTTCCTGCATGGGGTTAAGGCTTTCGATATTCAGTTTCTCTTTTACAAGTGGGAGAAATTCTTTCTCTTTCATAATTTCTATCTGTTTTTTAATTAAAACGCCTCCGCTATATAAGTGGTTTTACAGCGCTTTCCCCTTCTTGCTTTCAATATTACAACTTACAAGATGCCGGATTGTAGATAGCTGCAAAATGCCTGACAGGCTTTCTCCATCAAGAAATCTGCGACCAATCAATCTTCCTGGCAAAGCGATAAGCCAATTCACGGAGAATAATTGCAACGCTCTCAGTGGAGAGATGGAGCTCCTCTCCTTTCTTGTCATACTGCGTGGGTTGCCCTGCCACTAATTCAGGATGAGCATTAAGTATTCGCTCAGCCGCATCACGCGCTATATTAAGAATCTGACCGTCGGAAGTGAGATTTGCTATCTTTAAAGCGAAGGCGAGTCCGCTCTGCTGAGTCCCCTCCATATCGCCGGGACCGCGCAGTTTCATATCCGCTTCGGAGATAAGAAAGCCGTCGGTGGTTTCGGTCATTATGGTAAGACGCTTTTTTGTGTCGGCTCCTATCTTCATCTTTGTCATCAATACGCAATAGCTTTTATCCGAGCCTCTTCCCACACGTCCGCGAAGCTGATGAAGCTGGGAAAGACCGAAACGTTCGGCATTCTCTATCACCATTACGGAAGCATTAGGCACATTCACTCCTACCTCTATCACAGTCGTTGCGACAAGGATGCGAGCCTGTCCGCTTACAAATTTCTCCATCTGGCACTCCTTTTCGTCAGGCTTCATCTTGCCATGCACCATACATACCTCCACATCCGGAAAGAGTCCGCGGATGCGTTCCACTCCCTCTTCAACACTCTTTAATTCCAGTTTTTCATTCTCCTGTATCAGCGGATAGACGATATATATCTGTCTGCCTGCTGTAAGCTCTCGCTGAATAAGGCGATTCACCTCGTAACGGTTCTCATCATAACGGAGGATGGTTTCAATAGGCTTGCGCCCGGGAGGGAGCTCATCTATCACCGACACATCCAGGTCTCCGTAGACTGTCATCGCCAATGTGCGGGGGATGGGTGTGGCTGTCATCACCAGAACATGAGGAGGGATGGAAGCCTTCTTCCACATCTTAGCCCTTTGAGCCACACCGAAACGGTGCTGCTCATCTATAACGACCAGACCGAGATTCTTAAAAACGACATTGTCCTCTATAAGGGCGTGTGTGCCGACGAGAATATGTATATCTCCATTCCGCAGCCCATCATCTATCTCGCGCCTTTTCTTTGTGCGAACACTTCCTGTGAGGAGCTCCACGCGCAATCCTATCTGCTTTCCCCATTCTGAAATAGTCTCGTAATGCTGGGTAGCAAGTATTTCGGTCGGAGCCATCAATGCTCCCTGATAGCCGTTATCTATCGCCATGAGCATAGACATGAAACCAACCATTGTTTTTCCGCTTCCCACATCTCCTTGAAGCAGACGGTTCATCTGACGTCCTGTGCGCATATCGTTGCGTATCTCCTTCAGCACTCTTTTCTGGGCGCCTGTCAAGTTGAACGGGATGCAGTTATAGAAATAATCATTAAAATATTTCCCTATTATAGGGAATACCAATCCCCTTATCTTTCTTCCTCTCTCTCTTGAAAAGCGAAGGATGTGCATCTGAAGATAGAAGAGCTCCTCGAATTTCAGTCTCTCGCGTGCTTTCTGTAAAGACTCGGCATCCGTAGGCGTGTGCATCTGTATAAGCGCTTCCTTGAGAGATATGAGATTATATTCCCTTTTCACCTCCTCCGGAAGAAGAGAGGGCAATTCGGCTAATCTTGGATTATCCAGAAGATTACGGACTATTGTAGAAATCAGACGGGAGGAGTATCCACGCCTGCGCATTGTCTCCGTGACAGTGTAAACTCCCATAAATCCAACAGGAGGTTTGGAGGGGTCGTAGACTGAAACTTCAGGATGAGAGATGGAATAGATGGAGCGATAGGCGACAGGCTTTCCGAAAATCACATAGTCCACTCCTATCTGGAATGCCGACTTCATACGGTCTATGCCCGAAAACCATACACATTCCATCAGACGCTCGCCATCAGAGAAGATGCCATGCAAGCGACGCTTCGCACCCTCCCCCTCTATGGAGAAATTCACAAAACGTCCGGCGATCTGAACGAATGGCATCTCGCCCGATAATTCCGATATTTTATAAAACCGGCTTTTGTCAACGTGGCGAAAGGGGAAGTAATAAAGCAGGTCGCGGAAGGTGGATATCTCCAGTTCCTTCTCCAACATCTTTGCTTTAGTCTCTCCTACCCCTTTCAGAAATTTTATCGGTGTATTAAAGAAGTCGCTCATCTCTATATTCTTTTCGTTTTCCCCTCCCCCTCTCTTCGCTTTGCTCCTCTCTATCCTTACTTAAGATCTATTTCCTCATCCTTTCCTTTAATAAAGCGGAAGCCAATATAAAATCCACCGGTTTGGTGATTTTGAAATTTGCCTCTTCCCCTTCATATAAATATATGGAATGTCCCGCACTCTCCATTACGGAAGCATCGTCAGTCATCCGATCAGTAAGAGCCTGCCCGTATGCCTCCTGCAATTCCCTCACCTTGAAAATCTGCGGAGTCTGCACTCTTACATACCGACTTCTGTCAACAGCCACCGAACCGTCCGCCGTCAGCTCGCGCAACGAATCAGACATGGGCATGACAGGAACAGCACATCCCTTCTCGGCTGCCATCCTCCACCCCCGGGTTATCATCTCCGTGGTGATAAGCGGACGCGCAGCATCATGTATGGCTATCAAAGCATCATTATCTTTAGTATCAACCCTTGAAATACCGTTTTTTACCGATTCGAGACGCGATCTTCCTCCACATACCAACTCCACATCTATCTTCTGAATCTCGCGAGGCAATTCAGAATAAAGGATATCCCAAAGATCAAAGAAGCCGGGATGAAGCACCACTATAATCTTAACGTCAGGGTCTTCGTCATAAAACGCCTTGATTGACCACCATACCACCGGCAATCCCTCAAGCATCTGAAACTGTTTGGGCACTTCGCCTCCAGCTCTAAGTCCTGCTCCGCCCGCAACAATCACCGCATATTTTCTTTCCATTCCCATCACTCTTTATCTTTTATAGATTATAGAGAAGAGGGACGGACGTTGACACGCCGCCCCTCCCTGTTATGCTTATGAAATCATTTTTTACATATTCATACCGCCGTCGACCTGGATTACCTGTCCGGTAACGTATCCTGCCATATCGGAAGCGAGGAATGTAGCGACATTTGCGATATCCTCAACCTTACCGCCTCGGCGCAAAGGTATCTTCTGGCACCACTCTGCACGCACCTCATCAGGAAGAGCTGCAGTCATAGCTGTCTCAATGAAACCGGGGGCGATAGCGTTGGCACGGATACCACGAGAGCCTACCTCCTGAGCGATACTCTTGGCAAGCGCTATGAGTCCAGCCTTTGATGCAGCATAGTTAGCCTGACCTGCATTACCATGTACGCCGACAACTGACGCCATATTGATGATAGAACCACTCTTCTGACGCACCATTATCGGAAGCACTGCATGAATATAGTTGAAAGCAGATTTTAGATTTACTGCGATCACCGCATCCCACTGCTGTTCTGTCATGCGGAGCATCAGACCATCCTTCGTGATACCTGCATTGTTTACAAGGATATCAATTCTGCCGAAATCTTTCTTTATCTCCTCAACAGTTGCCTCGGTAGCGGCAAAATCTGCTGCATTGGATGCATAGCCTTTGCATTTCACACCCATTGCCGCGATCTCCTCCTCTGTTTTCTTGCCATTCTCATCTATTACGAGGTCAGTGAAAGCGATATTACATCCTTCGGATGCAAATTTAAGAGCTATCTCTTTACCGATTCCTCGCGCAGCGCCTGTGACGATCGCTGTCTTTCCTTCAAGTAGTTTCATTTCTATATAGTTTAGTGTATTTATCTTATTTCTCTATTATGAAGCAGCCACAACTGTAGCCTCCCCCAAATACCATCAGCGCTACCTTCTCTCCCTTCTCTATCTTGTCATAGTTCTGCACAAGCACCAGAGGCGCGGATGCCGAGCCCGTATTACCCAACTCCTCGATGTTATTATAGAAGCTGTCCATTCCCAGATCAAGCTGATGTGCCACTTGCGCCACAATTCTCTTGTTTGCCTGATGAGTGATATACTTCGAAATCTCCTCTCTTTTCAATCCTGCGTTATCCAGAGATTTGTTAAGAGCATGTATCATGTAACGGCACGCATGGATAAAGACATCCCGACCGTCAGGCATTGTGATGCCGTCCTCTTTCGGTCGCAGCATCACTCCACCCGGACCTTTCCCTATATCTCCGAGACCTTCGGTATAGATATCTATGACCTTGATATCGCTCTCCGCCACTTTCTCATTGGAGAGGAAAAATGCCACTGCAGCATCGCCCCAAAGGTGTCCGCTCTTCTGATCGGCGGGATTGCTGTAGTAAGTGTTGTGTTCGGGACAGATAATCAAGGCTTTCTTCGCCTTACCCATCGCGAAATAACCCTCCACCACCTCCAAGCCGTTGATGAAAGAGGAACAAGCAGAAGAGACATATACTGATTTTGCCCCATTTATACCAAACTGTTGCTGTACGATATGAGCTACCGTGCCGACCGTATCGTAGACACAATAATGGGCGGCGACGATAAGATCCACATCCTTAATATCGTATGGAAGATGTTTAAGCGCATCCTCCACTGCTTTTATGCCCATAGTATTTACATTCTCATCGGGTGCGCATTTGCTGCGGCTCTTGATACCGGTACGTTGCTCAATCCAGTCAGGGGTGAGACCGTTGACTGACTCAAAGTAATCATTGGTGACTCTTTCGGCCGGAATGTAACAGCCCATCGAATTTATATACATAGTGTGGTAAAAATTGTAGGTGGGTCAAAAAGTGTAGTTTACTCTCTTAATTTTATATTGCTTTAATGACGGTTTATGCCGTTAAGAATAAGATTGGCGACTAATCGCGACATCTTCTCTTTACCTATACCATATTCAGCGAGGCTGTTGCGGATATAGGGGACGTCAAGACCATGTATAGCATTCATTATCACTATCGCCGACTCTTTCACATTATCAATGCGGAACACCTTGGAGTCGACCCCCTCATGGAGGATATCCATAAGGAGAGCTATCTCCTTCTTGGAAATCATGGCTCGCGCACGATCCACTTTCCTTACATCAAGGAAGAAACCTGCACGTAGCGATCCGTTTCGGGAGACGATCTCTTTCATTGTCTCGAGCCGCACAGCTATATACTGATAGAGTTTCTCCTCAGGAGTGGCTGAAGTAGCGACAATGGTGCGCAGTTTATGAAGAAGCTGATCCGTCTCCGTCTCTATAACGGCATTGAAGATATCCCGCTTGCTCTTGAAATAGGTGTAGATGGTGCGACGTCCTTTATCAGACGCCGAAGCGATATCATTCATCGTGGTGTTCTCCACACCCTTTCGCGCGAAAAGTTGGCGCGCAACTTCGATAAATCTATCTCTCGTCTTCTTTACCATCTCTCAAATCTGCACAATATAAAAGTTTCTGAGCAAATTTACGAAATATTTTTCATATTTAATAAAAGTAAGTGAAGATATTTTCATTTTATCCTTTTTCTCCCTTATTTTATTATTGGAATGATATTACAAGAGCTTAATAATTATTAGTTAGATCGCAATGGAATAGCAAAATTATTTATTAAATATAGATTTAACATATTTTTTCCACAATATATAAATTTTTCTTTACATTTTGCTTGCAAATCATTTCACAATTATTATCTTTGCACCCATAAAATAATAAATAGCAACATGCATGATAGAAAATATAACCCTTACAACCTTATGAAATCATTCAAAATAGCCTATAGGAAAACTTTGCTATTCTCCTTTCTTAGTTTGTTTTCCTTGTCAGTTTTAGCTGTCCCCTCAGAAACTTCCAAAGACGAAACATACGAATATAGTGTTGAGTCAATCAGAAGAAAGCTTCCTATTCAAACTCCAAGTAGCGGCACTATTACATCGGTGGTTTCTCCGAGTCAGCCGCTAATAGTCACGGCCAACATGGGCAGTGTGGACAATCACACTTTTCGTGCTTATATGGAAAATCCAAATTTATTGAAAAGGATGCTCACCCGATGGTTTCAAGCATTGGGGGAAGACTGTGTCGGACTTGCCCAGACGGCATATAATGCCGGTATCCCTTTTGCAATTCATATTACTGCCGACGGCTTTGCAGAAGGATTTACCATTACTTTTTCTCCGGAAGAATTAGGGGAAATTTTCAATATGAAAAAATAGAGAGATTACAACATCTTTTAATTAAGATAAAACTATGGAAAAAGATTTATTTATAGAACTTGGAGAGGCTGCTGAGAAGGCGTTTCTTGTTGAAACAGAGTTGGACGGACTCTCTGGAGGAGAAGATTTCAGGACTCATAACGATGTTAGATGTTGGTTTGATGGGGCCAATATAGGGTATTGTCCGGGGAATGTGTGTGATGCTCATAATTTGGGTGCATGTCCTGGCAACACATCAGGAGGAGGTCCCCGCACCTGTCCTCTATCCAAATGATGTGACCAATGGATTTAGTTATCAAACTTACATTCCTCTGAAAAATTTTGTCTGAATCTTATAGGTCAATGCGTCTTAGTTTTGATCTATAAGATTCTATGTTTTAAAATAATGTATTCATATTTAGTCTAATCTAAATAATTTAGAATGAAATATAGCATTTTTAATAATCGATTACGCCTATCTGAAAACGCAGATATTATATACAATGCTCTGTCGGAAAAATATATAATTATACGCAAGAATGCGTCTCTCCCACTTCTTTATTCAGATGAAAATAAGGATGAAATAAATACTCTAACCAGCATGGGGTTTATTGTTCCCGATAATAAGAAAGAAATAGAAGAGGCATTAGGCATTTTCCTGAAATCATCTCAAAATGATAATTATTTTAAACTCACAATAAATCCTACATTAAGATGTAATTTCAGATGCTGGTATTGTTATGAGGATCATAAGAACAATTCCAACATGAACGAAGAGACTTTCAATGCAATCAAGTCACTTATTGACAAACTTACAGATAGATATCATAAATTAGAATTAGCTTTCTTTGGAGGAGAACCAATATTAGAATTTAGCAGAGTAGTTTTACCCTTGATTCAATATACCAAAGAAATCTCATACAAAAAGGGGAAAGAATATATCATCACCTTCACAACGAATGGATATTTGTTTACCCCTGAAATTATTAGAAAATTATCTCTCTACAACATAGGAGTCTCACAGATAACTCTTGATGGTGGACCTCTTTCCCATAATGAAACAAGAAAAGCCAAAGGAGATGATTCGTTTATTACTATTATAAGGAATATTAAAGAGTTAGCTCATAATGGCTTGCCTGTTTTAATTCGGATTAATGTTACACAACGAAATGTTAAGAGTGCATTAGAGATACCCGAATATTTTAGTTCTCTTAATAAACAAGATAAATCGAATCTAACTATCCTTGTTCAACAAGTATGGCAAGATAAAGAAAATGATATCCTCAATGAGATTTGGGATATATATGAAGCTTTCATAAAAATTGGAATTTATCCATGGCGTATCTCCTTTAACAATTTAGAGACAATTTGTTATGCTGACTGTTTACATTCGGCGGTAATTAACTATGATGGGAGAGTCTTCAAATGTACAGCGATAGACTTCTCAAAATTTAAGGAAGATACGACCATACACGATAATGTCTTATCTTCCTTAGAATTACGCTTTAATGAACGCATTCAGAAGAGGCTATCTAACAAATCATGCAACAGCTGTAGAATATATCCCATTTGTGGAGGAGGGTGTTCTAAACACGTTGATCAAGCGGCTGACTGTAAAGAATATTGCCTATATCCATCAGAGAAGGATAAAGATAAAATGGTTAAAAATATAATCTATCAAATTCTAAAACTTAGAAAATTAGGATTGCGTTGAAGTCCTGTTTCAAAATTATCACTTAATGTTTTAAATATAAAATAATGAGGAGGTTGGAAATCTGAGTTTCCAACCTCCGCATTATTTTATATTTCTCACCTATTTCTTACGATCTCACTTGCCCTTCCCCTTCAAGAAGGTATTTATAGGTGGTCATTTCACGCAGGCCCATAGGACCGCGGGCACCTAATTTCTGTGTGGATATACCTATCTCAGCCCCTAAACCGAATTGAGCGCCATCTGTAAAGCTCGTGGGAAGATTGACATACACACAGGAGGCATCAACCTCTCTCTGGAATTTCTCGGCAAAGATAGGAGCCATCGTGATGATGGATTCGCTATGCCCCGACCCATGCTTAGCGATGTGCTCGATTGCATCATCTATACTTGCCACAATCTTTATACCCATCTTATAATCCATCCACTCCGTATCCCAGTCCTCCTCACGGGCGGGTACAAGAAGTTCGTTAGGATAATAATTCTTCAAGATCTCCATGGCACACGGCTCCACATGCAGTTCAACCCTCTTTTCAGCTAACGGAGCTGTCAGCTCCGGCAGATTCCATATCCTGTCCTGATGCACAAGAAGAGTGTCGAGAGCATTACATACAGAGGGACGACGGAGTTTGGAATTAGCCACGCATTTTATACCGACATTATAGTCAGCATAATCATCGAAATAGAGATGCACCACTCCCGCTCCGGTCTCTATCACAGGAACCTTGGCATTATCACGCACGAAATCTATCAGCTTTCTTCCCCCGCGCGGGATACATACATCCACATAGCCGACAGCGTTGAGCAATGCGGCGGTAGCGTCATGCGTGGCAGGGAGCAACTCGGCTACATTTTCCGACACCCCTTCCTCTCTCAATGCTCGATGGATTATCTCCATAGCAGCAAGATTTGACTCCTCAGCATCTTTTCCTCCCTTGAGGATACAAGCGTTACCACTCTTAAAGCAGATCGAGAAGACATCAATTGTGACATTCGGACGCGCTTCATATATCACCCCTATCACCCCGAAGGGAACACTCACTTTCTTAAGTCTAATGCCATTTGGAAGAATACGCTCCTCAAGCACCTCCCCGACAGGGGAAGGAAGTGTGGCTACATTTCTTATATCTCCCGCTATTCCGGCGATACGCTCTTCGGTAAGTTTCAGACGGTCATAAAGAGGATTATCTTCCGACATTTTATCCAGATCCCTCTTATTAGCTTCAAGAAGCATATCCCGGTTTGCCTCCAAAAGATCGGCAAGCTTGAGCAATACCTCATTACGCTTATCATCATCAATGGAGGATAATGTCCTTGATGCCGCTTTTACTTTTTTGAATATCTCGTTTAATTCCATTGTAATACTCCTTTTATTCAATATATAGATAGTCGTAATGCACCATCGGTCGCTCCCCTTTCATACCGACCGTCTGGCGTGCGTTTCCACTGTCTATGGAAGCTTTTCCTACACCTATCAGACTTCCTTTCTCATCATATATATTCACTATGTCCCCCTCTTCCCAATCTCCTTCCACGCTGACTACTCCGACCGGGAGAAGCGATACGGCGCTATCGCCGCGCAACACTTCCTCCGCCTGACGGTCGACAACAATCTTACCTTTGGCAAAGGAAGAGGAGTGTGCTATCCATCTTTTGACAGTGCTTAGCCCTTCATTGCTCGGAAGAAAAACGGTATGAGGCACATTTTCGGGGGAGTTGACAAGGTCAACGAGCACGTTGGGGCGTTCACCTTTGGCGATAATGACCATCACACCTTCTTCGCTCACCTTTGATGCGATACCGGATTTCGTGCCCATGCCTCCACGTCCGAATCCGCTCTTGGACGCCACTACATTCCCGCTTACATCCTCGCCCGGCATCACCTTCTCAATCAACCGGGAAGAAGGGTCGGAGGGATTTCCGGTGTAGATACCGTCTACGTTTGAAAGGATAATTAGCATATCGGCATCCACCATTGTTGCTATCATTCCGGAAAGCTCATCGTTATCAGTAAACATCAGTTCGGTAAGGGATGCGGTATCGTTTTCATTCACAATAGGGATCACTCCATTCTCTATCATCGTGAGCATACATGCGCGCTGATTGAGATAAGAACTTCTTGATCCGAAATTTTCCTTTTGTGTCAGTACCTGCCCCACGACTATTCCGTATAGGCCGAAAAGGTCATTATATATATTGATTAGTTTCACCTGCCCAACGGAGGAAAATAGCTGGCGCGCCGCCACGCTATCAAGCTGACGGAGAGGAGTGACCGCACCCCTGCCGCATGCCACCGCACCACTCGATATCATTATAATCTCGTGCCCCATAGAGCGAAGTGTCGCCACCTGATCTACGATTGCCGACATATTGGTGACATTAGGCTTGCCATCTTTGCGTGTCAATACATTACTTCCTATCTTGACTACTATTCTTGACATATTATTATATGTTGGGTATTAAACCTTTGATTACTGCATTTGTGAAACCTGCGCTTTCCATAGCGTTCAAACCCCGGATAGTCAATCCTCCCGGAGTGGTCACTTTATCTATCTCCGCTTCGGCGTGTTCGCCGTCGGCAAGCAGAAGAGCTGCGCCTTTCACTGTCTGCGCCACAATATCCTGCGCTTCAGAAGCCCTGAAGCCAAGCTGAACACCACCTTCTGTCGCCGCCCGTATATAACGAAGGGCATATGCTATGCCACAGGAGGCTAAGGAGGTAGCGGCAGGAAGCAAGCGCTCCTCTATCACCTTCACTTCTCCCAACCGTCTATATAATTCTATATCAGGATTCCGGTCGTTACCGGTGACGGGGACTATGAATGTCATGGATTCTCTCAGTCTTACGGCAGTATTGGGCATGGAAAGAGAAATTGTGGGACAATAGCCGTTATAATCAAACCATCCTCTCAGATCTTCACCGCTCACTCCCGCAGCCACGACAGATACTGCCTGATAGTTATAATGGAGAGTATCCTTGATTTCTGCGACAACGCCGGGTAATATCCAGGGCTTAACCGCAATGAACACAACGTCTGCCCCTTTCACAGCTTCCTTATTATCATTAGTAGTTTTCAGACCTTTATCCCGAAATGAGACCAGTTTATTCTCATGCGGATTGGATATCGTGATATCCTCCGGATTCATCCCCGACTCCACGAGTCCGAGCGCGATAGCGCCTCCCATTGCGCCTGCTCCTATGATAGATATTTTCATTTTATATTCTAATTACTATTCTTAAAACAATCACGAATAAGAAAATGGACATCTGAGAGATGGATTATTATAATTCTCATCCTATATTTTTGAAAAAAAGTATTAACTTTGCAAAGATTTTGGATAAAAACATACCAATCAATCTAATCTACTTATTATTAACCAAAAAATTATTGAAAATGAAGAAATTTTTTCTGATGCTTGCAGTAGCTCTTCCGATGTTCTTCCTCGCATCTTGCGGCGATGACAACGATGAGGATTTGAAGGATGACTTCTCAATTCCCCAGCTGGTGATCAACGCCAACAACACTCTCACTATCGCCCCCGGTAATATCTATCTCGAATGGGGTGACAGCAAAAGAGAGGTGAAGGAAGATATGCCCTCCCGCTATTATTTAGCTGTTGAAGCAGACCATAACTTAGGCTACACCTACAATGAGAATGGCGCATATCCCTTCTATGCCTATAGCTTCATCAACGGCGGTCTTGCAGCTGCCACTATCGCTGTCACTGTAGAGCAGGATGAGCAGGTAGATTTTGAGAAATACTTCAAGGATAACGGCTACAAGGATATCTCTTCTGATGATGAGGATTTCTTTACATATCAGTCTAAAGATAAGGTTTGCCTCGTAACTTACGGTTATGATTATGGCGACATCATGTTGATCTGGGTGCCCAACACAAGAAGCGACTTCCGCTCTATCATCGCAGAGCAGTCTCAGCTCATCAATTCTCTAAAGAAATAATTTATATTAGCAGTATTATCCATAATATAATCGGCATCTTCCGGGGATCTGCCCAAGATGACGATTACCAAATTCTCAAATAAAATGAAGAAGGTATTTTCATTCGCATGCGCCGCATCTCTCGTAGTTCTCGCTACATCTTGTGGCGGCAACAAAGCTGATGCTTCTGCCGATTCTCTTATTGACTCTGCAGCCGCTGATTCTGTAGTAGCTGTGATCGATGACACTCTGACCGCCGTTGAGGCAACCGACTCCACAGTCACTGTTGCTCAGGAGGTGGTTGAAGAGGTTGCCGCAGCTCCCTCCGAGACAAAGAAAACTGTAAAAGACGCAGTAAAGAAAGGTGTTGACAAAGCAAAGGATGCAACTGACAAGGCAGCAGCAGATGCCGAGAAGGCTGCACAGGAAGCTAAGGATAAGGCTGCCGCTGCCGCTCAGGAAGCTAAAGATAAAGCAAACTCCGCCATCAACAAGGTAGTGGAGAAGACTGAGGCTGCCGCTAAGGATGCAGCGGAAAAAACTGCCGCTAAGGATTGGAAAAACAAAAAGAAAAATAACTGATATTTTCTTCCCTACTCTAACAAAAAAGAGACTGTTTGAACACAGTCTCTTTTTTTACTTTTATATCTGATGTAACAATATAAACCTTATAGTTAAAGCCTTGCATATGGAAAAATATCTTCCCGGGGAAAGAATTACCCAAAGATTTCAAAAAAATTACAGGATTTGATATTTTTTTCTTGAAAAATTTTGCAGAATAAAAAAAAAGTAGTAACTTTGCATTGTTGAAACACCGCGGGGTGGAGCAGTGGTAGCTCGTTGGGCTCATAACCCAAAGGTCGTAGGTTCGAGTCCTGCCCCCGCTACTAAGAGAGAGGCTTCTTTTGAAGCCTCTCTTTTTTATTCCCTTTTACTTACTTTCTCTGCTATAAAGATTATAGTAAATTGATAATTGCATAAATATTTTTATATTTGCAGTCGGAACCATAAATTAAGTCAGCATGGATGTAAGAAAAATAAAATATCCGGTAGGTATACAGACTTTCTCCGAGATAATTACGGAGAAGTATTTCTATGTTGACAAAACAGCTTTGGTCTATCAACTTGTCAATGATTCCAAATATATCTTCCTTAGCCGTCCCCGTCGATTTGGGAAAAGTCTGCTGATGTCTACTCTTGAGGCTTATTTTAAAGGCATGAGAGAATTATTCACAGGTCTGGATATAATGAAGCTCGAAAACGAGTGGTATGTGTATCCGGTTTTCTGTTTTGATCTCAGTGGAGAAAACTATACCTCCGTAGAGCGAATGATAGAACATATCAAAGCCTATCTTGATATGATTGAAGAAGACTATGGATTAAAGGCAGAGGGAAGTATATCCACTCGGATGCAACTTCTACTCCGTCAAGCCTACAGAAAATATGGTAAACGGGTTGTTGTACTCGTTGATGAATATGATAAGCCTATTCTTGATTGCATTCACTCCGCCTCTCTTAATGAGTCTCTCAAAAATGAGCTCAGGGCATTCTATTCAGCAATCAAGGCATCCGATGAGTATATACGCTTCACAATGCTTACCGGTATAACTAAATTCGGCAAGGTCTCTATTTTCAGTGGTCTTAATAATCTTCTTGATATATCTCTTCTGCCTGCATATAATGCTATTTGCGGTATTACACAGAGGGAGTTTCAAGAAAAATTCAAGGAGCCTGTCAAAATATTCGCACATTCCCTTAATATCCACCCGGATAAGGCGTGGAGTCGGTTCAAAACTCTTTATGACGGTTATCACTTCTCACACACAGGCGACTTTATATATAATCCTTTCAGTGTATTAAGTGCTCTAAAAATTGAACAATTCAAGAACTATTGGTATGAAACAGCCTCTCCAACCTTTTTAATTAAATTGATTGAGAGTCATTCCTATAGCCTTGATAAACTTGAGGGAGCGCGTAGAAGAGAATCGCAGTTGGGAAATATTACTGATATTGATAATGACTTTGTTCCACTGCTTTATCAATCAGGATATCTGACTATAAAGGACTACGATTTTTCCTCAGATGAGTATGTTCTGGGGTTTCCCAATCTTGAAGTAAGAAAGGCCTTTTGGGAATCTATGGTTGATCATTTTTTCCGCAATCGCAACGGTGGAAGTGAGTTTGACATAAATAGATTTCCTCACGACATAAACTCAGGAAATCCCGAAGGTTTTATGAGTCGACTCCAAAGTCTTTTTGCCGATACAAGTTCTGAATATGAGTTTAATAAAGAAATTCATTTTCAGAATATGATGGCAACGGTTGCCAAGATGTTAGGTCTTACGGTCAGAACAGAGGTACACTCAAGTGCCGGTCGTTGTGATATGCAAATTCTCACACCGCAATATATTTACATTTTTGAATTCAAAATTGATAGCTCCGCCACGGACGCTCTCTCGCAGATAAAGAAAAGAGGATATGCCGAACCATTTGGAGCAGATTCAAGATCAAAGTTTATAATTGGTGCGAATTTCTCTTCTGCTTCGCGCACATTTACAGATTGGATAATTGAAAGTATTTAAGGAGATTATTAATCCTTAAGAAATTCTTCATAGTATAAAAATATGGAAGTTGTTTACGAAGATAATCATATCATAATTGTCAATAAAAAGGCGGGAGAGATAGTACAAGGTGATAAGACAGGAGACACTCCCCTATCCGAAATAGTGAAGCAATATATCAAGGAGAAATATAATAAGCCGGGCAACGTTTTCTGCGGAGTCGTGCATCGTATCGATCGACCCGTGGAGGGTCTGGTGATTTTCGCCCGGACCTCCAAGGCTCTTGAACGGCTTAATAAAATGCTTCGGGAGGGTGAGATACATAAGACTTACCATGCCTTGGTGGAAGGAAATGTAAAGGATGACGAAGGCGAATTGGAGAATTATCTGGTATCTGACGGCAGAATAAACAAGACGTTCGTAACTACCTCCTCCAATCCGGATGCTAAACTATCCAAACTCAGATATAAGGTCCTGACCCGTGGCGACCGATACACTCTCCTTGAAATCAACCTGCTCACCGGCAGGAAGCATCAGATACGCTGTCAGCTCTCCAACATCGGTCATCCTATAAAAGGCGATCTAAAATATGGCGCGCGCCGTAGCAACCGTAATGGCGGAATATCATTGCAGGCTCATAAAATTGAATTCGTTCATCCTGTCTCAAAAGAAAATATCTGTGTTGAGCTCCCGGAAATAGAATGGAGATAAGTTAAAAGCAAATCAAAAGAGGTAAACACATCTTAGACAATCATATCAATAAAAAAAAGATGCATATCAGATATGCATCTTTTTTTTATTGATATGATTGCCGCTATAACGTCAATGTATCCGTCAGATTATTTTGCAAGGAAAATCTTGATTTTCTCAAGCTGCGCCGGAACATTATAGCCGAATTTCTCCTCAAGCACCTTTGCGGGAGCCGACGCGCCGAAACGCTCCATTCCCACTACCTGGTAATCTCCCTTCATAATAGGGAACATTGTGGTCGGTATACCGGAAGTCAGAGCATAGATCTTCACTCCGTCAGGAATGATGCTCTTCTGATATTCCTCGCTCTGCATCTTGAACAGACCGATAGATGGCACAGATACAACGCGAGCTTTCACACCCTCTTTGGCAAGCTCTTCAGCAGCATGATAGAGAAGAGCTACATCGCTACCGTTTGCCACAAGCACGATATCAGGATTCTCATTCTCATATACCACATATCCTCCACGCAGAGCTTTCTTTGCCTCTTCACGTCTGTTCTCACCGGGAATATCCTCAAGGTTCTGACGAGAGAAGATAAGGCAGGTAGGAGTGCTAAGATTCTCCATAGCGATCTGATAGCAGGCAATAGTCTCAGCGGCATCTGCGGGACGAAGTACAAGCATTGAAGGCTTGCCGTTGAAGTTATATATCTGCTCCAACATCCTCATCTGCGCCTCCTGCTCGATAGGCTCATGAGTCGGTCCATCCTCTCCTACACGGAATGAATCATGAGAGAAGATAAACTTGACAGGAAGCTGCATAAGAGCAGACATTCGGATTGCGGGCTTCATGTAATCGCTGAACACGAAGAATGTGGCACATGCTCCGAATACTCCGCCATGCAGAGCTATACCGTTGATGATACATGCCATGGTCAGCTCAGCTACACCCGCCTGAAGGAAACCGCCGGAGAAATCCTCTTTCACGATCACTCCTGTCTTCTTCAGCCATCCCTCCGACTTATCACTGTTACAGAGGTCGGCACTTGATACGATCATATTACCGAGATGATCAGCCATGTAGCTCAGAACATTTGCCGATGCCGCACGGCTTGCCATGCCAGGCTTGATTTCAATAGCATCCCAGTCAAGATTGGGAAGTTTAAGATCTATGTAATTCTGCAGAGTCTCCGCCTTCTCGGGATTAGCCTCCGCCCATTTGCGATATTCCTCACGACGGGCGGCAACAATTTTGCGAAGCTCCTCCTTGCGAGAGTCGTAAAGATTCTTCACCTCTTCACGTATTACCCATACATTGTCGGGATCACCTCCGCAATTCTTCACAGTTGCCTCGATATCAGCACCGGCAGCCGAGAGAGGCTGTCCATGAGTAGAGACAGCGCCCTCCATAGAGCCGCCATCTTTTCCGATCACTTTACGCGCCATAACTGTGTGGCCGATGATAAGTGTCGGGCGCTCCTTCTCCTCTATCGCAGTCATGAGCGCACCGGCTATAGCCACAGGATCACAACCATCCACTTCAAGGACATTCCATCCCCATGAACGATACTTGGCTGCTGTGTCCTCACCGGTCACCTCCTCAACTCTTGTAGAAAGCTGCACCTCGTTTGCATCGTAGAACATTATGAGGTTATGAAGTCCCAGCAGACCCGCTATACGTCCCGCGCCCTGGGAGATCTCCTCCTGGATACCGCCGTCGGAAATAAAGGCATAAGTCTTATGCTCGACAACCTCGCCGAAGCGAGCCACAAGATAACGCTCAGCTATCGCTGCTCCGACTGCCATGACATGTCCCTGACCGAGAGGGCCGGAAGTATTCTCTATACCATGTGAGAAATCCACTTCAGGATGTCCGGGGGTGATACTGCCCCACTGGCGGAAATTGCGAAGATCCTCCATGCTGTAATTGCCGCAAAGAGCAAGCACACCGTAAAGCATTGGAGACATATGACCCGGATCAAGGAAAAAGCGGTCGCGCGCAAACCATTTAGGATCTTCCGGATCGTAAACAAGAAAACTTGAATACAGGACATTGATAAAATCCGCTGCGCCCATTGCGCCGCCGGGATGGCCGCTCTTAGCTTTCTCCACCATTGATGTGATGAGAACGCGGATATTATCTGCGGCTTCGTTCATTACTTTTACATCCATTGGATTGGTCTTTGTTGGTATCCTGTCTGAGCCTACGTTTCATGATTGGCACACAAAGGATAATCTTTATTTCGTTTCTGCTGACAAAGTTAATAAGGAATATTTAATTTTAAAAACTCCCGCCTATATTTTATTTCATTTTATGAAAAAAAGCGTGGAGTCATTAAGGCGCCACGCTTTTTTATACCATATTTATCTATTTTTAATTCAGCACTTCGGGCTCCTCCGGAAGTTTGTCGTCATTCTTTGGCTTGGAGAGGAAGAGCGCATATATCAGGATATATCCCGCCAATGCGAAGGGCAGCCAGAAGCTCGCGATCATGGAGTGATTGGCTATCAATGACTGAAGGAACGGGAATACACCTCCACCGCATACCATCACCATAAAGATACCTGACGCTACCGGGGTATACTTACCCAGCCCTGTCACGGATAGATTGAAAATCGCTCCCCACATGATTGAGGCGAAGATGCCGCAAAGCACGAAGAAGATTGCGTTCAAGGGAATCTTGACAATCTGGAAACTGAACTCTGCCGAGCTGAAGCCGATAAAGTTGACGATGGTTCCGGAAGTAAATATTCCGGCTGCAAGAAGTCCCATAGCTCCTAACGCGGCTACTGTCAGCATAGCCTTGGAAGAAACCTTTCCTCCTATTACTCCGCCGAGCAGACGTCCGATAAGCATAAGCAGCCAATAGATACCCACAACTGTTCCGGCTATTGCGGCAGATTCCATCACATTGTTATTGATTACGTCTTGGGATTTCTCAAGATATTGAAGTGTCCAGTTAGCTATTCCGACTTCAAGACCCACATAGCAGAAGATTGCAAACACACCGAAAGTGAAGTTGCTGTATTTAAAAGCATTGGCTACCTTTACTTTCTCGCCTTTCTTACCTAAATCGGGAGACTCCGGCAATTTGCTTGCATAGAGCACGATGAAGGCGGCGATGAAGATAGCCATAGCGAGATAAAACACCGGATTGGCTGATGAGATAGTGCTTGCCGCGCCTCCAAGAAGACCGCCTACAATCACAGGAGCCAAAGTCGCGCCCAAGGAATTGAATGCGCCGCCAAACTGCACAAGCTGGTTACCCTGCTTCGGAGTCGAGCCTAAGGAGTTAAGCATCGGGTTGACCACCGAATTTAGAAGACACATGGAGAAACCCGCTACAAAAGCTCCGATAAGATATATTACGACCGCAGTCGTATCATCGGCGATAAAACCGGATCCGTAAGTAATGGCAACTCCGATAAATCCGATAGTCACGGCATAGAGGGCGGTGACACGGAAGCCCTTATTCTGAAGCAACATTCCTGCCGGATACCCCATGAAGGCATAGGCTATGAAGTTGGCAAGCGTGCCCAGCTGCGACATCAGACGGTTACCGCTCGACATCCTCTCAATTACAGAACCCAACGGATTCTGATAGCCTGTCACGAAGGCAATCATAAAGAACAACGCGAACATTATCACAATCGGAATCGCGTAATTCCTACTTCTTCTTTCTGAATTTTCCACCATAAGAATTTAAAGTTAAGAGTTAGTAATTTGTCAGTTTGTAGAAATGTTCTCTCTTCTCCGGGATAATTCCCTTTTCCCGACGAATTGAGAGATCATACAGAATTTAATAATTTCTATCCCCGAAGATACTGCTTCCTATTCTCACTATAGTCGCACCCTCCTCTACCGCGATCGGCCAGTCATGACTCATCCCCATCGACACGACATCAAAGCCACGCAGACCGAGTGCTGTATCTTCCGATATTTCCCTGAAAACGGAAGCTATCTCCGCAAAATCCTTGCGTATTCTATCCTCATCGTCCGTATTGCTTGCCATTCCCATAACTCCGCAGATGTGAGTGTTGGTAAGGCTTTCAAACCGTTTCTCTTTGAAGAAAGATAATAATTCCTCGGGCAAGAATCCGAATTTTGTCTCCTCTTTGGCAACATGCAGCTGCATAAGAATATTAGTCTGCACTCCAGCCTTTCGGCTCTCCGCATCTATCAGGGAAAGGAGACGCTCGGAGTCAACACTTTCTATCATGGCAACCTTCCCCACGATTTGCTTCACCTTATTAGTCTGGAGATGTCCGATAAAATGCCACACTATATCGGAAGGAAGCTGCGGAATCTTTTCCAATATCTCCTGCACCCTGCTCTCTCCGAATATCCGCTGCCCGGCATCATAAGCCTCCCGGATAGCTGAGGCGGGATGAAATTTTGACACCGCACATAGACGCACTCCCTCGGGAAGCATCTCATGCAGCCGGATTATTTCTGAAGCTATACTCATATTTTATCTCCTTTCTCTATCTTATTCTCCCCCTGTCTTCATCCCCTCTCTTCTCTCCCTTTTCTCTCCCCGCGGCGCTCTCCTTTACTTGCCACTGAGATCAGCAGGGAACACATCCATAAGCATAGTCTCCGTGATTGAGGCTATCTCATAGTCTCCCAATGTCCCTTCCATCCCCTTTTTGAAATTAGCCAACGCCTCATCAAAATCTGACGCCTGAACAAGAATAAGACTTGCAGTCTTTTTCTCAGCGCCGCTCTTCTCATCCAAGGTGATATAATTAACCTTTACCTGATAATAACGGTCAGCTCCCTCATTGAAAAAAATTTCTGATATCTTGGTCTTTTTCTCCGAGGAAATCGAGTATTCTCCTGAGATAAAGGGCTTCATCTCATCCATGATTCGAGCCTCTGCCTCTGTAAAGGTCAGGGCATCCACAAGATAAGGCTCGTTAACCTTCTTCACCACCCCATTCTCCATCATCTTATCGTATCTTACCTTACATTCAAACCAAAGAGCCATATTGCTAAATTCTATAAGTTTCCTCTTACTTTTTTTTAATCTGTCTCCACCCCATTCATAACAATCGTAGCACTCTATTTTTCAAAATCGGGTAAGCTACTTCATTTTTGGGGTAAAGAGTAATGCAAAGATAATAATTTTTAGTTGATATTTTTCTTTGGTTAAGTTTTTTTGTTAATTTCGCTTTTGAAGTCAGAGCAGATTTTATTCCGGCTTGTGACAGCCATAAAATACACTTCCTCACGGCTTCAGACCAATCGGTATGAAAGTATGGACACTATAGTAAAAATATGGCAATTCTATCGCGACGGTTTTCGGGAGATGACCGTAGGCAAGACTCTTTGGATGATCATTCTCCTGAAACTTTTCATATTCTTTGTAGTAATCAAGCTTCTCTTCTTCCCCAACCTCCTCTCGCGCGATTATGATAATGACTCCGACCGCGCCGCGCATGTCAGGAAAGAGCTCACACGATAAAATTTTTAAACCATCTAACATAAACTAATTCTATGAATGAACTAACAACCGTTGTAGACTGGTCGCGCTGGCAATTCGCCCTCACGGCTATCTATCATTGGCTCTTTGTTCCGCTCACGTTAGGACTCTCCTTCCTCGTGGCGATCATGGAGAGCCTTTATCTCAAAACCAAAGCCGAGAAATGGCTTGCCGCAACCAAATTCTGGATGCGACTTTTTGGTATCAACTTCGCTATCGGCGTTGCCACCGGTATCATCCTTGAATTTGAATTCGGCACCAACTGGAGTAATTATTCATGGTTTGTAGGA
The DNA here is from genome assembly GCA_014800895.1 of Bacteroidales bacterium. Taxonomy (GTDB): domain Bacteria; phylum Bacteroidota; class Bacteroidia; order Bacteroidales; family Muribaculaceae; genus Lepagella. The sequence continues at coordinate 32,718 of JAAVFG010000040.1, forward strand.
GATATCTTCGGAGCTCCATTGGCTATCGAGGGTATACTTGCCTTCTTCATGGAGTCAACCTTCGTTGCCGTGATGTTCTTCGGATGGAATAAGGTTTCTCCCCGCTTCCATCTCGCCTCTACATGGCTGACAGCGATCGGCGCTTCCATATCAGCCCTCTGGATTCTCGTGGCTAACGCATGGATGCAGTATCCTGTCGGTATGGAATTTGATCCCGAGCAGATGCGCAACGTTATGGATAATTTCTGGGCGCTCTTCTCCGGAATAGCTGTCAATAAATTCTTCCATGCCGTATTCAGCGGCTGGGCGCTTGCCGGAGTGTTCGTAGTCGGCGTAAGCTGTTGGTTCCTCTGGAAGAAGCGCAATCAGGACTTCGCAATCCTTTCCATAAAGTCAGGCGCATGGTTCGGTCTTTTTGGTCTTCTTCTCACTATGTATACAGGTGACGGCTCTGCTGTAGAGGTCACCAAACATCAGCCCATGAAGTTAGCGGCTATGGAGGGTCTCTATCATGGTCAGGAGGGTCAGGGCTTTACAGCTTTCGCTATTCTCAATCCCGATAAAGATTGGAATAACGATGAAGATGAATATATCTTTGAGATTGCAGTGCCCCGTATGCTCTCTATCCTCGCCCGTCATGATGCCAATGCCTACGTGCCCGGTATCACTGACATCATCGAGGGACGTGACATCGTGAATGGTGACACTATCAATACCGTTTCCTATCAGGAACGTATCGAAAGAGGTAAAGCCGCTCAGGCGGCGTTGCGAGCCTACGATGCCGCTCTCGCGCAGAATGACACGGCTGCAATGGCTGTGGCTAAAGCTGATCTTCAGAAAGATTTCAAATATTTCGGATATGGGTATTTCAAAGATGTGAAAGACGCAATTCCTCCTATCGGCGTGACATTCTGGTGCTTCCGAATAATGTGCTATCTTGGCGGATATTTTCTGCTTTTCTTCATCGTAGCTCTTCTCCTTGCATATAAATCCCAACTGCTTCGAAAGTCGGCATGGATTCAGTGGATCGGTATGGTTTCCGTGCCGTTCATGTGGATTTGTTCAGAAGCCGGATGGGCAGTGGCAGAAGTAGGTCGTCAGCCTTGGACTGTGCAGGATCTTCTTCCCACACAGGCAGCCATATCTGATATCCCCGCCTCTTCAGTGATTGTAACATTCTGGCTGTTCGCAGCTGTGTTCACTCTCCTTCTCATAGCGGAAGTGAGCATCATGTGTCGTCAGATCAGCAAGGAATCTCAAAAAAATCTTTCACCTAAAACCGTCTAACAGCCATGTCTCTTGAATTTTATCAGGCCTATTGGTGGCTTATAGTCTCCGTGCTCGGAGGTATTTTGGTTTTTCTCCTCTTCGTACAGGGCGGTCAGTCCATGCTCCTGAATGCCGGTTCTGATCTCCGACGTGATCTTATCGTCAACTCGATGGGATCTAAATGGGAATTGACATTTACCACTTTGGTTACATTCGGCGGAGCGGCGTTTGCCTCTTTCCCCCTTTTCTATTCCACAAGCTTCGGCGGAGCTTACTGGCTCTGGATCTGCATATTGTTCAGTTTTATCCTTCAGGCTGTCAGCTATGAGTTCCGTCGCAAGAAGGGTAATTTATATGGCACTCGCACTTATGATACATTCCTCTTCATCAACGGTTGCGTCGGATGTATCCTTTTAGGAGTAGCTGTATCGATGTTCTTCTTCGGTGGAAGCTTCACTGTGTCCCGCGGCTCTCTCCTTGACGGTGGGGCTCCTGTCGTGTCTCATTGGGATAATCCCTCTCATGGCTTTGAGGCGATCTTCAACTGGCGTAATCTCATCTTAGGCGTGGCAGTGCTTTTCCTTGCGAGAATGCAGGCTGCCCTTTACATGATGAATAATATTGAGGACGATCCCGATTTCTTTGCTTCTCTTCGTGCGAAAGCTCTGATCAACGGCGGTATCTTTGTGGTATTCTTCCTATGGTTCTTGGGAATGTTGCTCACCACTGACGGATATACAGTGCTTTCAGACAGCTACCGCACAACTGAGGTGGAAGTGACAGAATTCAAATATTTCCATAACTTCTGTACAATCTGGCAGGCTGGCGTGATGCTTCTTCTTGGCGTGGTGCTGGTGCTCTACGGCTGGTTCCGTTCTGTTTTCGCAAAACATTTCACCAAGGGAATATGGTTTACCGGTATTGGTACTTTCCTTGTGGTAGTGGCTCTCTTCTGTGTTGCCGGCTATGCAGACACCCCATTCTATCCCTCCCTCACTGATCCTCAGAGTTCTCTGACCATCCATAATGCCTCCTCTTCTGAGTTTACCTTGAAGGTGATGAGCTTCGTCTCCATTCTCGTCCCCTTCGTTGTGGCATATATCGCTTATGTATGGTATTCTATGGATAAGAAGAAACTCACCCCTGAATCACTTGAAAAAACTGATCATAAATATTAATGACTACATCATCCTATTGGCGATTATTTGCCACATTCTTTAAAATCGGCGCCTTCACCTTTGGAGGGGGATGGGCAATGATTTCGATTATCGAAAGGGAAATAGTAGACAAATATCATTGGATAGAGAGAGATGATTTTTTGGATCTCCTGGCTATTGCTCAGTCAATGCCGGGTATCCTGGCAGTAAACATCGCGACTTCTGTCGGCGATAAACTGCGCGGACCTAAAGGAAGTATGGTGGCGGCTGCCGGCACCATACTTCCCTCTTTTCTTATCATCCTCGCCATAGCTATTTTTCTCACTCCCGATATTATCAAGAATAACCGTGTGATCTCAGCCATCTTCATGGGCATCCGTCCTGCGGTGGTGGCGCTGATTATCGCCCCTGTGCTCACATCCGCCAAGGCGGCTAAACTAAAATGGAAGACGGTCTGGATTCCTTTCGTGGTAGCACTGATGATTTCGGTGGATATGGGAATCGTATCCAATCCTATCCTCTATATCATTCTGGGAGCTATCGGCGGATTTTCCGTATGGAAATTTTCACAGCATAACCTTGAGAAAAAATAATCAATCCAAATGAGCTTTTATCTGAAATTAATCTGGGCTTATCTGAAGATAGGTATCTTCGGCTTCGGAGGCGGCTATGCCATGCTCTCTCTCGTGGAGCGCGCGGTGGTCGGTCCGGGATGGATCAGCGAGACAATGTTTACTGATATAGTGGCAATCTCCCAGATGACTCCCGGTCCGATCGGTATCAATTCCGCCACTTATATCGGTTATGTCGCTCCACATGTCGCTGCTCCGGAATTGGCCGGATGGTGGTGGGGGGTCCTCGGCTCTATACTTGCCACATTGGCAGTCACTGTCCCCTCTTTTATCCTTGTACTCTACGCATCCCATTTCATACGCCGTCATCAGGAGAGCGGAGCCATAAAGGCGATATTCTCCGGTCTGCGCCCGGTAGTGGTAGGTCTTATCGCTTCCGCCGCCCTGATGTTGATGAATAACGCCAATTTCAATCCACGCGGCATAGACTGGCAGCTCTGGACCAATATCGCCATATGTGCGGTAGCCTTTGTCTTAGCTTATTTTAAAATTCCGATCGGCAAAAAGAAAATCAGTATTCATCCTATTCTGATTATTATCTTAGCCGGAATTGTCGGACTATTGATATATTATTAATGGAGAAAGTTAACGAATATAATAAGGCTCTCGATTACCTCTATTCCCGCTTGCCGATGTTTTCACGCATCGGCGCGGCAGCATATAAGCCGGGACTGGAGAGGGTAAGGGAACTGAGCCAATTCTTCGGCAATCCGGAGAAGAAACTAAAAGCGATCCACATTGCCGGCACTAATGGAAAAGGCTCCACTTCCCATATGATTGCAGCTATACTTCAGGCTGCCGGATATAAGACTGCTCTCTACACATCTCCTCATCTTGTGGATTTCCGCGAGAGGATAAAGATTAACGGGAAGATGATTCCTGAAGAGAAGGTTGTTGAATTTGTAAACGACTGGAAAGAGTGCGACTATTCGGGCGATGATCCCTCCTTCTTCGAGCTTACTATGATGATGGCCTTTGACTGGTTTGCGAAAGAGGAGGTGGATTATGCAGTGATTGAAACCGGGATGGGCGGAAGGCTTGACTCTACCAATATCCTTACTCCCCTTGCATGTGTTATCACCAATATTTCTCAGGATCATACCCAATTCCTTGGCGACACTCTTCCTGCGATTGCCGGCGAGAAGGCAGGAATCATAAAAGAGGGTGTGCCTGTCGTGATTGGTGAGGCTGAGGGGGAAGTTGAAGATGTATTTGTAAAGAAAGCCGCGGAGAGCAATGCTCCGCTCATCAAGGCGTATGAGAATGACTCCGTCGGTGGTTTCCATCTTAAAGATGATTGGTCGGGCTGGCAGGCTCACTCTGACCTCATCGGCGATTTTGAAGTAGACCTGGCAGGAGATTACCAGCAAAAAAATATCCGTACTGTCCTGACTCTTCTCCCGGTATTGAGAGAAATAGGTATTTCTCTCTCTGATGATAAAGTAAAGGAGGGTCTCGCCCATGCTGCTTCCTCTACAGGTCTTGCAGGGCGCTGGAGCGTAATGAGTCGGAATCCGCTCGTTATCTGCGACACCGGTCATAATATCGGCGGATTAAGCTATAATATGGCTCGTCTCAGCAAGATTATGGAGGATAGAGATAAGGGAAGCCGGCTCAGGATGCTTATCGGTTTTGTAGCTGATAAGGCTATTGACAAGATTCTGGATATATTTCCCCGGGATGCTGTCTATTATATCACTAATGCCGATATACCCCGGGCGCTCCCCGCTTCCCTGCTCAAAGTAAAATTTGATGAGCATGGGCTTTCCGGCAAGACTTATCCCGATGTCAAATCAGCATGGCATGCTATTTATCATGATGCTTCTCCCGAGGATGTCATATATATCGGGGGCTCTACTTTCATTGTAGCTGACTTCTTAGGAGAAAACCCTTGCTTTGAAGATTAAGCATCCACTAAAAAGATTGCTAAAGAGGAGGGATTGCAGCAGCAAACCCTCCTCTTCTTTACTTCTCAAAAACTGTGCGGATGTCAGTTTTCTTCTCTATCTCGATTTTTAATTCTCACTTTGTTCTTACTTTGGCTGGAATTCATATCGCTCTCCTCCTTAAGATCAACTTCCTTGCCATATTGGTCGATGACACGGTATTCAAGATAAGCGAGCGATTGATCAGGCACGATCTTAAGACCTCTGCCGAATCTGCGTTTCCATTTGCCGTATAGGGAGAACATCCCCTTCTTTACGTAAGCCTCTACAAACGGATGGATGTAGAGGATGAATTTTTTTACCTTCAGACTATTGACAAGATAATCGAGTTTCTCCTCCAATTTATCTGTAAAGAGTATGGAAGGCTGCACCTCCCCTTTGCCGAAACATGAGGGACAGGTCTCATTGGTGGTGATATCCAAAGCGGGACGCACTCTCTGGCGGGTGATCTGCATGAGCCCGAATTTGCTCAAGGGGAGTATATTATGACGTGCCCTATCGTTAGCCATCACCTCCTTCATGTGATCATAGAGCGCCTGGCGATGCTCCGCTTTGTTCATATCTATGAAGTCGATCACTATTATACCACCCATATCGCGCAGACGAAGTTGTCGGGCTATCTCGTCGGCTGCCTTGAGATTGACATCCAGAGCATTGGTCTCCTGATCATTTGACGCCTTGCTTCTGTTTCCTGAATTGACATCGATCACATGAAGAGCCTCCGTATGCTCTATGATGATATAGGCGCCGCTCTTGAAAGATACAGTCTTGCCGAAACTGCTCTTGATCTGGCGGGTGATATTGAAATGATCGAATATCGGGGTGTCCTTATCATAGAGCTTCACTATATCCTTGGTCTCGGGAGCGATAAGTCCTACGTAATTGCGGATTTGTTCGAAAGCCTCTTCATTATTGACATATATGTTTTCAAATGTCGGGCTGAAGATGTCCCGTATCACGCTCACCATTCTGGATTCCTCTTCAAAGATAAGAGCCGGACTCTGGCTTCTCTGAAGCTTCGCTATGGAGTCTTCCCAATATTTCACTAAAGTGCGCATCTCGTTATTGAGCTCCGCCACTTTCTTATTTTCCGCCGAAGTACGCACGATTACACTGAATCCCTTGGGCTTGATGCTGCCGATTATCTGTCGGAGACGCACCTTCTCCTCTGTAGATTTTATCTTTTGGGAGATAGAGATCTTATCGCCGAATGGCATCAGCACCATGAAGCGTCCGGTAAAAGAGATTTCAGTAGTGAGACGGGGACCCTTTGATGAGATCGGCTCCTTGGCTATCTGGACCAGAAGCTGATCGCCCGGCTGCACCACATCCGAAATTGTTCCGCTTTTTTCAATATCGGGCTCCGGCTGGAATTTAGAGATGTTAGGCACATTCTTCTTATCGCTCATCGCTTCTTTCAGAAATGAACGATAACTGCTGAATTGTGCCCCAAGATCGAGATAATGAAGAAAAGCATCCTTTTCATAGCCCACGTCGAGGAAGGCGGCGTTCAGACCCGGCATGATCTTCTTCACCTTCGCAAGATAGAGATCGCCCACAGCATAAGCTATGTTGCGGCTCTCCTTCTGCAAGGATACGAGTCGACCATCCTCAAGCAACGCTATCGAAACGTCCTCCTGTTGTACATCTACTACTAATTCGCTTTTCATGTCTTTTAATTAAAAAGAACAAACCTCCTTTCAGCCTACGCTGTTTCGGTTTGTTCTTATGATTTCTGTCAGCGCTTTCATCCTGACTACTCCGGAGAGAGCAGGGATTAGCGAGTCGAATCTTTCTCAAGAAGATTGCTTATTTCTTCTTATGACGATTCTTTCTCAGTCTCTTCTTGCGCTTGTGAGTCGCCATCTTGTGGCCTTTTCTCTTCTTTCCGCTTGGCATGACGTATTATTTTTTATTGATTAATATTTATGTTGTTTGTTCCTTTTTGGATTTTAATCTTCTTTTACAGCATCCATAAATACCTTGGAGGGCTTGAATGCCGGAATCTTATGCTCGGGTATTTTAAGAGTGGTATTTTTAGAGATGTTGCGTGCGGTCTTCTCCTTACGGGTCTTTACCACAAAGCTTCCGAATCCGCGAAGATAGACGTTGTTGCCACCCGCCATGGAGTCTTTCACCACATCCATCAGCTTCTCTACTATGGCAAGAACAGCACCTTTCTCAAGACCGGTCTGTCGGGAGATCTCATTTACAATATCTGCCTTTGTCATTGTATCTCTTTTTTCTTTCTTATTTTTCTTTTAACGCCATTCAAAACAGGCGAAATTTCCCCCTGTCTTTTTTAGCACTGCAAATATCGTAATTTTTTTTGAATATTTCCCTATATACCATGCGTTTTTATCCTTTTTTTGAGCAATTTTCACCGTTTTCAGTTCTTTGCGTGCTTCTTTCCTCTCTATCTTCCCCTTTTTTGCTCTATTTATCTTCCTCTACCTCCTCCACGGAGGCACCCTCCACTTTTGATAATTTCCCTGTTATCTCCTCTTTCAGATCTTCGGCAAATTCAAGGGTGACATGGCAGAGATTATCGAAATTCTTTTCCAGCGTCTCCACTCCATCCTGTTTTGCGACTCTCATCACGCCGTCCTGACACATATAGGGGAAACTGACTTTAATGCGGCACATCTTGTGCATCTCCTTTATCCCCGCTTCCTCTATCGCGAGCTTCGCCGCCTCCTTGTATGCGCTTATCAATCCTGACGTGCCTAATTTTATCCCTCCGAAATATCTCACCACTACTATGAGGACGTCTGTAACGTTAAAGCTGTTAATCTGTCCGAGTATCGGTTTGCCGGCTGTGCCGGAGGGTTCGCCATTATCGTTTAGCTGCCATTCGAGCCGGTCGGGACCTATCATATAAGCCCAGCATACATGCCGCGCATCATGATATTCATTCTGAAGCCGCTTTATCTCACTTTTCGCCTCATCAGCTGAATGGACGGGAAGGGCAAACGAAAGAAACCGGCTCATCTTCTCTTTATATTGAGAGGAGCCGGTACCTTTTATCGTATAGTAGAGATCGCTCATCCGAAGAAATTCTCTATGTCATGCTCGCTCTTGGGATAGAGCAGCATACCGTTGGCGATATTATATACTTTCTCTCTTCCTAAAGTCTCTCCTACTATAGACAATGCCCAGAGAAGCGCATTGGCAGGACCATTGCCTAATACAAACTTACCATCGACCACTACCGATTTATCAACTATCACCTTACAATTAAGCATATCCTCAAATCCGGGATAGCAAGTGGCACGGCTTTCGGCGAGGAGTCCCAACTGTCCCAAAACTACTGCGGGGGCGGCGCAGATTGCAGCGATACGTCCATCCGCGCTTGCCGCCTGATTTCTGAGCAATCCATGAAGAGGTGCGAATTCATACAGATTCTTGGCGCCGGGCATTCCGCCGGGGAGAATCAGCCATTCGGCAGATGCCACTAATGCCGGGTCATAGATACAGTCGGCGCCTACCACTACGCCGTGCGCACCGGTCACTCTTAACGATGAGGTAATTGATACAGTCTTTACCGGAATTTCGGCACGACGAAGCACATCGACCACTGTCAATGCCTCTATCTCCTCAAATCCATCGGCAAGAAATACAAACGATTCTTTCATTTTATATGTTTTAGAGTTATAATTCTATCTGTCTGTGATATGGTAGTTGCATAAACAACTTCATTATTTTATTCGGTCTAAGATATAATTTTATTTTTATCTTTGCAAGAATTTTAATTCATTTTAGTATTATGGATATTTTTTATAAGAAATATTTCCATCATTCCGGCGGAGGGATCAACGTTTTTCCCCTCGGTGGTAATTTATCTTTTTCTTTCTATGCTCTCATATTTCTTTCGGCATTTCTCCTCTCCTCCTGCTCAGGCTCGTCAAAGAAAGTGAATGAGGAGTATATCAATGAGCGGGGAATGGTTTGGAACACTACATTTAACATCACTTATCAGTCCTCGCGAAATCTTGGGGATTCAATCAGGAAAGTGCTGGATGAAGTGGGTCATAATCTTTCCGTTTTTGACACCACTTCTTTGGTAAGCAGGGTTAACAGGCAGGATTCAACCTTGGTTAATACCGATTTCATCCGCGTTTACATAATGTCGCGTAAAATCAACAGACTATCCGGCGGTCTCTTTGATCCAACGGTCTCTCCTTTGGTGACAGCCTGGGGGTTCGGTCCGGAACATAAGGCTACTGCCGATACCCTGCGTCTTGATTCTCTCCTGCGGATTGTGGGCATTGAGAAAACCCATCTCAAATATGACTCGATTATAAAGGACACACCCGATATTCAATTTAATTTTTCAGCCATTGCCAAAGGCTACGGCGTGGATCGTGTGGCTGAGGCTCTCAAGAAGGAGGGGGTGAAGAATTTTCTTGTAGAGATAGGAGGCGAAATAAGGGCGGCAGGTAAGAACCCGCGCGGCACCGGCTGGAATATTTCTGTTGACCGCCCTATAATGAACGACTCGGCTGTAATCCATGAGTCGCAGTTAGTCATAGCTTTTACCAACATGGGTATGGCGACTTCCGGCAATTACCGGAATTACAAGGAGACAAAGAGCGGAGAAAGATACGGACATACAATCTCCCCTTTGACCGGGCGTCCTATAAAGACTGACATTCTCAGCGCCACAGTCCTGGCTCCATCTTCTATGGAAGCTGACGGTCTCGCCACTGCCTTCATGGCGATGGGAAGAGAGAAAACGATGGAATTGAACAGAAAACTCAAACTCCCCATACTTCTCGTTTGCTCCGATACTGTGTGGACCTCTCCGCAATTTGAGGGGCTGATAGTAAAATAAGGATCTGTTAGTCGAATAAAGAAACTGATGGATATTAAAGGAGCTGATGGATATTAAAGGAGCTGATGGATATTAAAAAAGATGTGCCTGGATTTATTATCAATCCGGGCACATCTTTTTTACATCTTAAGGCTTCTATCTCAATATTCTGGGCGCGTGGAAAAGGAGTCCGAAGTTTATTCCGAAGTTCCAGTTCCTTGCCGGATATGAGAGATAATTTCCGTAGAGAGAGAGGCTGGCAAAGGGGAAGTTATATACCACCGCCATTTCTCCGATAAATTCGGCTCTGTTAAACCATCCTTTGTAATAAGCTGAGTTATTGATTCCTCTCTTCAGATCTCTGATAGGTGAATAGACATAGAAGTCTCCCCTCACCTGCAATTTGCTTACCGGCTTCCAGATTGGCATCACTCCTGCCGCCACATAATTGTCTGATCTGAACGCCTCGTTAAAGTAATTCTGTGTCGAGGGTGTCGGTGCAAATGCAGGAGCATGTACCAATGTCGCAGTGTAATTCTGTGTAGTGTTCTGGAAGGTTGCCAGAGCATTTGCGGAGCCTCCGATGGCAAAATTCTTCCCTACCTGGAAGAACTGTTTCCAGTATCCCTCCACTGAAGCGCGGTAATGGGCTTCAAATGGTGTGCGCTCCGCTTTTATACCATTAGGAGTGAAACGGGCTCTCTCATGACTCCCCTGCAGATCCGCTCTCCATTCCATTCCTTCGCTGGGATAAAGAGGATCATTTACAAGTCCCCCTTTGAAGCCTGCTCTCAAAGCGGTGATGAAATATTGGGTCTTGTCCTTGCTGGTGTGCGCGAAATCCGCCACGTTTGTCGGGAAGTAGGAATCTGATTCATAACCCCACGTGAGATCGGCATATCCTATGGATTGACGGCACATTTCCCATACATATTTCATTCGGAGGAAGTTTTGGTTCTCGGTGATGAATGTCGGCGTTGAAGTCTCATAGAAAAGGAGCTCTGAGTCATAATACTTCTGCCTCTGTCCTACTGCCATAATCTCCAGATATGAGGGACGCGCGGAGCGAAGAGAGAAGCGACCTGACAATTTGCCGGCGAAATATGACTGACCGATCCAGCCCTGGAGATTTATGTCGAGGGAGTTAAAGCTTAGCGTATGATATCCGAGATCAAGATAGAGCATGGAGTTGGTGGATGACGTGATCCAGCCTCCCACGCCTAACGACCAGGGCTTCTTGACATCCGCTTCTAACAGAAGGGTGTTTTTACCGTTCTTCCCGAATTCTGCCTGCGGCACAAGATTGGAGAGTGTGCCGTCGGTCATGGCGCGGTAATAAGCTTTCTGTGTCTGCTCGAGATCAATCGGTTTGGATTTGGGTCCCTGAAAGAGATAACGTATATAACGCTGCTGGTTCGGGGTGGCTCCTTCCACCTCCACAGAATCGAATTCCACTTTGGGCGTGGCGGCTGCAAAGCGTTCGCGGCGCGCGGTCACTTCAGCTAATGGCTCACGGGCGGAAACTCTCTTCTTGATTGAATCGACCATTGACAATCCGGTCTTGTATCCGATCTCATAGATGGTCTGTGCCTGTCCGAAGTCGAGAACGCCGAAATTCAGCACCGGCACCTGAATCTTTATACCATTTTTGGAGGGGACGGAATAGTCATTGTTCTGGATAATCATATCCTCCAGCTGACTATAAATATTCCCCTGCTGAGGCTTTTTATCGGGGGAGGATACGGAGACTCCGATAATAAAATCGGGATTGAAATCCTCCTGCATCACATTTACCGGGAAGTTATCATAAATGCCTCCGTCATAAACGAGCGTACCGTTAAGCTTTATCGGTCGGAAGACTAACGGAAAGGACATTGAAGCTCTGACTGCATCGCCCAATGATCCTTTAGAGAGTACCTCCTTATGCTTTTCATAAACATTGGAAGTGACGCAACGGAATGGTACGAAGAGATTATTGAAGTTTTCCTTACACTGTAAGGTATAAGGCGCGAAAAGCTCCAGAAACTCAATATTCATCGGTATGGGGGATATCAGAGAGGTGGGTATCATGGAGAATACCCCTGTCGTATCTTTCAGACTGACATTGACCCCTACCCATTGCGGGGTGGGATCAAGGCGTGAATACCGGGTGATGTTTTTAGGATTCACAACGCCCGTGCTCCAATATCCGAAGTCTTTTGACGTGAAGAGATCCATCATCCTTGCCGGACTCCATCCGCAAGAATAAAGCGACCCGACGATAGCTCCCATAGAAGTGCCTGTCACATAATCCACCGGAATATCGTTATCCTCCAGCGCCTTTATCACTCCGACATGCGCAATTCCTTTGGCTCCTCCTCCACTAAGCACGAGTCCCACCGTCTGGCGCTTTTCAGCGCCGTTTACCATGAGACTGCCGAGGGCTATCATTGCCGCTGTCAGAATCTTTACTATTCCTTTCATGGTATTTCTTTGTTAGTTTGTTGACTCATCAATATAGGAATCTTTGAAGCCTAAGAAATAAAGCACTCCATCTATTCCTATCGTTGAGATACTCTGACTTGCCTCCGCCTTTACTTTTGGTTTGGCATGGAAAGCGATACCGAGTCCTGCCTCCGCCAGCATGGGGAGGTCATTGGCACCATCTCCTACAGCGATAGTCTGCGCGATATCTATTCTCTCCACCTGTGCCAAAAGACGGAGCAATTCCTTCTTTCGCGGACCATCCACGATATCTCCCACATAATTACCGGTCAGCTTTCCATCCGGTCCTATCTCAAGCTCATTGGCATAGACATAATCGAAGCCGAACTTCTGTTTCAGATATTCTCCGAAATAGGTAAATCCTCCTGATAAAATTGCGGTCTTGAACCCTGAACGCTTCAACACATCCATCATGCGGCCTACACCTTCCGTGATAGGGAGATTTTCGGCTATATCTTTCATGACTGAGACATCAAGACCTTTAAGCAGTCTCACCCTCTCCGTGAAACTCTGCCGGAAATCTATCTCCCCGCGCATTGCTGACTCAGTGATAGCCCTGACCTGCTCTCCTACTCCGGCACGGTCTGCCAGTTCATCTATCACCTCCGTGCGGATCAAGGTTGAATCCATATCGAAGCAAATCAGACGGCGCGCGCGACGATACATTGTATCCTCCTGCATGGAGATATCAAAATCCAGCTCGGCGGCAAGCTGCATAAAGTCGCTCTGCATCTTGATTTTATCTTCAGGCGTACCTCTGACCGACAGCTCGATACATCCCTTTGTCAGAGGTTGTTTTCCTTCGTCAAGGGGCATACGACCTGTAAGTCGGGTAATTGTCTCGATATTCAGTCCCTGCTCGTTGATAATGCGTGCCACGGCAGATATCTGAGCCGCCTTTATCTTGCGACCGAGAAGTGTCACTATATAACGGTTTTTACCCTGACGGCTCACCCATGCCTCATATTCCTCCTCGCTGACGATAGAGAATTGGACCTGTACCTGAAGGTCATTTGTCTTGAAGAGAAGTTCCTTAAGGATCTCTCCGCTTCGGTTGCTGTCGGTCTTGATAAGGATACCGAGGGCAAGTGTGTGATGAATGTCAGCCTGTCCGATATCGAGGATATCTGCTTCATATCGCGCCAAGATCTCGGTAAGGCTGGCTGTGATTCCGGTCTTGTCCGGACCGGATATATTGATGAGAATTAATTCTGTATGTGCCATTTATCTCTTTTTTCCCTTTTTCTTACTATGATTAGATGGGGTGCTCTTTTTGCTTCCCTTATGTGAGGATTTGGTCGCTGACTTCTTCTCCGCTCTCTTTTTCTGAGACTCTGTTTTAGGAGCTGCCGGTCGTGGCTTGACGTTATTGACGGGCAGTTTCACCCCCTGATTCTCCAGGAGGCCTGCCTGATAAGCTGCCTCCGGATAATTCTGCTCGGCTGCCTTCTTGAAATATTTGAGGGCTTTGGGAAGATCTTTCTCTACTCCGATCCCGTCGCGCAGCATCTCCGCATATCTGTTGGCTCCCTCCGCACTGCCTCGCTCTGCGGCGCGCCAGTAATTCTCAGCTGCCACACGGTTATCGGCAAGCACACCCTGACCTTTCTCAAACTGTCGGGCAATATTCAGAAGCGACTCCTTATGACCGTTTCTTGCCGCTTTTCGAAACCAATAAGCGGATTCCTTGTAATCCTTTTTCGTTCCTATTCCATCTCTGTAAAGCGTGCCGATAATATACTGTGCCTCGATATTACCCTCCAAGGCTGATTTGCCATACCATTCCCACGCCTCTTTCAGATCTCTCTTTACTCCTGTGCCTGTCTCAAAACATTTCGCGATAGCTAACATGGCATCCCCGTCTCCGTCGTTCGCCTTAGTAATATTCTCCGCATACGTTGTGACGCTGAGGTCATATTTGTTATTATCCGATCCGGAGGAGAAGGCGACAAAATTAAGGGTTACGACAAGCAATGCAGCAAGTATGTGTTTTTTCTTCATGTATGATTTGAATTACCTTACAATCTTTTATATAGTGAAAAAAAATATAGAGAGAAGATGACTCCTGATTGAGGGATCACCTTCTCCATATTCTGTATAGTCTATTTATTATTTCTCTCCTGCATCGAGGATGGCGATTTTCTCCTGCACCTGATCAATCTCCTCTTTCAGGCGATTGATCTTGCGCTCCATCTCCTTAAGCATTGAATTGCCGGCAGAAGACTTGATATTGAAGAAGCCCATGTTATTCTCAATGGTCTTCATCTCATTCTTCTTCGCCTCTACCACGCGCATCAGACGGTCGCGCTCGCGTCCGAGGTTCTGGCCCTCCCCTTTCATAGTGGCGACGCGCTCCTGGAAATTATTCATGCGCGCACGTTTCTCCCTGCTTTCGAATGCTCCGTAGAGTTCGTCGCAGATGGCGCGGTATTCGGCATAGATTTTATCCTTATGCTTGAAAGGCACGAATCCGGCTGCCTGCCATGCTGCCTGAAGCTCCTTGACTTTACCGATCACTTCCTTGCGGTCGCCATCTTTGGGAAGTGCTTTCAGCTCCTCGATGATAGCGCGTTTCTTCTCAAGGTTGGCTGTCTCCTCTTCTCGGCGTGCCGCCTCCTGCTTCTTACGCGCCTCGAAGAAGTAATTGCATGCTGACTGAAAACGATTCCATACCTCATCGCTGTTCTTGCGGGGCACGCTACCAATCTTCTTCCACTCCGCCTGCAGACGGACCACCTCCGCGGTAGCCTTCTTGATATCATCTGTCTTCTTGAGAGCTTCCGCTTTCTCGCAAAGTGCTATCTTCTTTTCAAGATTGGATGCCAATTCGCCCTTTGTCTTCTGGAAATATTCAGTCTTGCTGTTGAAGAAGCGGTCGCAATCCTCGCGGAAACGTGAATAGAGTTGAACGTTTGCTTTCTTGGAAGCAAAGCCCAACTGACGCCATCTCTTCTGGATCTCAATCACCTTCTCGGTCATTGAATTCCACTCGGCAAAAGTCTTGAGAGATGAAAGATCGATTGCCTCCACCTCCTCGCAAAGTTTTGTCTTTGCCTCCTCATTTGCCTGCTCGGCTGCCTTGCGCTTTTCGAAATAGTCCTGATGACGGCGATTGACCACTGCCGATGCCTCCTTGAATTCCTCCCAAAGAGATGCACGGAGATCTTTCGCTACCGGTCCTATATTGCGCCAGCTATCATGGATATTCTGTAGCAGACGGAAAGCGGCGATGGGATCCTCATGCTCGGCAAGTTTCTTCGCATCCTCAAGAAGCTGACGCTTTAACTCCAGATTCTTCTTGAAATCAAGATCGCGGAGCTCCTTATTCATCTTCAGGTTATCATAGAATAACTCGGTCACGCCCTGGAATTTTTTCCATATCTCGGCTTCCGCCGCGGCGGGAATCTCCTTGATAGCCTTGAAGTCTTGCTGTAATTGCTGGAATTCAGGGAAGTTGACATTCACCTTATCGATATCGTCTGTGATGGCGGAGAGGCGTGCGAGAATCTCATTCTTCTTTGCAAGGTTCTCCTCGCGCATCTTCTCGTCGGCAAGAAGATATGCCGCTCTCTTTTCCTTGAATTCAGTATATAATGTCTTGAACTCATTCTCTTTCTCATCTACTGCGGAGGAGAAAGCTGCCGGATCGTTTCCTTCATCTATGAAGGCATTGAGTTGGTCAAGGTTCTCCTTAGTCTTGATGCTGAAGAAAGCTTGCTTAAGTGCTGTCACCTCTTTATGGGCTTCCATACGGTTGTCCGCAAGAATTGCTTTCAATTCCGCAATCAGTCCATCTTTATCAAGGGCGTGGATATTCTTCTGCTCCATGCTTTCTTCCTTTTCAACGCCTGCTGATTCTACAACGGGCGCAATCTTGTCGAGTTCGTTCATATCGGGGTTCTTTTCAATGTTCTTATTTTTCTACTGTAGCTGAGATGATCTTGACATCCTCGAGGGGACGGTCGTCACGTCCTGTGGCTACATTCTGGATCTTCTCTACCGTGTCCATGCCTTCTAGCACTTCGCCGAATACCGTGTATTGTCCGTCAAGATGCGGCGTGCCGCCTACTGTTGTATAGGCTTTGGCTATCTCCTCGGGGAATCCTGCCGGTATCTGTGAGGCATCATACTTATTGCCGGTCACTATATAGAATTGTGAGCCTGAGCTTCTGCGCTCGGGATTCACATAGTCGCTTGTGCGGGCTGCCGCCAATGCTCCATATTTATGGAAATGCTTGGGATATTTTATCTCTGCCTCGATGGTATAGCCGGGATTGCCTGATCCGAGACGTGCATCAGCTGGAGCATTCTTTGACTCCGGGTCGCCGGTCTGCACCATAAAATCTTTTATGACACGATGAAACAGGACTCCGTCATAGAATCCATCATTCACAAGCTTGAGGAAATTATCACGATGAGCGGGAGTGTCATCGTAGAGCTTCACTTTGATATCGCCTAATGTGGTATGGATATCCACCACCGGGCCGGCGGGTATTGTATCTTCTGCCATGGCTTTATGTAAATAAAGCGCCGATAGGAAAATCAGCGCCAAGGTTAATATTCTTTTCATCTCTCTTTGCTAATCTCCGGGAAATTACATTGCCTCGCCCTCAGTATAAATTCTTTTGTAAATCCTCCTGAAATTGTCATCTTTCTGACGCAATTCGTCGATATGATCCTTATAGTCCACTCCCCAGATTGCCTCTAAGAGCGATCCGATATACCGGCGATCGCGGTCTCTCTCAATGGCTCCCTCTATAAGGGGGGTAAGCCATTTGTCAAACTTCTCGCGATCCACTGCCGAAAGATAACGTGCGGTACTGGCAAGAAACTGACCCGAGGTGTCTGCCAATCGCAACTTGCATATCAGCTCTCCCATCTCAGGCTCGCAGGTGTCGACATTGTCTACTATGTATTCATATATCGACATTCCCTCTTGTTCTTTCTCATTTTCCATTATATGCACTCAATTTTGCAGTTAGGTCACAAATTTACGAAAATATTTTCTAAATTTGTGGATGTGGAGGTGAGTTTTTCATCTTTACCCCTTTTTTATCTTCATTTTTTGAATTTTTATGGACAATTTCATTATAGTTATCGGTCGTCAATTCGGTTGTGGCGGTCGTGAAATCGGGAAACGCATTGCCGATGAGCTTGGCATCCCCTATTACGATAAGACTCTCCTTTCTGCCGCTGCAGAGGAGTTTGGTATGGATACTGAAGTCTTTAAGGCTGTCGATGAGAAGAGACCCTCCTTCCTCCGTAATTTCCTGGGATTGAATTGCGGCACTTCAAGCCAGCCCTGCACTCCGGGGGCGTTCGCCCATTTCTCTGCCGGCTCGCTATCTCCCGAAGGGCTCTACAATGCGCAGTCTAAGGTGATACAGTCTATCTGCGAGCGGGGTAGCTGTGTGATAGTGGGACGCACTGCCGATTATATCATGCGAGATCATCCCGGTCTCATCTCTATTTTCGTGCATGCCCCTATCGAGCATAGAGTGAAAAAGATTATCGAGCGCGGGGATGCAGCCGACGAGATTGGTGCCCTCCCGATGGCTCGTAAAAATGATAAGGCGAGGGAAAGCTATTACAATTATTTCACATCCGGAGGGTGGGGAAAGGCTCGCAACTATCACCTCTGCTTTGATTCGTCGCGCTTCAATCCGGAATCTATAGTTGCATTACTTAAAGCTTATATTAACACTCATTAAACTTTTTCTTCTCCATAACCTTATAATAATAGTAAGGGTAGTAATGAAGGAATTTACGAGACAGTAAATTCAGCCTTCCTGCTATTACAAAATTATGAAATAATAAAGGTTATGAAGAAGACAATATTTTTCCTGTGTTACGTATTGGGGCTACTGATCGGGGCGATGCTCCTTATCTTTAATTATCAGGCGATGGATAAGGATCCGGCGGTGCTTCGCTATGTAATGATGGCTGCCGGCATAATATTCATTATCCCCGGTGTGATCCAGCTTATATCCTCAATCGTGCCTAAGAAGGATGTCAACGGTAATATAATGCCGCGCAAATGGTATGCCACTGTTGTCGGTGTATTATCGCTGATCTGGGGTATATACATCCTCCTATTCCCATTAGGATATGCCAACACCTTGAGCATCACTCTTGGTGTATCAGTAGCATTGGCAGGTCTGGCTCAGGCAATCTGGATTATACGCACGTCCGAATCAACTTTCAAGCGTTTTATAATCCCGGTCGTGACAATAGCTGTCGGTATACTGGTATGTATATTATTCTCTAATGTCGATTCCTATAAGGATATGCAGCTTTCAGCTATCGTCTCCGGCATCATGATTGCCATATGGGCTGTTAACGGCTTCTATTCTCTCCGTCCTAAAGAGGTTGTGGCAGCTGAGAAGAAAGCCGGCATAGAGGCGAAGAAAGCTGAGAAAGAGCAGCGTAAGACTGCCGAGAAGGAAGCTAAGGCGGAGGCTAAAGCCGAAGCGGAGGCAGAAAAGCAGGCTGAAGCACATGAGGAAACGAAAGCGGAGAATGAGTCTGAATCCGCTGCCGGCTCTCAAGACAAGGATAAGAACGTTCACGAAGACAATACGGCGGAAGAGGATTCCTCCTCCGAAATTGCAAAAACGGAAGAAAAGTAGTAATTTTGTAATGCAGAATTGAGGTCTGTCGCTGCATCCTCCCTTTTGACGGTGAGGATGGAGAGGAAAGTCCGGGCAACAAAGAGCACCGCACATCCTAACGGGAAGCCGGCGGCGACGTCGGGGCAAGTGTGACAGAAAATGACCGCCCTCTTTCGTGGAGGGTAAGGGTGAAAAGGTGGTGTAAGAGACCACCGGCTCCGTTGGCGACAACGGAGGCCGCACATCCTGCGGGTTGCAAGGCCAAATATACCGGCAATCAAGGGCTGCTCGTCCATTGCCGGGGGGTAGGCTGCTCCAGCTGCCGGGAGATCGGCAGTGTAGATAAATGACAGACACCCTCCTCCGGGAGGGCACATAACCCGGCTTATATCTATTCTGCATCTATTTTAACGGATTCGGCTACTGCTTTTCAGCATTCCGGATCCGTTTTTTAATACATGAAAGTAGCTCCTGATAATTAATGACTCCTTATATCTTTATTTAACTATTTATGGAAGATTCTGCTAAAAAAGATACAAATAAGTCTAATCCCGACGCAAAGAATAACAAAGCGGTCGGTTTTATCACACGATGGTATAATAAAATATATGCTTTCGTGATATATTGTCTTTCTGGAGTCTGGAAGGATCCGCGTCAGACTTTCAAGGTGCGCCTTATAAAGACCATGAATCTCTCCATAAATTCATTCATGGACCGCGGGCTACAGATAAGGTCAATGGCGCTGACTTATTACACTGTTCTCTCACTTGTCCCCGCGCTCGCCCTTCTTGTAGCCATCGCCCGTGGCTTTGGAATGAGCGACAGTATGCAGAATGAGCTCTATACTCTCTTCCCTTCCCAGCATAAAGTAATTGCCACCGCCATGCAGTTTGTGGACTCCTATCTTAACGAGGCTTCGCAAGGTGTATTTGTGGGTGTCGGTATCGTGGTCTTGCTCTGGACCATAATCTCCCTCCTTTCTTACATAGAGGATGCCTTTAATTCAATATGGGATGTGAAGTCAGGAAGAAGTCTTTATCAGAAACTGACGGATTATATCGCTATCTGTCTCATTGTTCCTATCCTGATTCTATGTTCCTCCGGAGTATCGATTTTCATGACCTCCACTATCAGGGATAACTTCAACTTCCCCTTCCTCACTTTCGGAGTGAATATAGCCTTGGAGATAGCCCCTCTTATCCTGGCATGGATGGCTTTTACATTCTCATATTATTTTATACCGACCACAAAAGTATCTTTTAAATATGCAATGATTGCCGGAGCTATAGGGGCTATTGTATTTCACGTGCTGCAATGGCTTTTCGTTTCGGGACAGATATATGTATCGAAATATAATGCGATTTATGGATCGTTTGCCTTCCTCCCCCTCCTCCTGGTCTGGCTTCAGCTCTCCTGGATGATACTTCTTTCAGGGTGTGTGCTGACATATTCTCTTCAGAATGTATTTTCTTTCAACTTCCTTGGAGATGACAGCGAGATATCTAATCGCAGTTGGCGTTATCTCACGATTATCACTATGGGGGTGGTGGTAAAGAGATTCGTAAAGGCGGAGACTCCTCTCTCCACTACTGAGATTGCTTCAAGGTATAATCTTCCGGTCAGAATGGTTAATAGGATTGTCGGGCGCCTGATGAAAGCCAAGATGGTGTATGAGGTGAAACTGGATGACAGCCGCACCGGACTCTCTCCCGCTCTGGAGATATCAAATCTCTCGTTAGGTGATTTCCTCGACAAAATGGATAGCTGCGGAGAAACTGATATTATCCCTGACTTCAAGGAGATATACAAGGAGCTTCTTGCCGATATCGCTCCCCCCTCTTCCGACCTTTTCGCTCCATTCGATAAGATTCTTATGAAGGATCTTCCGCTCCCCGCTCCCGCAAAGATTCGCACTATCCTCGCTACTGTGGAGCATTAACTCACTCTTTTTTTCGAGCTTTTGACCAGATTAATGACTGCCGTAAGATTTGGTATGTCGCGCCTTCCATCTCCTCAGAAATAGGATATATCCTGTTATGGGGAGTGAGGTGCCGATCAAGACTGCTGCAAGCCAAAGAAGTCGGGAAAGAAATCCCCACCAACTTCCCACATGAAGAGCATGGAGAGTATGGAATAATACCCCTGTATCGGATGCCGCAAAAAGCGAATAGACCATCTCGCCATACCATCCGAAACACCAGGTAAGGCAGGTCAGAATCATTATCAATAACGGTATGCCGCTCCAGAACCCTCCGGAATTGTGCAGTCCGGTAAGCAAATCAGGAAAATTGAAACCAAGATTTTTTCTTATGCCGGTCCATATGCTTTTATTCTGCTTTCTTAACGAACGGCATAACGCTGTCGTCCGCTGTCCCCAGATAATATATCCGCTTATGATCTCTATCAAGGCTAAAAGAGCAGATATACTAATTATCCATTTCCCCGCCTCCCCTATAAGGAAGGAGGTGTGAAAAGACTTTGCAAATTTGAACACCGGAGCATATGAATTAAATATTTTTCCGAGCACTATCACAAGCCCGGAGAAGCATAAAAACATAAAGGACAGACCTATGGCAAGGCCTGTCCATTTATGTATCATTCTGATAGTATGCATTAGCTTATATTATTTTTTCAATGATTCCACCCATTTATTGAACGTTTTCTTTGAAGTCACATTCAGAATAGCTCCCTCTGTGAAGTGATAATTGGGATAGGCTGCCTTAAGGGCTTCAAAACTCGGAGTCAATCCGCTGGAATGAGCTGTTCCAAACACTACAATCTTCTTATCAGTGAAATCATGGGAATCAAGATAAGTATAGACTACTAACGGAGCCTTATCCCACCACACCGGAAAACCGAGATAGATTGTGTCGTAAGGACCCGTACCGACACCTTTCTTGATGGCGGGACGCATCTCCGGATTCTTATTCTCCATAGAGCTTCGGGAGTTATCATTCTCATAATCCAGGTCCTCATCCGTATACGCCTTTTCAGGCTCAATCTGATATAGTATTCCACCGGTAGCCTCAGCCACTTCCTTAGCGGCCTTGGCAGTAGTACCGGTAGCCGAAAAGTATGCTACCAATACCTTTGTGTCAGCTTTAACCGCAGCACCTGTATCCTTACCGCTCTCCTCGGCAGCTTTTCCACCTCCACAAGATGAAAAGGTCACCCCTGCTGCCATCAAACACATAAATAAAAATTTCTTCATAATTCTGTCTCTTTAATTCTATGTAAATTTAGTTTAATTTTTCTATTCTACAAAATCTCCCTCTGTTATATATTAATGATAAAACATAGAGAGACTTCCCCCTTCGGAAGCCTCTCTTCTGATAAATTTTGGCGTATAGGTCTATATTTATTTCCTTCTTGGTGGTGATTATTCTTTCTTCGCTGCCTTACGAGAGGCTCGCTTCTTGGGAGCTTCCTCCTTATCATCACTCTTCTTTGCAGCCGACTTGCGTGTGGCTTTCTTCGGAGCCTCCTTCTTTGTTGCCGCTTTAGTCTTACTCTTTGTGGCAGAAGCACTATCATTTTCAGAGGCGTCGTTCTCATCAAGATTTAGGAGATTGGTGCGTAACGACTTATTCTCCTTCTTAAGCGACTCTATCTCGGAAGATTGATTACGGATAGTGAGAAGCAATGAGTTGAGTTCCTCATTCTCGATATCCGCAGGGAATTGCTCCTCCACTCTTACCAGGAAGTCAGCAAGCACATTCATATAATTAGTGAATGCAGCAAATGGTGAGTCGTAGGGCGAGAAGGCGTTATTTTTTGTACTCATATAGTAGAAGTGGTCGCTGCTCTGCAAATATTCCCAATCCTGCTTGAGACGACGGTCAGTGACCATGCTTACACGCTCGGCTACTCCATAAAGCTTGTTTAAAGCCTCCCGTTGCAACTCATTTCCCATCCATGCCGAAACATCGCGCGCCTCGTCAATATCGGAAATAGGGTGCATTACTGCTATCTCGCCTACCGGCTTTAATTTTGCAACTACATCCGAAGGAGTGGTGAATTCAATCCCCTTCTCCTTTCCGAATTGAGGAAGAGCCTTCATGAAATCAAAGATACCGGTGGATGCAGGAAGGAATGTGCCGAACACATCCATACTGAGATAAAGATTCACCACCTGTTCTGTCTCGGGAAGAGAAGCGATCCAATTGACATACTTATCAGCGGTAAGAGGATACTCGTCCCATTCGGGATTATTGAAATTCATTGAGATATCCTCTGCTAATTTATCATTAGTGAGCAGAAGTTTCAGATCAGGGGCGGTCGCCGCGCTATACACATAATTGGGAGATTTCCAGCCGAGCACATGTTTTGCGCCATCTGTAAGACAGGTGTCAAATCCCATACTCTTTATAAGGAGAGCTATATCATCATCATAGATAAGCTCCGTATTGGCAAATACTTTGGGTCGTTTGCCAAAAAGGGTCTGCACCAGATCATCATGCATCTTCACCTCCCGAAGAAATTCCTCCGGATCCTCAAGGGAAGCAAGAGAATGGGCGTAAGTGCCTGAAAGAAATTCCACGCAACCGGTGTCGGCAAGCTGACGAAGCTTATCTATAACCTCCGGCACATAATTCTGGAGCTGCTCGATCGCCGTGCCTGAAATAGCGATGGCACATTTGAATGATCCGTTACTCCTCTCTATCATATCGAGAAGAGTATTTGCCATCGGAAGATAAGAATTTTCGGCAAGACGTGTTATGATATCATCATCTGCAAAGTCATCATAATAATAATGATCATTACCGATATCAAAGAAACGATATCGTTTCAGACGATATGGCTGATGTATCGTGAAGTAGAAACAAACTGATTTCATATCCTTACTTTTTATAATTATCCTTATTCCAAAATTTCCCCTCTCTTTCCTCTCTACTCTCTCCTCTCTCCCCTATTCATTGTTATCAGGATGAATCGGTGAGTGAGCTACAGCTCGATTATGAGAGTAAGAAGTTATTTCCTTTTAGCCAAGACATCTTTATAAATATCTATCACTTTTTTTCCGGCTTTTTCCCATGTGATGCCATGTATCTCCTCTATCCCTCGGTTCCGAAGAGAATTATGGAGAGCCGGGTAAGAGATAAGAGCATGCATTGCATCCGCCATAGCATCGATATCCCAGTAATCGGTCTTGATTACATTTTCCAATATTTCGGCGCATCCGCTCTGTTTGGAGATAATGGAAGGCACTCCCATCTCCATCGCTTCAAGGGGAGAGATGCCGAAAGGCTCGGAAACAGATGGCATCACATATACATCCGAATCGCGGAACATCTGATACACCTCCTTACCACGCAGGAAACCGGTGAAATGAAAGCGGTCGGCTATTCCTCTCTTGGCTGCCAATTTTATCATCGCCTCCTCCATATCTCCCCCTCCTGCCATTACGAAGCGGACATTCTTATTCTTCTGCAATACCTTTGCGGCTGCTTCAACAAAGTATTCCGGTCCCTTCTGCATTGTGATTCGACCTAAGAATGTGATGACCTTATCTTTACTGTCGCGTTTCTTGAGATTAAGCAATTCATCGCTTAAAGGGATAACGGCATTATGGACAGTAGTCACCTTTGCCGGATCAATACCATATTTATCTATGACAGTGCGCCGTGTAAGTTCGGAGACCGTGATGATATGGTCGGCATTCATCATTCCATCTTTCTCAATGGCGAAAACCGTTGGATTCGGCTTCCCGCGTGAGCGGTCGAACTCGGAGGCATGCACATGGATTACGAGTGGCTTGCCGGTGACATTCTTGGCATGTATTCCGGCAGGATAAGTAAGCCAGTCATGCGAATGGATAATATCGAAATCAACCGTTCTCGCTATTACGCCTGCCACAATCGAGTAGTTATTGATCTCCTCAAGTATATTATCAGGATAGCGTCCTGAGAAATCTATACATCCGAGATCATTTAGCTTCATGTAATTGAAGTCGGCATATATATGGTCGCGTAGATCGAAGTAAAGCTGTGGATCCATCACATTGCCTATGCGGCTCTGCACATAATCCCAGTTTACATCACGCCATGCCACGGGGGTATTGCAAGCTCCTATTATGCGTGCAAACCCTTTCTCTTCATCTCCATAAGGCTTTGGGATTACGAAAGTGATATCCATATCTCCATTGTTGAACATCCCCTTTGTAAGACCATAGCTCGCTGTCCCTAATCCTCCTAAGATATGGGGAGGAAACTCCCATCCAAACATTAATGCTTTCATATTTCTCAGTCGGTTTGTGCGGTTAGAAGTTTATTCATCTCTTTCACTGTCTTGAGGGTGCGGAGTATCTCGCCTACATTCTTTGCGGTGCTGACTGCTCCTCTTCCTGTGAATGGCGGATTGCCGTCGTACATCTCCGACAGCGAGCCGATGCATCCCTCGGTCATCTCATCCTCATATCCGATCAGCATCCTCTCGATGAAGGATAATCCGCTCACTCCAAACACCTTGAAGTAAGCATCGGCATAGAAACCGAAGAGCCAGGGTCGCGCCGGTCCCTGATGCACGGCATACTCGCGCTGTATCGGGTCGCCCAAGTATTCTGGATGATAAGCATAACTCTTGGGCGAAAGTGAACGCAGGCCTTTCGGAGTAAGAAGCTCACGGGTACAGAGGTCCAATACTTTCTTACGCTGCCGACGGTCAAGGGGTGAATAGTCAAGACCTATTGCTATTGCCATATTCGGGCGCACTTCAAGATCGGTATACGTTCCGTTGACATAGTCGTAGAGATAGCCGTAGTCATTAAGGAAGGTTGCGATAAACGACTCTTTGATTTTTTCAGCCAATACATCAAGATCTCCCTTATATCCCTCTTCCGCCTGATCATGCTCCAAGAGTGAGCTTAGAAATTTCACTGCGTTATACCATAGTGCATTAAATTCCAGAATATAACCACTTCTCGGGATAATGGGTTTGCCGTTTATGGAGGCGGACAGCCATGTCACCGGGCTCTTATCGCCTTCCGAAGAGAGTAGTCCGTTCTCTTCAAGTCTCAGATTCTTAAT
Organism: Bacteroidales bacterium; assembly: GCA_014800895.1. Classification (GTDB taxonomy): domain Bacteria; phylum Bacteroidota; class Bacteroidia; order Bacteroidales; family Muribaculaceae; genus Lepagella. The sequence continues at coordinate 58,655 of JAAVFG010000040.1, forward strand.
CTTTCCATGGCGAATAGCTTCAATCAGATATCTTACATCTTCTCCATATCTCTCTTTGCAGATATTGATATCTTTGTTTTTACGATATTGCTGAATTGCCCAGATAGTCCAAAGGGGTATATCGGGAAGGTCTATCTCCCCGATTGTGCGGTCGGTCTCTCCGGTATCTATGTAACGACGGAGAGCTTTAAGGAATGTTGCAAGAATTTCATGATAGTCCTCTTCATGGTTTATACCGAGCGTACATCCGGGAAGGGCTATTAGTTCATCTCTGCCCCGCACGTTATACCACGGATAACCTGCCATGATATACATCCCTTTATCATTTTTCAGATAAAACTGCTTTGCAGAATTCTTAAGGCAGTTAAAGAAACTTGTGCGGCATGTGCGCGATTCCAGCTCCTTATCATATATCTTTTCAAAATCCCGTGGGTCACATTCAAATGTGGATGCAGAGAAAATGATGGATTCCCCTTTCTTGATAGGCAGCTCAAAATAGCCGGGCACCCAGAGGTCTTCTTTATATGGTATACCTCTTACTTTATCTTTCACATATTCGATGCCGTTATACCAGTGCCCGTCATTCACCCATTCAACAGGCTTGTTGAATTGCATATAGAGCTCAGGATAGCCTTCATATAGACAAGTCGCAATACCATTCTCCACCCTCTTTATTTCGGTATTGATTCTGTCATTCTGAATACAGAGATCATTGGCATTACGGAAGGCAAGGAAAGGACGGAAACGGAGGAATGTATCTGAATGTGCCTCTTTAAGAGTGTATTTTATGAGGATACGGTTTTCATGGGAAATAAATACTTTCTCTTTTGTCAGTATCACTCCTCCCACACGGAAGGTCATCACCGGAACGTTCTCGCAGTTGAATTCCCTGATATACTTATGACCGTTCGGACTGAACACACCGTCGCCATATTGATGGAGTCCGAGATTAAAGGGAGCGCCGTGCTGTATCACTGACTCATCGAGCGATGACAACAGCACATGAGCTTTATCATCCATCTCTGGAATCGGTATCACCAATAGTCCGTGCTGCTTCCGGGTATTGCATCCTACAATCGTCGTGCAGTGATAGGCTCCCGACTTATTGGTGCGGAGCATCTCCTTCGGTAGGCTCTGCTCCAGATTGATCATAAGGTTCTTGTCAAATTTAAGATAACTCATGACTATATGCTTATTACAGGTTTTACATTTTAAGGTTCTTCCTCTGCTGGAAAAATTACCGGAGAGAGTTTTCATTGTTCTGTCAAAACTATCGTATTGACCATTAATGATGGATAGCCTTGACTTTATAGATTCGCTTTAGTCTCCGATTGTTACAAAGTTAGAATTTTGTTTTAATAATTCCAACCTTGTAAATGATGTTTTGCAATATCTTTTTCGCATATACATCTTTTTTAATATCCTTTGCAACATTTCTGGTATCCCCTGTTTTACACCCTTATAATTGTAACAAAAGAGGGAGGTCTTTGGTAAGACCTCCCTGCATATAAAAATGTTAAATTAACTTTCCTGATCAAATCAAAATTCCATAGGCTGCTTTCACTGCCTCGTAACAGTAGTCGTAGATGTAAGGAACGAGTCCGAAGAATACGATTCCTGCCACACAGATCCAAAGCGCGATTCGTTCGCCGCATGTACTCTTGAATGATTCCACCTTTGCATCGCCGGGTGTGATCCACATTGCTTTCACTACCAATAGATAGTAGTAGAGCGAAATGATTGTATTGATAAGGGCGATCAGCACAAGCATGTAGAGTGCCATTGAGCCGGTTGATGTCACTGATGTAAAGATAAGAATCTTACTGAAGAACCCTGCAAAGGGAGGAATACCTGCCAAGGAAAACATTGCCAATGTCATGGCGAATGATAGCCAGGGGTTTGACTTGTGAAGACCGGCATAATCATCCATGCTTACCATACCTGTCTTATTCTCGATACTCGAGATTACTGCGAAGGCTCCGAGGTTGCTGACAATGTAAACGAAGATGTAATACATCATTGAAGCAAGTCCGAAGTTGCCTGCCATTACGCCAAGCATGATATAACCTGCCTGAGAGATTGAAGAGAATGCCATGAAGCGCTTCATATTTCTCTGACGCATTGCGAAAAGGTTACCTACAGTGATGGTAAGAATAATCACTGCATACATCATCCATTCCCAGAGATCGCTGTATAAAGCGCCGAACACCTGGACAAAGATAATGAAGAAAGCAAAAGCAGCTGCTCCCTTGGATATTACAGAGAGGTAGCTTGTGATGGCTGTGGGTGCTCCCTGATATACGTCTGCCGTCCAGAGATGGAAAGGCACAAGCGAGAGCTTGAAACCGATACCGGCAAGCACAAAGCTTATCGCTACAATGAGAAAACCGCTTCTTGAGCCGCCTGCCAATGACGCCGCGATATCATTGAAATAGAGCGAACCGCCTGAAAGTGCGTAAACATATGAGAGACCTACCATCAGGATTGCTGAGGAGAATACAGCAGTCATGATATATTTGATAGCTGCCTCATGGCTCTCATATTTCTTCTTATTGAATGCCACCATCGCAGCGAGAGGAAGCGATGCTGATTCAAGACCGATGATGAAGAGAAGAAAATGACGGGCGGATATCATCAGATACATTCCGAAGAGTGTGACAAGAATCAACTCATAAAATTCACCCTTGCGTATCACCATATCATCGCTTTCCACCCATTGGGCTGACTGAAGGAATACGATGAACACACCGATATTAAGGATTGCCTTCATTGCCTTGCAGGCATTGTCATCTACATACATCCCGCCAAAGATAGCTTCTCCGCATGAGGGAATAAGCCAAATGGCTACTGTCGCCAACCCGAAAAGGACAGTGGTCAGGGGAGTCAGGAATTTCTTCTGGCCCTCTCCGCTGAATGTATCACACAGGAAGACGATCAGGAACAGACCCAGAATTATGAGCTCGGGCAACATTGCCCCAAATTGTGAATAATCCATTGTTATTGTCTATTATAATTCTGAATTGTCGATTAGAATACTGAGTTCAAAGCATCAATGATTGGCATGAAGCTTGTCCGGATGGTCTCGTTGAGCCAGTTGGGGAAGAAGCCGATTCCGGCGAGGCATACTATAAGTGTGACTGTCGCCAGACGCTCCCACCATTCTGCATCTGTGAGCTCGCGGTGATGCTCATTATATACGGGTCCCATTATCACCTTGCCGACTACGCGGAGGATATATACAGCGGTGGTCACGATTGAGCTACATGCGAGGATCACGAATATACGATAGAAGAGGTCGCTATGCTCAAACGAACCAAAGAAGATGGTCATTTCGGCTACGAAACCGGAGAGACCCGGCAGACCGAGTGAAGCGAAACCTGCTATCATATAGCAAACTCCCAAGTAAGGCATAATCTGCATCATTCCTCCCATCTCGCGGATGTCGCGGGTGTGAGTGCGTCCGTAGATCATACCTATCAATGCGAAGAAGAGTGCTGTCATCAGACCGTGTGAAAGCATCTGGAGGATACCACCGGTCATCGCTGTCTCATTGAGCATGAGGATAGCGAAGAGCACCATTCCACAGTGTGACACTGAAGAGTATGCATTGATATATTTGAGGTCGTTCTGAACGCATGCGCAGAATGCACCGTATACTACCGAGATACCTGTCATGATTATGAAAATCCATGATAGCTCCTGAGCGGCTGCCGGAAGAAGGAAGATTGCGATGCGGAAGCATCCGTATCCACCAAGCTTCATAAGAACGCCGGCATGAAGCATTGATACGGCTGTCGGAGCACAAGCATGACCGACTGGTGACCATGTGTGGAAAGGGAACATTGCTCCCAATACGCCGAAGCCTACGAATGTGAAACAGAAAAGGAGAGTCTGCCAGCTCGGATCAATAGAGGCGTTATGGGAAATCTCAAGGATATTCCATGTATGTACTCCTCCTTCGGGCGTACCGTGCCAGTAGATGCCGAGAAGACCGAGCATCAGGAATGCCGAACCTCCCATCAGCATCAGCGTAAGCTTCATCGCCGCATATTCCTTACGGCCTGTACCCCAAACACCGATAAGTAGATACATCGGAATCAACGCTACCTCATAGAACATGAACATGGTGAACATGTCGATGGAGATAAAGAACCCGAATACACCTGTAGAGAGGAGACAGAACCATAAGAAGAAATTCTTTGGAAGCGGATTAATTTTCCAAGATGCGAATGAACCTGCAAAAACGATAATGCTTGACAGAAGGAGCATCAGAACGGATATGCCGTCTACTCCTACCGCAAGATGTATATTGAGAGGAGCATACCACATCCAGCTCCCTTGGAAGAGCATTTCAGATGTGTCGCCGGCTGCACGAAGACCAAGGAAGTCAACTACAAGCCAGATCGACATGGCGAGCAGGACAACAGAGCCTGCCACCATTACCCCGCGGATAGCCTTCATATTGCTATTGCTGCAACATGCCAGACCTGCCATCATCAGGACGGGGACGATTACAAACCAGATTAATATATTACTGAACATGATGTAATGTTAATTAGCTATTTGCAATATGAAGATTTAAAGAATACATATCCATGTGATTCCGGCAAGCAGAAGTGCCCCGAGGAAATACCATACTACATAAGACTGTACGCTTCCGCTCTGCATCCCTTTGATCTTCACTGATACAAACTGCGCCATTGTTGCGAATGAATCCATTGTAGCGTCAATGATATGCTTGTCAAACCATGCAATGGCTTTACATATACCTCCGAAAATAAGCTTGCGTGTAACGAAGAGATAAATCTCATCCCAGTAGAAGCGGCGGTGGGCTGCTTCCCAGAGAGCGGGGAAAGCATTCTTCATTGCTGCAGGCTTGTTATTCTTTTTCATGTAGAGCCAGCCGGCAAAGAGAATGGCAACGACCGCTACTGTCAATGAAGTTGCTGCTACGGTCGGATCTATATGTATGTTGTAAGGCTCACGATTCCAGGTCACGAAATGACCGAAAGGTATAAAGCCGGCAACACATGATACCAACGCAAGGATAATCAAGGGAAGTGACATCTGCCAGGGAGCATCATGAGGCTTATGCTCTTTGTAGTGAGGATTCTCCTCCCACCAGAATACCATGAAGTACATACGGAACATATAGAAAGCTGTCAGTCCAGCCACCATCGTCATCCAGTAGCCCCAGAATCCGCTGTATGCGAACATCGCGCTTAACATCTCATCTTTGGAGAAGAAGCCGGAGAAGGGCCAGATACCTGCGATTGCCAAACATCCGATAAGGAATGTCCAGTGAGTGATCGGCATATATTTGCGGAGACCTCCCATCGCAGTATAATTATTGCTATGCACTGCATGAATAAGCGCACCCGCTCCGAGGAAGAGGAGAGCCTTGAACATTGCGTGTGTGAACAAGTGGAACATTGACGCCATGTAGCCTAATCCCTCATGAAGATCGGGACGAGCCACACCCAACGATACCATCATGAATGCTATCTGAGAAATGGTGGAGAATGCAAGGATTCTCTTAATATCTATCTGACAGCATGCCACTACTGCCGCATAGAAAGCTGTGATTGCGCCAACCCATACGATGAAATTCATCGCTGTCTCCTCGAGGAGATAAAGGGGGAACATTCGTGCCACGAGATAGACACCTGCCACGACCATGGTAGCGGCATGGATAAGTGCTGACACAGGGGTCGGACCCTCCATCGCATCCGGGAGCCAGATATGAAGAGGAAGCATCGCTGATTTACCCATACCTCCGGAGAAGATGAGCACGAGCGCCCATGTCAATACTGATGCTCCGAGGAAAGTTGCACCTCCTGTAGAGAGAAGCACGCTTCCGGGGTCGGTGGTAAGATCAATGAAATTGAATGAGGGGAAGTAGAAGGTAAGGATAAGGATACCCACCAACATTCCGAAATCGGCAAAACGTGTTACGATAAATGCCTTCTTCGCCGCTGATACAGCTGAAGGCAACTTATAGAAGAATCCGATGAGAAGGAATGAAGAAACACCCACAAGCTCCCAGAAAATATACATCTGGAAAATGTTGGTTGCCACTACAAGTCCTAACATAGAGAATGTAAAGAGTGCGAGAAAAGCGTAATAACGCTGGAACCCGCCCTCATGCTCCATGTAGCCCCAGCTATAGAGATGCACCATGAATGAGATCGTGGAAATGACGATAAGCATCATAGCGCAAATCGGATCAAGAAGGAAACCTATCTTCACCACCAAACGCTCGGTGAAGGCAAGCCATGTCGTGTCAAAGAGCTGGACCTGGGTGCGAACCCCGTCCACAACATATTCCTCTCCGAAGAAATAGCGGAAAGCAACTGTATAACATATCGCAAGAAGTGCTGCATTAGCCGTGATTCCAAGGATACCGGCTACCTTTCGCGGCATCTTCACGCCACCGATACCCAACACAAGAAACATTGTGAAAGGTATCGCCAGAATTAATATAGGAAGTGTTATGCCCATACTGTTTTATATCGTTATATGCCTCTGACTGATCAGTGGCGCATTTCTTTTGCAGAATTTATATCCGTATTGCCGAGAGCACGATAGATATTGATAATGATTGCGATGGCAACTGCAGTCTCAGCGGCTGCGATAGCTATTGCAAACAGTGTGAACATCATACCTTCCATCTCTCCGGGAAACAGGAAGCGGTTGAAAATTACAAAATTCAGATCGGCGCTATTCAGTATAAGCTCAAGAGAAATGAGCATAGCCACCATATTCTTGCGAGTAACAAACCCGAAAACGCCGCATGTGAACATTAACACACTGGGCACAAGATACCATAACATACTTAAATCCATAGTCTCTTATCTTTTACGGGCCACTACTACGCCACCGATTATACATGCCAAAAGTAATACACTCACTGCCTCGAAGGGGAGCAGATACTGGAATTTCTCTGAGCCTACAAGTGCAGTACCGATCTCATGCATTGTGATCTGCTCGCCTGCATTAATCATCTCTGTCAAGGATGCTCCATGAAGCAGGGGCATATTGAAGAGAGCAAAGAGAAGCACTACGAGGGAAACCACTGACACCGTGATACCGATAGCTCTTTTGTGATGGGTTAAGACACTCTCCTTTTCATCGGGTCGACGTGTGAGAAGGATTGAAAATACGAAAAGCACCATGATGCCTCCCGCGTAAACCGCAATCTGCACAGCTCCCAAGAACTGATATCCTAACTGAAAATAGAATATCGCTGTCGATAAGAGCACGAAGAGCAGATAAGTGGCGCTACGCAATATCTTCCTTGTTGTGACTGCCATCACAGAGAAGACCACCATTGCTATTGCCACAATAAAATATAAAATTATATTTGCGACTGACTCCATTTATGATGTTAATTTAGTTTTCAGTTCTTACGCTTTATCTGCCTTAGGCGCCTCTTTCGGAGCCGTTGCCATTTCAGGCTTTGCTGCCGGAGCGGCAGATACAGGCTTTGCTGCCGGAGCGGCTGCAGGTGCAGGTTTGGCTGCCGGTGCAGGCTTCGGAGCAGGAGCCGGATCAGCCACCTCAGGGCGATAGTTTAGCTTCTTGATTAGTTTATCTCTTGTGAATACAGCCTGCTCGAAGTCGTTAGAAAATTCCAATGCATCCTGAGGGCAGGTAGTGACACAAAGCATACAGAATGTACAGCTGCCGAGATCATATAGATACTCGTCAAGTTTACGCTTCTTCTTTCCGTCGGGAAGATCCACCATCTTTGTCTTGAGAGTGATCGTGCCGTTCGGACAATTCATCTGGCAGATACCGCAGGCGATACATCTGTGTCTGCCCTCGGCATCATATTTCAATGTAAGTTCCGCTCTAAAGCGGTCAGCTATATTGAGTGTAGCACGATTCTCAGGATACTGCTCCGTAATCTTAGGAGTAACCAACTCCTTTCCGGTAACACCCATACCTGTCAAAAGGCTCTTCACACCGCTGCCGACTGAGCTGAAATACTCTTTAATATTGCCCATTGTCTAATTTCAATGTGTTTCTAATATACTGATTGTTGTTATCTTTCCACCTGGCCTCCGAGAATATCAAGGAGTTCTGTGGTAATGCTCTCCTGACGCAACTTGTTATACTCAAGCTGAAGAGCGTCATAGAGCTTCTTGGCATTATCATTCGCCGCCTGCATCGCCATAACGCGCGCAGCCTGTTCCGATGCACGGTTCTCAACCGTAATCTCTTGCATTGAAGAGGTCACAAACATCGGAAGCACCTCATTGAATATGCTATTGGGATCCGGCTCGAAGATATAGAGTTGATTCTCTTCGGAGCGACTCTCCCCCTGGAGCAATTCATCCGCCAATACCGGGAAAAGCTGATCGGTTGTAAGTCTCTGCTTTCCCATTGAGATGAACCGCATATATACCACCTCTACCAAATCTGTCGCGCCGTTTACGAAATTGTCCCGGAGAGTATGGGTCAGTTCGTTGACCTTCTCCCCTCCCATCTTGCTGTCTACCCCCTCGGGAACAATTACATCAAGATGCGGACCTTCCAGCTTCCTGACAGCCTTTGCCATTTTAGAGCCTATGGGATAGATGCTGATTTTAACATCTTTCCCATAAGCCTCTTTTATGCGGGATATTTCAATAAGCAGACCCTTGAAGATATTAATATTATAAGCACCGCAAAGACCATCGTCAGATCCATACACCACGATTGAGGCATGGCGCACTTCACGAGGCTCAATCAACGGGGAGTTAAAATTCTCGTCTGTAGATAGAATATGCCCCATAATCGACTGAATCTGCTCTTTGAATGGAGCCAACTTCTTTAAAGCCTGCTCATTCTGATGCACTTTAGCCGAAGATATCATCTTCATGGCGCCGGTGATTTTCTCACTTGATGCCACCGAGCCGATGCGTGTCTTTAATTCCCTTAGGGTTGCCATTTTATTTCTTTATTCTGTTTCGCTTACTATTCTCTTACTTCTTCGCTGAAGATGCTATGCGATCAGCCACTTCGGTTGCAACCTTTGTAAGCTGCTCCTGCACATCGTCGGTAAGAAGTCCCTTGCGCAATTCATCCAGTGCTCCGGGATAAGTCATCTTGAGCTGCTGGAGGAACTGCTCCTCGAAGTCATGCACCTTGTCAAGAGGCACATTCTCCAACAGACCGTTTACACCGCAATAGATCACTGCTATCTCATTCTCCACCGGCCAGGGATGATACTGGGGTTGGATGAGGAGCTGCTGGTTCTTACGTCCACGGTCGATCACTCGCGCTGTCACCGGGTCTATATCACCACCGAATTTGGTGAATGACTCAAGCTCGCGATACTGAGCCTGCGCAATCTTTAACGTACCGGCTACCTTCTTCATTGCCTTGATCTGAGCATTTCCACCCACTCGGGATACCGAGATACCAACGTTGATTGCAGGACGTATACCCTGGTTGAAGAGATTGGTCTCAAGGAATATCTGACCGTCTGTAATTGAAATTACATTGGTCGGGATATATGCGGATACGTCTCCCGCCTGAGTCTCGATAATCGGAAGAGCAGTAAGCGAACCGCCACCTTTTACCATCGGTTTCAAAACTTCCGGAAGATCGTTCATCTCCTCCGCTACTTTCTGATCCTTGATAATTTTAGCGGCACGTTCCAACAGACGGGAATGGAGATAGAAGATATCACCTGGATATGCCTCACGTCCGGAAGGACGCTTGAGGATAAGAGAGATCTCACGATAAGCCACCGCCTGCTTTGAAAGATCATCATAAACGATGAGAGCGTCACGACCTGTATCTCGGAAGAATTCTCCGATCGCCGCCCCTGCGAAGGGTGCGTAGTAACGTGAGGTAGCGGAATCCGAAGCATTGGCGGCTACCACGATGGTATAGTCCATCGCTCCATATTTGGTCAGGGTATTGACGATAGCCGCCACTGTTGAGGCTTTCTGACCGATAGCTACATAGATACAGTAAACGGGCTCTCCTTTCTCAAAATTCTCACGCTGATTCAGGATGGTGTCAAGAGCAATAGCTGTCTTACCTACCTGACGGTCGCCGATGATAAGCTCACGCTGTCCGCGACCGATAGGAATCATTGAGTCTACAGCCTTGATACCAGTCTGAAGAGGCTGATTCACGGGTGAACGATAGATAACACCCGGAGCCTTACGGTCAAGAGGAAGATTGATACGTTTCCCCTCAATGGGTCCTTTACCGTCGACCGGCTCGCCGAGAATATTGATTACACGTCCGAGCATGCCGTCGCCTACAGGTATAGAAGCAATCTCTCCCGTACGCTTCACTGACATATTCTCAGTTACGGAATTTACCTTATCGAGAATCACAACGCCGACGTTGCTCTCCTCAAGGTTGAGAGCCACGCCCTTGGCGCCGTTCTCAAACTCTACAAGCTCATTGGATCTTACATTCTCAAGTCCGTAGACATGCGCTACGCCGTCGCCAACGCTAAGCACTGTGCCCACCTCTTCAAATTTGACTTTTGAATTGATGTTTTCGAGCTCTTGTTTTAAAACATCTGATATTTCGCTGGGATTGAGCATTTTTTAATTGCTTCTTATGAGGTTATGACGTAATTGTTCTAGTTCGTTGCTGATTGATGCATCCATTCTTACAGAATCAACATCAATGATAAAGCCTCCTATGATCTCCGGATCGACTGCTTCGGAGTATTCAAACGTAGTATCCTTGAAAGATTTCTCCACTACATCATGAAGCTTTTTCATCTCCTGAGGGTCAAGCTTCACTGCTGTTACAATCTTTACCTGAGATATGTTGTTGGCCTTTCGATAGATGTCTCTGTAAGCGTAAGCCATCAGATAAGCGAACTCCTCTCTCTTATGATCGAGAATCAGCTTGACAAACCGTTTATAATCTTCACCCGGATTCTTTCCGGCTGCCGAGATCAACAGTCGTTCCTTGTCAGCCGGCTCCACAAAGGGATTCGACAATACTTTAGATAATTCGGGATTCTGCTGAAATGAGGTGATAACATTCTTCATCTCCTCATACACCCTCCCGGCGCTTTTCGTCTCCAAGGCAAATTTATAAAGAGCCTTGGCATATCTTTGCGGTATCAATCCGGATATCATCGGCTTATCAGTTTTTCTCTATTTCGTCCAATAATTTATCGACAAGCTGCTTCTGTGCGGCATCGCTCTTCATCTGGCTGCGCACCATCTTCTCTGCGATGTCGATAGAGAACTTGCCGACTTCATTTCTAAACTGAAGTTCGGCTTCCTTACGCGCCTGCTCGATGCTCTGCTTGGCAGCATCCATCTCACGGCGTGCGGCTTCGGCAGCCTCCTGCTTCGCCTGCTCGATGATTTCAGTCTTCATCTTAGCAGCCTCGCGAAGCATCTCTGCCTGTTTAGCCTGAGCCTCCTCTACATATTTCTTGGCTTCGTCCCGGGCGCTGTCAAGCTGCTCCTTGGCCTTCCTGGCATCCTCCACGCCCTGGTCTATAGTATTGGCTCTGTTTTCCATACTCTTGATGATTACAGGCCAACCCCATTTCGCAAGCACGAGGAATAACAGGATGAACGCTATGAACATCCAGAAAACCAAGCCAAAATCGGGCGTGAATAATTCCATTCTCTCTCTTTTTTTCTGTCCTGCCGGCGAAGATATTAAAGATATCAGTATCTCTAAATCTTCGTCGGATGATACGAACAGTAATCTTACTTAATGAATAATGCGAGTGCAGATACAATCACTGCGAAGAGTGCGACACCCTCGATAAGTGCGGCGATCACGATCATGTTGCTTCGGATATCACCGGCTGCCTCGGGCTGACGTGCGATTGCCTCCATAGCTGAAGAACCGATCTTACCGATACCGATACCTGCGCCGATTGCTGCGATACCTGCGCCAAGCGCTGCTCCGAAACCTGCAAGAGGCTGTAGGGCGATTTCTGCCAAAATTGTAGATAACATAGTTCAGATGATTTAAATGTTGTTATTTTTTCTTTTATTAATTCTTTATTAATGATTGAGATCGATGACATCTGCCTCTTTCTCTAACATTTTTCTCTCCGCTTCAGCTCCGGCTGCCGCTGCAGCTCCCTCGGGTGTGGAAGGGTGAGCTTTAGCGTGCTCCTCATCTCCATGTTCTATTGCCATGCCGATGAAGATAGTGGAGAGTGTGGTAAATACATATGCCTGTATAAAACTTACCAACACATCAAGGGCGAGCATAAAGAGGGAGAAGAGGATTGACACTACCGTTGTTGCTCCTGCCACTACCGCACCGAATGATGCGAAGATGAAGATAAGCAAGGTAAGAGTTATCACAATCATGTGACCTCCCATCATATTCGCAAAGAGTCGGACACAAAGTGCCGCCGGCTTGGTGAACATTCCGAAAATCTCGATAAACTGCATGATCGGAAGCGGACACTTCAACCAGATTGGCACATCCGGCCAGAAAATTTCTTTCCAATAATGTTTCTTTCCGAATACATTGGTCATTATGAATGTCATCACCGCCAACACAAGGGTAATGGCAATATTACCTGTCAGATTGGCTCCTCCGGGGAAGATGACAATCAGACCGAGAAGGTTCATGATTAAAATAAAGAAGAAACATGTGAGGAGATATGGTGCGAATTTCTTTGCGTTCTCTCCCAAAGTAGCCTTGATGGTACCTTCATATACAAAAGATACAAGCAGTTCCATGAACCCCATCCCTTTTCTGGGTGCCTTCAGACCGTTGCGACGGTAGAAACGCACCAACGACATCACAAGAACAAGTACAATAATTGTCGAGATAAAAAGAGCGGCAACGTTCTTGGTGATTGAAATATCAAAAGGTCGATATTCGCGATAATAAGTGCCATCAACACAAACATAACCATCAACAACAGGATAACCTTCCTTCACTGTATCTTCTCCTTGAGTTTGCTTAAGTTTTACATCAAGCTCTTTCTGCTCGGAGGAAGAGAGAGGGAAGATCTGCACCACTTTATCCTTATGAGTAGAGATGTGTGCGATAACGAAAGAATAAGTCTTTCCATCCTTTTCTATCGTCTTCACAACAGGCTCAAGCTCTTTATGAACTTTCCCATGTTTCTCAACGTCTTCAATCCTTGTGAGGTCGCCGGAAGAGAAACAGAACCATTTTCCATCCTCTGCTTTTACTATCACAGGAAGAGGGATGCGATATACATGCACGAAGGGCACTTCCCAACCGTAACCGTCGCCAAGATGCTCGAAAATAATTTCTTTCACATCAAGGTCTTCCTTCTCTCCCTCCTCTGACTCAGTCGCGGCAAAGGCGGAGAAAGGGACGGCGAGAAGAAGCGCCAGCATCATTAATATTTTAGATATTCTCTTCGTCATAATATCCATTTTTAGTAGATGCACACCGAAATTACATTATTGTTCACATCCGCTATCCCTCCTTTAATATGGATGGAATGTTCCTCTTCCCCCTGCTTGTAGATCACATCTCCATCAGAGAGAACGGATATGATAGCGGCATGATTGCGAAGCACAGTGAATGATCCCATTTCGCCGGGAAGAGTGACTGCATCAACCTCCCCTTTAAAACTTACCTCAAAGGCAGATATAATCTCGAGTGTCATTACTTTCGTTCTGTTTGTTTATTATCCTTTTGCCTTTATCGGCAAAACCATATTTAATTATATGCCCGGTGAGGATTATACCTCTGCAAGCATTTTCTTACCCTTGGCGATTGCTTCATCAATTGTGCCGACATTGAGGAAAGCCTGCTCGGGATATTCATCAAGCTCTCCGCTGAGTATCATCTTGAAGCCGCGGATGGTTTCTGAAAGAGGCACCATCACACCGGGTACACCGGTGAACTGCTCCGCAACGTGGAAGGGCTGAGAAAGATAACGCTGCGCGCGACGTGCGCGTGCCACGACAAGTTTATCTTCATCTGAAAGCTCATCCACACCAAGGATAGCGATGATATCCTGAAGGTCATTATATTTCTGAAGAAGCTGTTTCACCTCCTGCGCTACATTATAATGCTCTTCGCCGATGATATTCGGGTCAAGAATACGGGAGGTAGAATCCAGAGGGTCTACTGCGGGATATATACCAAGCTCGGCAATCTTACGACTCAATACGGTAGTAGCATCAAGGAACGAGAAAGTTGTAGCCGGAGCGGGGTCTGTCAAGTCATCTGCCGGCACGTAAATCGCCTGCACTGATGTGATGCTACCCTGCTTGGTTGATGTGATTCGCTCCTGCAGCGCACCCATCTCTGAAGATAGAGTTGGCTGATATCCTACCGCAGATGGCATACGCCCGAGAAGAGCCGATACTTCAGAACCCGCCTGAGTGAAACGGAAAATGTTATCGATAAAGAGAAGGACCTCCTTACCTCCGCCGTCTGAATCACGGAACTGCTCCGCAACCGTAAGTCCGGAAAGTGCGACACGGAGACGTGCGCCCGGGGGCTCGTTCATCTGTCCGAACACGAGGGTAGACTGTGAATTGGAGAGTTCGTTCATATCGACATCGCCGATATTCCACTCCCCTTTCTCCATACCTTCCTCAAACTTCTTGCCATATTTGATAACGCCACTCTCGATCATCTCACGTAGAAGGTCGTTACCCTCACGGGTACGCTCGCCGACACCGGTAAATACAGAGAAACCGTTATGACCCTTTGCAATATTATTAATGAGCTCCATGATAAGCACAGTCTTGCCAACACCTGCACCTCCGAAGAGACCGATCTTACCACCCTTTGAATAAGGCTCGAGAAGATCAATCACCTTGATACCTGTGTAAAGAATCTCCTGAGAAATGGCAAGATCCTCAAAGGGGGGTGCCGGCTGATGAATAGGACGCTCATTCTCGTCATTAAGCTTGCCGAGAAGGTCGATAGGCTGTCCGAGCACATTCAAAAGACGACCCTTCACCTGATTACCGGTAGGGACTGAGATAGGATGCCCGAGATTGATCACTTTCACACCACGGCGAACACCATCAGTACTCTCCATGGCCACACACCTTACAATATCCTCACCTATGTGCTGCTCCACCTCAAGGATTAGCTCCTCTCCGTTATCGCGTTCCACTTTCAAGGCATTATAAATGGGGGGAATGTTTTCCTTCCCGCCTTCGAAGGTGACATCGACCACCGGTCCGATCACCTGAGTTACTGTGCCGTAATTTACGCTCATATTTTATAGAGTCTTGCTTTATTTATTCTTTGTTTAGAAATGCCATCCGAATGCCACACAAAGTGTCATGAGAAGTAGATTCGCCAATGAGAATGGCATCAGATATTTCCACTCGAATGAGAGCATCTGGTCGATACGCACGCGAGGGAAGGTCCATTTAAACCAGATTATCACAAATGAAATGAAGAATGCCTTGCCGACAAACCATACAATCGATGGAATCCAGTTCATCACCATGTTAAAGCCATCCCAGCCGGGTACGTGGAGAGGCATCCAACCGCCAAGGAACATCAAAGAGGCGATTCCGGATACAATGAAAAGGTTCAGATACTCCGCAAGGTAGAAGAAACCGAAATGAATACCTGAATACTCGGTATGATAACCTGCTGTAAGCTCATGCTCAGCCTCGGGAAGGTCAAAAGGACCGCGGTTGGTTTCAGCTGTTGCCGCAATAACATAAATGATACAAGCGATGATGGCAGGGATATGACCGGTGAAGATAAACCACCCGTTAGCCTGCTCAAGCACAATCTCATTGATATTCATTGTGCCGGCGAATACCACCATTGTTATGATAGAGAGACCGAGTGAAAGCTCATAGCTCACCATCTGTGCGCCGCTTCGCATTGCTCCGATAAGAGTATATTTATTATTGGAAGCCCATCCTGCAAGCAAGATACCGAGCACTCCAACCGAGCTGACAGCCAAGACAAAGAAGATACCGATATTCCAGTTGATGATCTGAAGACCATTTCCCCAGGGAAGACAAGCCAGCATCACTACAGAAGAGGTGATGATTATATAAGGGGCTAACTTAAAGAGGAAACGGTCGGTATCCTTAAGCGAGATAAGCTCCTTGATAAGGATCTTGAACATATCCGCAAACACCTGGAGCAAACCCCAGGGACCTACACGCATAGGACCGAGGCGACACTGAAACCATGCACAAAGCTTACGCTCATAGAGAATATAGAACAGTGCCAGCACTGTATAGGTCAGAAGGATGAGGACTGCGATAAGCACACACTCAATAGTGATGCCGAGCCATTCGGGGGTGCCGAGGCCCATAAGCCATGAATTGAATGCCGCTGTCCATTGTCCGAAATTAAACATCGTCGGTTAGTTTATTTTTGGATTAAACGTTTTCTTTTCTTTTCCTTATCTGTCAATATCAGGGATAACGAAATCAAGTGCCGCTCCGATCGTAATCAAATCGGCAATCATGTTACCCTCGCAGCATATTCCCATTACACCAACAAGGTTGAAGCATGGGCTCTGGAAGTGAACACGGAAGGGAGTCTTCTCCCCTGTTGATTCGATATACACACCGAATGTTCCGCGACTCGCCTCTACCTGCTGGTACCATCTTCCGGCGGGGAGCTTGATAATCTTCGGCACCTGGCAGCGGATATCACCCTCCGGAATATTATCAACAAGCTGCGCAAGAATCTTGCAACTCTGCTCTATCTCCTTCATGCGCACCATATAACGGCTGTAAGAATCACATCCGTCAAGAAGTACCTCCTCAAAGTCAAGCTCTGAGTAGATTGAATATGGATGCTTCTTGCGGCAGTCGCAGCTCCAGTTGGATCCGCGTCCGCTCGGTCCGGTGATCGCATAATTGACAGCCTGCTCTTTCGAAAGCATACCCACTCCCTTAAGACGATTCTTAGCGATAAGGTTTTTGGAGAATACTGTATGATATTCCTTCAGACGCTCGGGCATAATCTCAATGAGATGCTTGACATCCTTCACGAAATCGGGATGAAGATCAGCAATCACACCGCCGATAACGTTATAGTTCATTGACATTCTTGCTCCGCAAGTCTTCTCAAAGATATCAAGCACAAGCTCACGCTCACGGAATCCATAGAAGAATGCAGTAGTCGCACCGAGGTCCATAGCCGTACATCCGAATGCAAGAAGGTGTGAAGATATACGCATAAGCTCATCCATCATCACGCGGATTACTTCCGCACGACGAGGCACTTCAAGACCCATTGCCTTCTCGATACACATACAGAGACAGTGACGGTTCTGATGTGCGGACATATAGTCCATACGGTCGGTGAAATGAAGAATCTGTGCATAGCCGAGATCCTCGCAAAGTTTCTCGATACCACGGTGAATATATCCGGATACAACATCCACTTTTTTCACCACCTCGCCGTCAAGAGCCGTACGGAAACGCATCACACCATGAGTAGAGGGATGCTGCGGACCTATGTTCACCACATAATCATCCGGATTGAACACCTTACCCATTCTCTTGACAATCTTGCCATCCTCCTCCACATAAGAGCATGTATCATCCTCATTCACCTCATCATTCAATCTGATAGGATTGAGTTTCGGATCAGCATCGTAATCCTTACGAAGAGGATGTCCTACCCAGTCATTACGAAGGAAGAAGCGACGCATATCCGGATGGTTGATAAACTTTATTCCGAAGAAATCGTAAACCTCTCTCTCCTGGAAGTTAGCTACACCCCAGAGGTCGCTGACACTATGGATATATGCATCGTCACGGTTTTCACATACCACCTTCACAGATATCACCTCCCAATCATGAGAAGTGGAAGTAAGATAATATATCACACCGATAGAATCCTTCCAGTCCATACCGACTACAGCGGTAAGGACGTCGAAATCAAATTCCTTATTCTCTTTGAGCTCCTTAGCAAAAGCATACCAATCCTTATCAGGCACATTGACAAGGAGAGTTTCACCCTCCTCAAATGTGGCGGACGGACAGATTTTGCTTATTTTTTCTTTTATATCGCTCATGCTTAATTGTCAGTTATTTATAATTTGCAGAAATTAACCGATATGTCCCTTCTCCTCGGGATGCTCCTTGAAGAAGTCTTCGATCTTCTCTTTTCTGTTGGCACCACCAAAGAATTTCTCCACTTTGATCTTACGCTGAAGCTGCATCAAGCCATAGAACATTGCCTCGGGACGCGGAGGACAACCGGGGATATAAACATCAACGGGAAGAATCTCATCCACACCGTTCACCACGCAATAGCTCTTCTTGAAAGGACCGCCTGAAACAGCGCAACCGCCGCATGCAATCACATACTTCGGATCTGCCACCTGCTCATAGAGACGACGCATCACAGGAGCCATACGATGGACTATCGTGCCCTGCACCATAATATAGTCAGCCTGACGAGGCGAGTTACGAGCCACCTCGAATCCGAAACGAGCCATATCATAACGTGCCGCGCCGAGACTCATAAACTCGATAGCGCAGCAGGACGTTCCGAAACACAGAGGCCACAATGAGTTCGCACGACCCCAGTTAATGAGTTCGTCGAGCTTTCCTACCATCACATTAGCACCTGTAGCATTGAGTTCCTCAACGAGTTTATCAATATACTCATTATCCTTGAAGTCCTCATGCTTCATGCTTTTTATATTGTCTATTCCCATTTAAGAGCTCCTTTCTTCCAAGCGTAAGCAAGGCCTAAAATAAGTACGAACATAAAAATCGCGATACAGAGGATGCCCTGAGGTCCGAGCCCACGCATCACTACCGACCACGGATAAAGAAATACCGTCTCCACATCAAAGATAAGGAAGAGGATAGCGAAAATGTAATAACCGGCTTTGAACTGAATCATTGATTCACCACGTGTCGGGATACCACACTCATAAGGCTCTGCCTTCTTAACAGAGAACGACTTCGGAGAAATCAGGCGGGCTATCAGGAGCGCAGCAAAAACCAGGCCGATACCTGTCAGCATGGCTGTAATAGAGAGCACACCATTGCCTATCTCCAGCAATAGATTCATATTTCCTTAGTATTTAATTAGTTAGAATATTCTACAATGTGTTTCACGGTATGATCCGCTTTTTGTACCTGCAAAGATAGTCAATTTTTCTTACTTATACAAAGACTCCACTTCCTTAAATCTTTACTATTTCTAAGGAAATGGAGCCTATTCTATATGTTATGCAACATATTTATGCTATCGTGTCAGTTTATCAGCGAACCACGAATTCCATGTATTTACCGGTAAACAATCCCTGGAACACACCCGCTACTGTGAAATTAAAGGTGGCTTCCACCATGTTTCCCTCTGCAGCGAAATGCAGATGTGTAAAGGGGAATTTAGGATATGGCACCGCTTCCCCACCCTCTATTGACTGAGGGATAACGTTTTCAGCCTCGATTACAAATCCATTGTTTGTAAGGTCTACGTCAAGTCCGGGAAGTATCAGACATTTAAGCGCCGGCATATCCTTGTTGAATTTGGCATTATAGATAATCAGATCCACTTTCTTCTTTTCGAGATCGAATTT
Source organism: Bacteroidales bacterium (assembly GCA_014800895.1). GTDB lineage: Bacteria > Bacteroidota > Bacteroidia > Bacteroidales > Muribaculaceae > Lepagella. Next base: position 78,135 of record JAAVFG010000040.1, read on the forward strand.
CACACGATATTCAATTTCCGAATCGAAGTAAGAGGTCTGAATATCTCCCATGCCGGGATCCTCTCCTTCATCCGCCTTAGGTCTCATGCCGGTTACCTCGGTAGTTGTGGCTCCATGATATACAAGGTCGGGCCAGAAAGTATATACCTGATACTTATCTCCCAGCATATAGCGAATCTTTGAAGCCGCCGTGCCGCGGGAATTAAATTTAAGGGTCTCGGCAAAGGGAGATTTAGGATCGATCTCAATATCTGTCGGAGGAGTGTAGACACATGTCGAGATCTCATAACGGAGATCTTTCACTTCAAGACCGTTTGACGCACGTCCTGCATTAGCCTCAAACCCATGAAGTATGGGACACGGTACATCATTGAAGCTCATTATCACACTTGTAAAGGGGATTGCCACTGTCTGGAATCCTACATTCTTGTTATCACCCAATGAGACACTTCCGGCAGTAATGGTGGCAGTGTTTTTCATGTTATCCCATGAGATGCTGTAAGCTCCCTGTGAGATTACAGGCGAACCGGACATATCCGGTGTGCCGTCTTCGCTGAGCATGGTGACATAATTATATGTATGGACCGGCTGTGTGGAAACGCTTACCGGATCCTTCATACATGAGGTAAAAAGCATTCCTACTCCTACCAGGCTGAATAAAACTTTCTTCATCATTTATATTGTAGTTGTTATATTTTTACAAATTTAAAAATTAAATCTCAAAGTAGCACCAACTCTTAGCGGTTTTCCTCTCTGTAAAAATTCATTTCCCATCGACATGAAATAGAAGGTATTGAATTTTGTATCTGTAAGATTTTCTCCCCAGAGCTGTAACTCCCAGCTTTTAGCTTCAAATGTTACAGTCGCTCCTGCTTCCGCATAGAGAGGCTGGCAACGGGTATTTGCCTCATTCCAGAAAATTTTTCCGGTGGCTCTCATATTCAGGTCAATCCCTATCTTCTTGACGCCCAGGATTACTTTTTGCAACGGTTGCTCCCATAGCGCCTGAAGGAAAATAGTATTTCGCGGTGCATAAGGAAGTGTTTTCCCTTTAAACTGTGCCTGCCCGTTGTTATAGTCCAGAAATTTAGCGTTTGTATATCCATATGAGGCAGCAAGAAGAAGACGGTCATGCGGTCTGCCACTTATGCTCACCTCGCAACCTAATGAGCGGGTATGCCCTGCATTGGTCATTATTCTTCCCGTTGTTGTGCCGTCAGGGAAAGTGGTCATCTGCTGGTCACGGCAGTCTATATAGAAAAGTGTCAGGTCTGAAGTGAGCCTGCCGTTAAAGAATGATAGATGGGAGCCAAGTTCGTAATTCCAACTATATTCCGGCTTGTAACCCACCACATCATCCACATCATAGTTTGTTCCGATACCCATAATTCCCATCAGTCGTCCCTGCAATACATCGCTGAACATCTGGGTGTTGAATCCTCCGGCTTTATATCCCTTCGAAACCACTGCATATATATTACCCGTCACTTCCCCTTCAAATGAATACATCGCGCTGACCTTAGGCATCCAGTTGAAGAAATGACGGTGTAGCTTTCCTGTGTCATCTATATTGATGTCGACATGCCGGAAAGGTATCAGGTCATCTTCCCCCACCCTTTCATTAATCATATACCCGGTATTGCAACGGCTTCGGAAATTGAGAGAGGCACGCTCATAATCCAATCTTATCCCGGCTGTGAAATTCCATGGTCCTACTTCATAACGCGATTCATGATATAACGCTACTCCGAATGTGGGGATAGTGAAATCGCTCAATAACGGGAACTCCCTGTTATCCCAGCTGATAGGGTAATATGGATTTGCATTATTGCGATGATCCTCTATCAGTGTCCGGATACCTTCATCCTTGAAAGTGACCGGCGCCTTCATATCGAGATGCTTGTAGAATCCGAAGAAGCCGCCCAACCATCTGTACGCCCCATCCTTTGCGCTCCCCTTGAACACGAGATCTTCCGTCAGTCCCGTTTCGCGCTGTTTCTGTGTGAGTGTGAAATAGGGAAGGGGAAGAAAGTCCTGGTCAAGAGTCATATTATCATCAATATACTGCACGGCAGTCACACTGGTCATGGTATATCCCTTGCCACGATAATTCAGGGTAAGACCGTCATTGATCGTGAAGCGATGATAGTAACAGCTGTCATTATAGTTGATCTCTCCTGTATTGATATATTCATAAGGGTATCCGCCTTGACGTAGTAGAGAGGAGGAAAGCACATTCTGGAGAGTAAGCCTATCATTTATAAGCCATTGTGTCTTCCATCTTGCCGCTCCTGAAGCTTCATGGTCAAGTTTCTTCCCGGTATATTTATTAGTAAAATAGCCCCCCAGATACCCACCGTTTACATTAAACGACATGGCAAGATTATCCTTCAACTTCCCATACCAACCCAAAGCCCCTTTATATGAATTTCCGGAAGATACCTGAAGATTTATTCTCCAACCCTGATATCGCATCGGCGAAAGGGTCGTTATATTAATAAGACCTCCCATAGTGTTTCTGCCGAACAGTGTGGATTGCGGACCTCGCAGCATCTCGATGGATGCTATATCGGCTATATCGAAATCATAAGCATCTTTATTAAGATATGGCACGTTATCGACATTCAAGCCCACTGCCGGTTGATCCATTCTCGCCCCTATCCCCCTCACATAAATTGATGATGTGATGCGTGAGCCGTAATCAGGAATATAGAAATTAGGAATCACATTGGATGCAGCTTTCATCCCGTCAATATTCAATTCCTCTATTTCGTTCCGTCCTATCACGGAGGAGGAAACCGCCTCTTTTCTCAATTTGCTTTCCTGCTTGACAGCCACGACGTTAAGTTCTTCCAATATGCGGGAGAAAGTCGTATCTTTCCCCTCCGACGGAAGTCCTGCCATCACTGAGGCTCCGAGCATGAATAGTGTTGGTGTCAAGTATCTGGAGTATTAATTGTTTGTTACAAAATTAATCTCTTTCCTTCACCCCTGCAATCATCATTATTTATGATTTTATTATATTTTATTAATTTTGTATTATGAGCAGTTTTCAGATACATACATTAGGTTGCGGCTCTGCCAAACCGACACTTCATCATCAGCCATCATGCACAGTTGTGAATCATCACGATAGTTTATATATGATCGATTGCGGAGAAGGGGCGCAGCTGGCGTTCCAGAGACATAAGCTACGCTTCTCCCGTCTTCGCCATGTCTTTCTGACCCACCTCCACGGAGATCATGTATTAGGGTTGCCGGGGCTTGTCTCTTCTCTGGCTTTAGGGGGCATGGGGGGCGACATTACAATCCATACCTTTGCGGAAGGGAAAAAGATTCTTGAGAAGATTTTCTATTTCTTTGCAGGAGATACTCCCTTTGATGTCCGATTCAATATCATTCAGCCCGAAGAGGCGGTTATACTTGATACCCCCTCCCTTACGGTCCGGACCATCCCCCTCCGGCATCGTGTGCCGACTGTCGGATTCATATTCGAGGAGAAGGAGAAACCGCGTCATATCAAGCGAGATATGATCGACTTCCATCAAGTGCCGACACATCTTATCCGTCGCATCAAAGCAGGTGAAGATTATGTAAAACCTGACGGAACTGTTATCGCCAATAAAATCCTCACCACCGATCCCTCCCCTTCCCTCTCTTACGCTCATATGAGCGACACGGCATATTTTCCTGAATTAGCTGAAAAAATCGGACCGGTAGACCTGTTGTTTCATGAAACCACATACACCGAGCTGCATAAAAGCGAAGCCGCTCCGCGCGGACATTCCACTGCAAAGGAAGCGGCAATGATAGCGCGAGATGCCGGTGCGAAGGCTCTCCTTACAGGTCATTACTCATCACGTTATAAGGATGACACGGTTTTCCTTAAAGAGGCACAGGAGATTTTCCCCAATGTGATATTGAATAAGGAAGGATTAATTACAAAATTAGACTAATCCACGCCTCTAAAAAGGTTTATGAAAAAAATTCCACGGAAGTATTCTTGTTCTTCCGTGGAATTTTTTCAGCTTCCGCTACTAAAAATAATCTAATCAGTCTTGACTAACTCGCCGCTTGAATGTGCCGTGATGGAGGGAGCATATAAGCTTTGGGCAGTCGCTATTCCTAAAGAATATGAGCCGGCTCTATCCACATAGCAATCGTAAGTTATGATATGAGTACCTTTCGGAAGATAGGGAATGAAAAGATTGGTCGCTTCATTACGCACCTCCTTATAATACCATACTCCTCCTGTGGATGTATAGTCTGAGACTTGCTCTGCAGGCTCCAAGAGAGCCGAACGGTTATCATTCACCACAACATACTGAAGATCTCTGTCAGTCTTGAGGGTCAATGTCACCCTCACCTTGTCTCCCTGAGCGAGAGAGCCGGTAATAGCGCGACTGCCATCTTCGTCAGCTGTGACGGTATAAAGGGCCTTGCTTATGGATAATTGAGCATTACCCTCTTTCTTCACCTCCCTGATAGGAGCTACATACTGAGACACCACTCCTCCCCAAGCCGGACCTGATGCATTCCGATGTATCTTCACCTCTCCTCGTTTGCCTGTGAGGGAAAGGGTGAACGCTCCCGTCTTAGCGGCTATACGGGGTAGCTCAAGTTTCTCCCCATTCAGATAAACTTCGGGCAGAGAGGAGGGAGTTGTCCAATTCGCTCCCGTTGTCAGTATGGCATTGACTACTTCCGCCGCCGTCACACCGTCCCCCCAGTTTTCGGTCTGTTTTGACAGAAGAAGCCATTGTCTCATACCGTCAATATCTCCCGATGCCGGTCTGATACTTTGCATTGTCTGCAAGATATGAGCCGTAACGCGAAGTTTGCCAAGCCCTTTGAATCCCCCGGAAAGATTATCAAACCATATACCTTTATCTTTTGAGCTGGAAGCGAATTCCGATATAGAGTTAAGAATAGATTCCGCCTCCTTTCTCTTTCCATCCTTATAAAGTATAGAGGAGAAAGTGGCTTTGTCATATAAATCCATACCTTTCCATCCATTCTCTCCGGCAGAAATCATTTTTCGTTTAATCTCCTGCATCTCCCGGCTGTGGGAAATATTAACGAATGCGTCACAATCATAGAAATAATCAAGGAGAGAGAGATAGGAGAAATTCTTAGCTCCAATCTTGCGCCACTCTTTCACGATCTCAGTGTCAACATATCTCATACCTCTCCTGATCATCTCCTCCGCTTCAGACGGAAGGTAGCCGGAACGCTTCATCATAGCGAATCGCCGGATTACCGAACGTGTAATCCACTCGCTCGGCTCCATATTCTCACACCAACTCCAGCCTCCATCCTTATTCTGGAGTTTACCGAGCGCCTCTATAGTCTCAGCAATAGCGGACGCCACTCTTGATGAATCTGTATAATTCACAAGATTCATCATTCGCATGGTCTCTCCCTGAGCATTATTCACCCAAGGAGTATTATTTGATGTCACTACCTTCAGCTGCTCGTTTTTCTGCAGATTGGAGACAAGTGTGGAGTCACTTCTATTCTCTTCCGAGGCGAAGAGATCCAAAGCCTCTCTGATTTCGGGATAACGCTTAATCAATCCTGCTGCAGTGGCATTGGAGAAGAGGTCATCTGCCAAAGAGAGGGAACTTCGTGAATCCTTCTGACTCAAAGAGGGTAAAGCAGTGACACATTCCCATATGGGGTTATCGACATACTGCAATGTCACTGTTTCAGCCTTCCCTTTGTCATGAAGTTTCACTATAATATCCTCCTCTCCCGGAGCGGCATAGAATGTGTTGCCCTCAATCACCGGTTGACTGGAGGGGAGCACGGGAATAATGGTCTGCTCTCCGTCCCTGCTTCTCTCCCCTATGCCATACACTCTTATCCTTAACGCGCTTAGATCGGAGGGTACAAGATATTCGACGGTGATGATTCGGGACCCCATACTCTTCACCATTTCAGCAGAAGCCGTCTCTTTCGCTAAGATTTCTCCTGTCAGAGGATTGTCAATAATAAACTCGCCACCGATAGAAGCATCTTCTCCGCTATTGTTGAAGATAGTGGCGGAGACTTGCATCTTATCGCCTGTACGCACGAAACGAGGTGGATTCATGCTTACCATAACACTACGCGCCGCTACAATATCGCGAGTCAGGACGGAGCCACGCATATCAGGAGTATATCCCAACAGCTGCAACTGCCATGTGGCATTTGCCGCAGGAAGCCGGAACGAAAGTGTCGCCACTCCCTCCTTATCTGTTGTCAGATCGGACATAAAGAACGCCAGGGGAGTCTCTACCGACCGCAATGGTTCATTTTCTCCACCATTATCCGCTCCCGCAGTTGCCTTTGATTCCACCATCGCACCATCAAACATCTCATTCACCACTGCGTCCTCCACGGCTATTCCTTCTGTTTTCGCCATTGCATAGAGGGGGGCACTCGCCGATTTATATTTCACAGCCCCTGCCGCTCTTGTACCTCTTATCCTTATCTGACCATTCCTATTAGGTGAGTAAAGTGAATAGCCATATAGATTCCACTCAGGGTATGCGATAACATAAGAGCCAACGGGATGATAGGAGGATGTACGGAAATCATTCTGTATATTGCCGATATTTTCCGATCTGATCATGCCGGGTTCATTCCAATATAAATCATCATTATATGGATTGAAATGCCAGTTGAATGGAGCCAACGCATTAAGAGCTTTATTGCTCAAGACTGCCATGACGGGTATGTCAGCCATTCTCTTCCCATTCAGAGTGAAATTAAATTTCCATTCCTCCTGCGCATCCGGTGAAACGCGGTCGCGGAAGATGTCGGATGTTATTTCCAACTGCTGAAGCTGTGTAGCCGGAATGAGACGGATTGTGGATGACTGACTTTGGAAATCATGCATTCCGGTCAGCATCACCTTTACCCTTTCCATCTCGCCGGGCGCTTCTACAGGAATTGAAATTATTCCCTCGGAAATTTTAAACCATTGATATTTTACTGAGCCGTCAGTAGTGCTTATACCGCAGAGAATATAGCTGTCCGGATAAGAAGTGCCGACAGGTACTTTCACAATTCCACCTTTCTCAATACCTTCTTTAACTATTATTTCTCTTTCAGGTGTCCAAAGAGAGGTCTGCACGGGAGGAATCTTATCTGACTTTCTCCAGATAATAAATTCTGTGGTAACATTCTCCTCATTGGCTGAATCAGCGGTATCTCCCTCATTCTCATCAGTCCTCTTTTCTATTGGGTCGAGTGATAAGGTAAGTTTATATTTTCCCGATGCAAGGGTGTGTATATCTAAGGGGAAAGCGCCACTTTCAAATTCTCCGGAGGAGATTGAAGAAGCATCATTCAAAGCCACAAGAGAATAGTACACCTTTGTCTTGACCGGATGATCAAGCATGTCATATACCCCAATATTCCCTATCTTCTCTTTACTATCGGCATCAATCAATTCCGGTATGTCGGCACGTATGCTATAGCTTTTTCCCATCATAAAGGAGATGGCGGGGGCGGATTGGGTTTCTCCCGCCGCATCGGTAGCGGTAATCTTCATCATGTAACGCCCTATGCTATAAGGCGTATCTTTCAAGCCCTCGGTTGATAGCTCGATTCTGAATTTTCCTGAGTCGTCAGTGATAACCTCCCCTCCGTAAGTATCAGCTCCCTGCAGTGCTCCAAACCATCGCCAGGGAGAGAAAGAGATATCATACTTTACGGCTGCACGGGCTACCGGCATTCCTGAATAAGTCCGCACAGACCCGTTTATTACCAACATATCCCCCGGCTTAACATCGCCATCTATACCGGAAGTCTCGATAAAGAATGTAGGGGTCTTATAATCTGCTAGCTGAAACGACCTTGAAGTTAAAAAGGAATTTAAGACTGTAATAGCTTTATTCTTCCCGGGTAATTCCGCACTGTTTGACTCCTCCTTCGTTTTCATCAAGATACTCCAGTTACCAAGGAGTCCGTTTTTAGGAAGCACGAATGACCCCGCTATTCGTCCGAATCTGTCGGAATTCAAATTAACGCTATCTATCTGCTGATAATTGGCGTCCATCAGATACACCGTCACATCTTTCTCCGGGCAAGTTGACAATTCCATATCATTCTTGGAATAGACCACTCCCGTGAAGCGTACGGTATCCCCGGGATGATATATTGAAAGGTCAGAGAAAAGTGAGCCGGAAGTAATCGGTTTTTCCTTTTTATTTCCGCCATTCCCATAGCCATATAGATAATCATAAAGAAAATCGGTGCCTTTTCTTACAGTCACTTCATATCTCCCCTTCGGAATATTCACACTTCCGGCAGCATCCGTGATAAGAGTTGTTACTTTCCCTTTACCGGGATATGAATCTGATAGTAAAGATACCGTCGCTCCGGTTACAGGAGACTGATTCCTGCCATCCACCACGAAATAGGTCAAGCCGGATTTATCATCCGTACCCGACATCTGTATCCCTCTCAGACGACTTACTAAAAATGTGGAAAAATTCTTTCGGTCGGAATTATTAATTATCAATCCGTTAAGATCCCGTGAAGCGGATGCGACCAATGCATATGTTCCGCTCTCAAGTCCGGGTATCTCAAATGTTCCGGCAGTCCGGAAAGGAATCTCCTCCTGCGGCAGATTCACCTCCACTACTCTCTTTACTGTTCCGCTCTTCAAATCTTCCTTACTGCACCTTCCGCTCCTGTTATCTTTCAGACGGACTGCAAGGAGATAGAAGTGTGACAGATTATCAGAGGTTATCTCCGCCTTGAAGGATGACTCAGGAAGAATTTGTGAAGGAATAGTAAGACTTACCTCTTTCGCTTCCATATTCTTCAGGATAGCTTTGAGGGATTTCGCATCTTTACATTCTGGGAATGAACTAAGATATGAAGAGATGAGTAGATAGAGATCTCTATATTTTTCTTTATCTTTTGGTGAGTATAGAGATGAATATTCGGAAAGGAATAGCCCGCAATAGGGTGTGTCACGATATTTTTCGATTGCTGCTTTCCATCTCTCCCTTCTATCCTCCTGAGATGACACTCCATTTGCAAAGACTCCGGCATTTTCTGACTTAAGAAACTTATATTCCATGTAGGCGCCAGCCTCTGTGGGATGCCCTGAAGAATGGATATCCATATTGCTTTTCCATATCCTGCCTGCGAGAGAATCATCTTTTTTTGAATGAAATTCTGATGCTGCTACATTGAAAGGAATGGTTTTCTTTTCATCCCTGTTTACAACCTTGAGATTGGCTACACTCTGTAGCGTCATGAAGTCAAAGAGAGAGAACCCCGCTCTATCTGCTTTTTCTGCATCCGTGATGATTGGAGCAAACCCTTTCAGTGAAACATCCTTATACTTCTCCGCTCCTTTCATAGCCTCCTCTGTCAGACTGTCCACGACAACCGTGAACATCTTTCCGCTCCATTCAGCTATCTCATCCGGGCGAGGCGAAACAGGAATTACCCTTTGATTATAGAGATAACTCTTCTCTCGGTAAATATCACCGTATAAGCGGGTCTCGAGCAGTAGAGCCAACGATGAATAAGGGGCTGACAAATTTCGGGAGAGGGAGTCAAAGAGCTCTACCCCTCTCTGTGCGTTATCAGCCGAAACAAGATTTTCTGCTATTACTATCTGCATAGCCGCCCGCAACGCCTCCACTCCGTCATTTCTTCCGAGAGCCGCTTTAAGCATAGGTCGAGCGTTCTGCTCCACACTCTTTGGAAACGCAAAATCAGGAGTGGCAAAGGAATTATTATCAGTACTCTTCTTCGCCATAGCGCCTAATCCGATTAAAACAAAAAGGATCCACGCTAAGCAGATCCCTCTTATATCCTCTTTTATCTTCATTTACTTCTATTTTTTCTTATCCTTCTTTCTCTTTTGACTCATATCGTGCAGTTTCTTGACAAAGGTATTCTCAGCTTCTTTCATCTTGAAAATCTGCTTCTCTGTAAGAAATTTACCAAATTCCTCATCATACTTACTCTCTATCTCCTCCTCGCGGGCGCGAAGACGGTTGAGAGTGGCATAATCCTGTTCGGTAGCAGTCTTATCCTTTATCTTACGATGGATGGCAAACATCTCTTTACGGAGAGCATGACGCTCATCGGAGAGACGGTTGTAGACCTCACTGAATTTCTTCTGGGCTTCCGCGTTCATCTCCATATCCTGAGAGATATATTTCATTTTAAATTCCCTGAATTCCTTTCTTTGCTCAGGGGTAGGCTCCCCCTTCGGCTGGGCTATCGCCGGAATAATCGAGAAAATCAGAAGAGAGAGCAAGAAGTAAAGTTTTTTCATATCTTATTTTAACGATTTCTTTGGGTTTTCCAGTAATTAAGGGTAGGTATTACTTCTCTTCCGCGTTCCCATCTTCGTCAGAAGATAGCGCCCTCCCCATATCTTTTTCAAAATCAGCCATATTATCATAGCTCTCTATCAGAGAATAATAATCCTCATCCTTATATTCGGGGAGCGCGTAGAGGTCAAGGTCGGGATCGCTTTCCATCAGCAAAGCTATATGCTCGGGAGGATTATCAAGATTCATGGAAGCATTTTGAGATGCCACATGAAAGACTTTCATCATACACCATATACCGGCAAACATGGCGGCAAGATACACATATGGCTTCATCCGCTGCCATGCGCTCATCTTCTCAGCTATCGGCTGCGCGGGCTGCTCCGGTAATCGCTCCGACATATCTTTGCAGAAGGCTTCGAAATATCCCTCCGGAACTTTCCACCCCGGGTTCTTTCCAAATTTCTCTTTTAGCCTTTCTTCCTGATTCATAATCTCTTTCTCTTTATTGTGTTTTCCAATTCCCCTTTCTGAACACATTTTCTCTCCCCTTGCGGGGATTCTTTTCCCTATGGACAAAAAAAGAAGGTAACGGTTTAATCATTACCTTCAATTTTTTTCCTTATTTCTTTATTTTTTTAATTTTCTCCGTCACGATCCGGGTTCAAATCTCCTCCTTATCAAGATACTGGGTAAGTTTTTTTACTGCATGATGATATGAGGCTTTCAGGGCTCCGACAGATGTGCCGAGTATTTCCGACATCTCCTCATATTTCATCTCGTCATAATAACGCATGTTGAATACGAGTCTCTGCTTTTCAGGGAGTGTCAGGATCGCCTCCTGAAGCTTACGCTGTATCTCGTCGCCGTCGAAATATTCATCGGCTTCAAGAGAATTGAGAAGGAAATCATCCTCCCCGTCAGATGATACGTTATTGCGTGTCCTCTCCTTATTTAGGAAATTGATGGTCTCATTCACAGCTATCTTATATAGCCAGGTGGATAATTTGGCATCCCCACGGAAATTATGGAGATTATTCCATGCCTTCATGAAGCAATTCTGGAGAAGATCGTTGGCGTCATCATGGCTCAGCACCATCTTACGTATCTGCCAGTATATCTGTTCTCCGTATGTGCGCATAAGGAGATCAAAACCCGCTTTTGCAGTCCGCGGGTTCTGAAGATCCTTGACCAATTTCTGTTCATCTATCGGAGGAGTATAACTCATCTACGGGGTGGGGTAAATTATTCTACCCCTTGATTCTCTTTTTTGAGGGAGCAGCTTTACTCTACCCCTCTGTTCTCTTTATTGAAGATATGGCGGAGACGTGAGAAGATACGTTGTGAAGTGGACTTATCAGGCACAATATTCGGATTATCCTTCAGGCTCTCGATAGCCGCTTTCTCGGTATCATTCAAGTTCTCAGGCATGTATACCATCACGTTCACAAGGATATCTCCCTTCGCAGAGCTCTGGAATTTGGGAAGACCCTTGCCACGCAGACGGAGCACCTTGCCGGGCTGTGTGCCGGGAGCAATCTTGAGACGAGCCTTACCCTCCACCATCGGGACTTCTGCTGATCCTCCGAGCACTGCCGTAGGAATATCGAGCATAAGGTTATAGATAAGATCATCACCGTCGCGAATCAACTCAGGATCCTTCTCCTCCTGAATCTTGATAAGAAGATCGCCGTTTACGCCGCCATGACGGGGAGCGTTACCCTGTCCGCGCATCGTAAGCACCATTCCATCCTCAACACCGGCAGGGATGGTAAATTCCACAATCTCCTCTTTCTTTTCAACGCCTGTACCCCCACAATAAGTACATGCCTCGGAAATAATTTTTCCTTCGCCGTTACATTCGGGGCAGACAGTGGTGCTGTGCATCGGTCCCATAAAGGTCTGTTGCACGGTATCGACATAGCCTGTGCCGTGGCATCGGGGACAGGTCTTGAAGGCTGTGCCATCCTTGGCTCCGGTGCCGTTACAGTGTGAGCAAGCCACCATCTTTGGAATCTTCAGCTTCTTTGTCACGCCGTTCATGATATCCTTGAGAGTGACTTTCACAGTGATACGGAGGTCGGTGCCTTTGTTGACATGCTTACGTGGACGCGCACTGCTTCTGCCGCCGTAACTGCTATAGCTGCCGCCACCCATATCGCCGAAAATATCGCCGAAGTGGGCGAAGATATCCTCCATTGACATGCCGCCGCCGAAGCCTCCGCCATAGTTACCGCCTCCGCCGCCATACCCGGCACCCATGCTGTGTCCGAACTGGTCATACTTGGCTCTCTTGTCGGTATCGCTCAATACATCATATGCCTCTGCCGCCTCCTTGAATTTCTCCTCGGCATCTTTCTTCTCAGCCTCGGAAGCCTGGCTCCATTTATCAGGGTGATATTTGATAGCCATCTTTCGATAGGCTTTCTTTATCTCATCGGCGGAAGCACCCTTGCTTACGCCTAAGACGTCATAGTAATCTCTTTTTTCTGCCATGATTCCGGAATTTTACTGTCCTACTACTACCTTGGCATGACGAAGCACCTTGTCATTCATCATATAGCCTTTCTCCACAGTGTCAAGGATTTTACCCTTTGCATCCTCATCAGGCACAGGCACTACGGAAATAGCTTCATGACGGTCGGCATCAAAATCCTTATCCTCGGGATCCATCTCCTTCACGCCATTCTGCTCCATATATTTTTTAAGTTTCTTATAGATGAGCTCCATACCTTCACGGATGGAAGCGGCATCCTGACTGTCAGCAGTAGCTTTTAAGGCACGCTCGAAATCGTCTACGATAGGAAGAAGTCCCTTAAATGCGCCTTCTCCGCCATTCTTGATCAATTCTGATTTCTCTTTCAAGGTGCGCTTGCGGAAATTATCGAATTCTGCCATGAGGAAAAGATATTCTTTCTTCTCCTTAGCTAATTCCTCTTTCAACTTAGCCACCTCATCTTCTGCTGTGACAGCACCTTCCGCTACTGTCTCCTCAGCTGTCTGATCCTCAGCAGGGGTAGGATTCACATCATCCACCACTACTGCCTCAGGGTTCTCTACATTCTGCTCGTTATCTTTATTCTGATTCTCTTCCATAGTCTTTTTATAATTCTGACGGTCGCGTCCGAAATAGCCGTGACGATGTCTGTTCTTACCCATATGTTTATATCAAATTCTTAGCCAAAATATGTTAAAATTACAGACTTCGCCCTTTTATTTCTATCCTGACAGCCTGATTACTTAAATATCTTTAGCGGAATCTTCAGGATACTGAGTGATATGCGGATGTCTGTTACATTTTTAACAAATAAGAACCCTCTATGGTTGCATCATCTTCAAATGCTTTGAGTGTTTCTTCCGCCTCCCCTTTACTCCTGAACATGCCATATATCGAGCTCCCGCTTCCGCTCATTGAAGCATATAGCGCGCCTTTCTTGTAAAGCTTCTCTTTTATTTCTTCAAGGAGCGGATAGCGAGGAAAAAGGGAATCCTCAAAGTCATTTTTCACTTTTTCTCTCCATTCCTCTATGGGCAGCGAGGGAAGTTGGCGTAAATCAAAATCAGAGCGGCGGGGTGTCACACCGGCAAATGCTTCGCGGGTGGAGACATAGATATCCGGTTTGATAAGCACGAGCCAGTACCCTGATAGATTCAATCCTATCTCTTTCAGCTCCTCTCCTACCCCTTCCGCATAGGCTGGTTGATTGAGGATGAAGAATGGACAATCGGCGCCCAACTTTAGAGCCATTTCTGATAAGGCGCGTCGGGTTATCTCCTTTCCGGGATGAGTTGCGTTATATTTCTCCGCAAGAGCAAGAAGGGTGAAGGCTGCATCCGCACTTCCTCCTCCCAGACCGGCACCGTCCGGAAGATATTTCTCAAGTATCACTATTTCGTCGGAGAAGTCCGCCCCTGTAGCTTCACAGAAAAGGCTTGAGGCTTTATATACTAAATTGGATTCTAACGGACATTCTATTTCTCTCCCTTTAAACAGGAACCGAGGCAACGCACCTTCTCTTGCATCATCGCTGTCGGGATTCTCTCCATATTCGGAAGTTAACGGCGCCAATTCAAGTATGTCACAAAACCGGACGGGATTCTCAGGCTTCCCGGCTTCTTTCCCTATGGGATAGAAAACGGTCTGCAAATCATGGTAACCGTCCGGACGTCTCCCCACTATCTGCAGACCGATATTTATCTTGGCATTTACAAAAAACATTATATTATTCTTTGTCTGTTTCTTTTTTATCTTTTACTTTTCTGACCTTTGGCTGCGCGATTGCCCTATATTACTGCTTGAGTCGCAACCATCTCCAGCCGTAAGTCCTTTTGGCATTACGCTTGAGATAACGGTCGAGCACTTCGGGCTCCTCTACCACTTTCCCTTCTGTTTTAGAGGGATGGATAAGATGAAAACCGTCTTCGCGCTCCCTTAGCACGCCTATTTCAAGAGCATCGGTGGAGGGCTCGGGGGAGAGGATGATTACGATATCGCCATCCTTAAGATTATCTTTCACATCCTTATAGGCTGCATATTCGCGCTTCAGATGAGGTATCTTATGAGTGCGATAACCCATCTCCACCATCTTCTGCGCCTCATATGTGGCGGAATCTTTAAGGGCAGCATATCGGCTTCGTTCGCGGGTGACTTTCTCCAAGGACTTCGTGCGGAATTGATCTGAATAATTTTCTGTCAGTTCAGTCACATTATTTCTGGACTTATTGTCCACAATCCAGTCGGAGACATACACCATCTTGGAAGCGAATCCATCCTCATTACCGCGACGGTAAGTGATGTTACGCAATTCATCCGCATACTCATTTATCCTCTTGTGTCCGGGAGATGTCGAGAGACGCGCCAGAGCCACAACGGTATTCAGAAAACTCATGTCATCAAAAGCATCCGTGCGCATATTGAGGTTCCCTGTCGCATCTTCCATCGTCACTTCCTCTGCAGGCGTACCTACGAATGACTCAGCAACCTTCCCTACAAGTCGGGTGGGATCTCCTCCCGGTGTGTAATTCATCTCGATAATATTCATTATCTTGACGGTGTCCACCTGACCTGAGGGCATGGCGGCACTTGCCTCTACTGCAAAGGAGAGAGCAAGTGCCAACATAAGGATACATGACAGGAATGATAATTTATATTTCTTCATTTTCAAGATTTCCTTCTTCTCTTGATCAGCTTTTATGGAGAGTATGTCCCATACGCTCCTTCTTGGTGTGCATATACTTGGCGTTGTATTCGTTAGGCTCCACTTCGAGGGGGACATTTTCCACGACCTCGATACCGAAACCTTCCAGCCCGATACGCTTCATGGGATTATTGCTCATCAGTCGCATCTTCTTGATGCCGAGCGAATGAAGGATATTAGCTCCTACGCCATAATCGCGCTCATCCGCCTTATGACCGAGATGAAGGTTGGCGTCGACAGTGTCGAGACCATCTTCTTGCAGCTTGTAGGCGCGTATCTTATCCATAAGTCCGATGCCACGCCCCTCCTGATTGAGATATATGATGGCGCCGCGACCCTCTTTCTCAATCGTCTCCATAGCGAGATGAAGCTGTTCGCCACATTCGCATCTCTTTGAGCCGAAGATATCGCCGGTCATACATGATGAATGGACACGCACGAGTACCGGCTCGCCATCTGAAACATCCCCCTTGATAAGCGCGATATGCTCCAGTCCGTTATCTTTCTGACGGAATGGGATGAGTCGGAAATGACCGTGTTCCGTAGGGAGGTCCACTTCCTCGCCTCTCTCCACAAGTGTATCATTTTTAAGGCGATATTCGATAAGGTCACGAATCGATATAAGCTTGAGTCCCCATTCATCGGCGCGTTTGCGAAGTTCGGGAAGACGTGCCATTGATCCGTCATCGCTCATTATCTCCATAAGGGCTGCGCAAGGTTCAAGACCTGCCAGACGAGCCATATCTACGCCCGCTTCTGTATGACCGGCACGCTGAAGCACACCGCGATCCTGAGCATAGAGGGGGTTGATATGTCCGGGGCGACCGAATGTGGCAGGAGTGGAGGCAGGATCGGCAAGCGCACGGATTGTGGCGGCGCGGTCCTCAATCGATACTCCTGTGGAGCAGCCTTCAAGTTTATCTACGGTAACGGTAAAGGGTGTGCCGAGCACTGAAGTGTTATCACTCACCTGCGGATCGAGATCCAACTCCTTACAACGTTGCATTGTAATTGGAACACACAACACACCGCGTGCGTTTTTCAACATGAAGTTGACATCCTCCGGCGTAACCTTCTCGGCGGCTATGATAAGATCGCCTTCATTTTCGCGGTCCTCATCATCTACTACTATCACAAATTTTCCTTCGCGGAAGTCCTTGAGGGCATCCTCTATACTATCTAATTTTATCATGATTCTTATTTTTTCTTTACTAAAATATTCAGTTTAAGCTTCGCCATCCCCATCAGCTTCTTCCGCCTCCGTTACCGACTCTCCTTCCTCTACCCGAAAGAGGGAGAAATTGACACTGCCGTAGACGAGGTGACGCATAAATCCCGGAAGTCGGCTGAAGTCGTGATTGCGGTTATGCTCCACTATCACCAGTGTGCCCTGCCGGGAGGCGGGTGATTTCAGAATCAGTTCGGGTATCTCAGCAAATCTCGGATGATCATATGGAGGGTCTGCGAAGATAATATCGTAACTGTCCTTAGATCGTTCAAGATATTTGAAGACGTCCCCCTTCACCAGACGGAGCGCTTCATCTTTCAGTTTTTCCTTTACTGATCTGATGAATCCGCTTTGCACCTGCGCCTGCTCCACCGCAACAACCGGAGAAGCGCCACGGCTGACAAACTCCCAGCTCACCGCTCCTGTCCCCGCAAAGAGATCAAGAACACTCTTTTCTTCGAGGTCTTCTATATTTTCTATGATATTGAATAGATTTTCCCGTGCAAAATCAGTTGTGGGGCGTGCCGTGATATTTTTTGGCACATCAAAACGCCTTTTGCCATATTTTCCTCTGATGATTCTCATAGTGTTAAGATTTTATCTGCGTGTCAGAGCCAATCCCACCGCAAGGGGCTGCTCACATTTTGAAATTGAGGAGGGAAGCATCGTAAGCATAACGAAATTGAGTTCTTCCCTAAGAAGTCCCATCAATTCTGCCCTTATATCTTTTTTCCCTGAAAGCATTACCTGCGTGGAGCTTTTATCCAACCTGAAAACCTCCATCAGACTGAATATTCTCTCCGGAATTTCACTCTTGGCTTTCCATGGATGAGTCACTGCAAAGAGAAGTTTTCTACCGTCAAAACCGTAATAATCCGCCTCTCCTTCCCTGATATCCACATAAAGGCGCGGCATGTCCGCCACCTGATCGGCAAAACGTCGCACAGCCAATGTCTGCTGACACCATGTGCGGGCGCCCGGAAGAGTACGTCGGATGAATGGAAGCAACCCAGCTTCCAAGGAATAGAGACATACCTTATCCTCTATTTCATCCATGAAGATATCTTCATCCGCAGCCTCATATACCATGTTATAGAGATCCGCCTCCTCCCTGTATTCCTCCTCTCTGCCTGCAGCGTCATAGTCTACTACTTTGGCAGGCACCCACAGTGATTTCTCCGTGTTTATGATTATCTCGGTGGAGAAGTCATCCAGGAGCTGGGGATGGTCATATACTGCTGCCTCTATCTTTGATAACAACCGGATATCATCTTTTTCCCATTCAAGTGAAAAGATGACTATCAGAGGCTCCATCGGGTCTTCCTCATTCTTGAGGAATGCCGACATACCGTTACGGCTGATATATATTATCATCCTCCATTCCGCAGTGTCATCTATGCGTACAGCCCTATATGTATTAGTTTCTTCCAATTCTCTGCTTTTCTGTATTATTTACAAAGATAACTCTTTTATTTTTAATATTCTCTCCCTATCCTCTTTTTTAGGCGCTTCCGCTAAAATTTCTTTTAGTAATAGTCAGCCTCTTTTACCTACGACTGTGTAAAAGAAGGTCACTGCCAGCGCCGCTCCTCTTACAAAGAGATATGACTCGAATGATAGCCAAAGCAAATTATTGGTGTGCGGGATATTCGATCCGAAGAGTATGGTAAAAAAGAGAGCCGCTCCTGCTATAGTGACCCACATCATGGCGCGGGTACGGGTAAGACCTACAAAGAGTCCGTCAAAGATAAAGGCTGAGACTGTTACCGGAGGTAGAAGTTGTATCCATAGCCTGTACTCCTCTATCTTATTCACCACTTCAGCGGAGTCGGTGATTAATTGCGCCATCGTCTTGCTTCCGAACGTGTAGAGCGCCAGGAATATCAATGCCATTACCGCTCCCCAACGGCAAAGGGATTTCATGGTTTTTATCACCATCTCCCCATCTCCCGCACCCGAGAATTTACCGGCTAATGCCTCGCCGCTGAATGCAAAGCCATCCATGAAATAGGAGAAGAAGAGGAAAAACTGCATTATTACTGCATTGGCAGCCAATGTCAGCTCCCCTAATTGCGAGCCGACGGATGTGACTGTGAGTGTAACAGCCATAATACAAGCCGAACGGATGAAGAGGGCACTGTTTACCTTGAAGAACTCGCTCCACTTTATCCTATCCCCTTTCAATTCCATCTTCGTGGTTTCATCATATTCTCTCTCTTCCTCTCCTCTCTTCGTCGCTAATTTCTTTTTCTCTTCCTTCAGTCTTACCAAAGCCCAGCATAATGCAGCTATAGCCCCTATCCAGTTTGCCACCAATGTGCCGTAAGCTATCCCGTCAAAACCTCTCTTTATCCCGAATACAAACAGCACACTCGCGGCTATATTTATCACGTTGGTCCCTATCGCTATGGTCATAGGGATAACCGTGGTCTGCAGACCTATAAACCACCCGCTTACCGCCATTATAGTCAGCTGGGCAGGCACCCACCAGACTCCTATCCTGAAATATCTCCCCGCCAATTCGGCGGCATCACTCCCGGGAGCTAAAAAGCGCAGGAGCAAAGTGAGGAGGCTATTTTGACATGCAAGTACTATGAGGGATATGACCCCGGCTATCAGCAACGATTTCATCAATACCTCGCGGCATTGCATATAGCTCCCTCTGCCCACACTGCGTGCCGTCAGTCCGGTCGTGCCCATTCTCAAAAAGCCGGCAAGCCAGAAAAAGACATTGAGCATCATTGTGCCGACTGAGATAGAAGCAAGGTAACGGGGCGACCCGAGATGTCCCGCTATAGTGGTGTCGCAAAGACCCAACAACGGCACCGTGATATTGTTGATTATCGCCGGTGCCGCAAGTAGCAGTATGCTTTTATCTAAATTCCTCTTTTCAGAAATCATATCGCTTTAGAAGTCATATCTTTTCAATAGTTTCCTTATCGTTCATCTCTCCGGAGATGGAATTTTCCATAGCGACCTTTACCTCTTCTCCGCTCATCCCCTGACCGAATAGAAACATCAGTTTGGTTATGGCCGCTTCCGAGGTCAGGTCATGACCCGAGATGACTCCGGCTTTTTCCAATCCGAAACCTGCGCCGTAACGCGAAGGCAACACCATGCCGTTCTCACATTGCGAAACGTTTACTATCACAAGCCCTTTGTCTACCGCCGCCTTTACCGCTTCCAGAAACCATGGGTCTGTAGGTCCGTTTCCCGAGCCGAAGGTCTTCATCACCAATCCCTTTAATCCGGGAACCGTAAGGATATGACGAACCACATTCTCGCTGATGCCCGGGAATAGATCAAGATAAGCCACATTCGTATCCATGCCATAATGCACCTTAAATGGCTCGTTGTTTTTGCTTCGCCACATCACTTCAGGACGGTAGGTGATTCCCAACCCAATCTTTGCAAGCCGCGGATAATTACTGCTCTTGAAAGCATTGAAATTGTCAGATGAATGTTTTGTGGCTCTGTTTCCTCTCCATAAATAATCCTCGAAGAGTATTGCTACCTCCTGCACCATCGGCTCCCCTTTCTTATCCTTAGCCGCTGCAACCTGCAACGCCGTGATGAGATTTTCCTCGCCATCCGTGCGTACTTCCCCTATCGGCAACTGACTACCGGTGATAACTACAGGCTTACGGATATTCTCAAGCATGAAACTGAGCGCTGATGCGGTGTAAGCCATAGTGTCTGTCCCATGCAATACCACGAAACCGTCATAGTCATCATAATTCTGCTCCACTACTTTTGCTATTGTCTCCCAGTGCTTGGGATGCATGGCTGAGGAGTCGATAGGCGTTTCAAACTGATAACTATCTATTTCATAGTCCAATCGTTTGATTTTGGGCACATTTTCCAAGAGATGATTGAAATCAAAAGGTTCCAAGGCTCCCGTCTCGGCATTCTCTTTCATTCCTATTGTGCCCCCGGTATAAATCATCAGAATCCGAGGCTTGGGCTGATCTGTGCTCATTGTCTTCATGGAGTGGAATATTAAGTCGTACAAAAATAAATATAATGAGGGAGAAAAACAAATATGGTAAAAAATAATACGGGCATCCCGATTATATCGCTATGCCCGCATTATTTTAATAAGTAGATATTTAGAAAATATCTTACATCATCACCTTGGTAGCCTTGCCATTCTGAACTCGAACGAAAATGCCTTTCTCGGGATTAGCCACCTTCACACCCTGAAGGTTGAAATAAACAGCCTCACCGTTATCATAAGCAATCTCATTGACACCGGAAGCATCAACCTTAGTATAATCGAGTACATAGATTTGATAAGCACCCTGATATACATTTACAAGACCTTTAACATCATATGTCCCGGCAGGTACACTCTCCTTAGTATAGTTATTACGGAAAGAAACTGTAACGCCGTCGCTCACACCGTCAAAGTTATCCTTAGTTGCGGGAGTAGCCTCTGCAAAAGTAACATTCTTGACAACAAGAACATTATTTACCAAATCAGCAGAAAGATCTTTAGCAGTTACCGCCTTCGGAGTGAAGTCACCTTGCTCGGTTGCAGCAGGAAGAGTACCGGTCACTTCAAGTTCAGGTGTTGCACCATTGTATAGTTTATATGTTGCATTCCAATCAGCAGGAATAACATCATTCTCCTGATAAGAATTTTTGCCATACACCTGAATGAAATCGCCGGCTGCATCCACACAGAAGATATTATTGTAGCTAACAAAAGCAACTGTGAGAGGGAACTCTACAACTACAGGAGTATTGTCTGCCTGTGCAAGTATATCCTTGATAGAAGAAGCGGGGATAGGCTCCGGAGCGTCCGGCTCCTCTACCTCTGTACCGCTTCCATTTCCTGATGCATCAGTATCGAGAGTCAGGGTTACAGTATAGATTGCACCGTTGTTAGCAACATTCAATTCCAGATTCAAATCTTTTGTATCACACTTCACCTCAAACTCCGTGCCTGACACAGTAGACCCGTTTACCTGAGAGATAACTCCGGACTTAAAAGAGAAAGCTACTTTTGTGATAGCACCGGCAGTGGAAGTGATATTCATTGAAGTACCACTATTTTTGTAGATACGGAGACCATCACTCCAGAGACGCCAGCCATTCTTACCCTCAGTCTTATTTAGGGTGATGACAGTACCATCAGTCTCAGTCAGTTTTGTACCATTATCAATGTAAGGACCGGAATTTTCTGTTTCACGATTAAGACCATAAGTCTCGGCCTTAAAGTCATAGACTACAGTCTTGATTTCAGCATTAGCCATAGCGGCGGAAGCTAATACTGCAATAGAAAGTAAAAGTTTCTTCATAAGCATTGATTTAAGTAGCTATTAATTTACTATGCAAAAATATATAAATAAAATATAACAGCAAATAAAAAGTAAATAAAACTAAAAAGAAAATCTAAATTACCGTCAATTTAGAACTACCTCCCGGCAATTCCACCAACTTTGTAGGGACGTACCATAGGTGCGTCCGGATAAGATTGTTCATTCACCGGAATTTAACGGACGCACCTTGGGTACGTCCCTACAAAAACGAGTAGTGGATAAAGAACGAGTGGAGGATAAAAAAAGAGTTGACTCTTGCGAATCAACTCTCTTAAAGGCGGCGATTACCTACTCTCCCGCTTTCGCAGTACCATCGGCGTGATAAGGTTTAACTTCTCTGTTC
>JAAVFG010000041.1 GCA_014800895.1 Bacteroidales bacterium
ACTACCGAGTCGTCAACCACTGTTCCGATTACAAGAACTATCGCAAAGAGAGTTAGCATGTTCAGCGTAAATCCGACAACATAGAGAAAAGCAAACGTACCGATAAGCGACACGATGATTGACACAGTAGGTATCAACGTAGCACGGAAATCGTGGAGGAATAAATACACGACCAGCACAACAAGAATGATTGCTATAATTAGAGTCTCAATAACCTTGTTGATTGATGCGTCAAGAAAATCCTTTGTACTCGAAATATCGGTCAGCACCATGCCCGGGGGCAAATTTGATCGAATTTCTTCGAGAGTTCTATCTATTTCTTCTATAACTTCATTGGCATTGGAACCGGCAGTCTGTGCTATCATTGCATTTGCTCCCGGATGCCCGCTTGTCTGACTCAGCATCGCGTAATTGACTGCCCCGAGCTCTACATTTGCAATATCTTTAAGGCGAAGTACATTCCCATCAGGTAAAGCCTTGACAACAAGATTCTCATATTCTTCAACATTCTCGTAACGTCCTCTATATTTCAGCACATACTGAAATGAAGATGGAGATTCCGCTCCGAGGGTGCCGGTAGGGGATTCGATATTCTGGTCGGCAAGAACCTTGTCAATATCAGCCGGAACGAGTCCATACTGCGACATCTTTGCAGGGTCAAGCCATATTCTCATGGCATAGTCTGCACTGAATATATTTACCTCACCTACGCCCGCAATTCTTGAAAGTTGAGGCTCGATGTTGATTTTCATATAGTTGGTGAGGAAGTTGGAATCGTATTTATCGTCCGGACTGTAAAGCGTTATTGACTTCAAGGTACTGTTCTGGCGTTTCCTTACTGTCACTCCGCTTTTTGTCACTTCTGCAGGAAGCAGACCCTGGGCGGAGGCAACTCTATTCTGCACATTCACCACAGCCATGTCTGCGTCTGTCCCTTGTTTGAAGTATATTGAAATGGATGCAGTGCCTGTGTTTGTTGCCGTAGATGTCATATACATCATATCCTCCACACCATTGAGAGACTCCTCAAGAGGCACGATGACACTTTTTAATACAGTTTCTGCATTCGCACCGGTGTATGTGGCGGAAACCCTTACGGTAGGGGGTGCGATATTGGGAAATTGTTCTATGGGTAATTGAAGAAGTCCTAATATACCAAGCGCAACAATCAACACAGAGATTACGCCTGAAAGTATGGGGCGGTCGATAAAGGTCTTTACTGTCATCTTTCTATAAATTTTCTAAATTTGCGACAAATTGCGACAAAATTAAGGATTTAAAAATTGTAGATTGGTGTCAGTATGCCTAATTAATGACCAACTGCATTATAATAATGGTGAATGGGTAAAGGCGAAAAACTTAGTAATTATTATAAATGTTATATTTGCAAGAATATTAAACATAAAAAATATAGCAGCAAATGAAAAGAAAAATTATCATGATGCTTTTGGCGATCACAGCATCGTTTCCCACGCTTGTTTTTGCCGGCACACCCATCAATTCGTCAGAACTTCCCAAGACGGCTCAGGCATTTCTCACCAAGCATTTTCCCGGCGATAAGGTAAGAAAGGCGGAGAAAGATCAGGGACGCCGTGGTATGGAATATGAAGTGGATCTTGTCGGGGGCGCAGAAGTCGAATTCCGTGATAACGGGGAATGGAAAGAGGTAAAAGCAGCAAAAGGTAGGGCGGTTCCATCAGCCATCATACCCTCCGCCATTTCAAAATATGTCGCTGCAAACCATGCCGGTAAATCAATAATTGAGATTTCGCGCAAAC
The DNA here is from genome assembly GCA_014800895.1 of Bacteroidales bacterium. GTDB lineage: Bacteria > Bacteroidota > Bacteroidia > Bacteroidales > Muribaculaceae > Lepagella. Next base: position 1,779 of record JAAVFG010000041.1, read on the forward strand.
GCGGAGGATATGAAATCAAGCTTTCAAACGGCACCGAACTGAAGCTGACCGGGGATGCCAAGCCATTAACTGATAACCGTACCGGACAGCGAGGAAACAGACCAATTAGATAAAAGCAACCCTCTATATAAGAAAGAGCTTACAAGTCCTGATTTTCAATAAGTTTCCTAATGAAATTTACTGAACAATCAGGACTCTTTTATTGAATGGAGCCTAATTTTGAATACATACTTATAAAAAATAGATGGAGAATAAATGAAAATTTTTTTGTAAATTTGCGATGCAATTCACAAAGAGTTGCCTTTAAATGAACTATCTATTTCTAACTGACGAGACATCATCACCCCGGGTAAGCAACTGGGGATATCTTGAGAACTGGAAGAGCACAGCTCCGTTTGAGACTTGTGGATAAACAAGTCTCTCTCAGTAATATCCACTGAGAATTAATCTTACACATTTTCCTAATAATTACATTATGAACAATCTACGATTGCTCACAGGACTCATGTCTGTGATCCTGTGGAGCGGGGGAGTGTGCGCTTTCGGTCAATCAGTAGTAACGCTTGAGGAAATATTCGAGTCTGCTGAAAACAATAGTGTCCAACTCCGTCCCGCTTACTCTGCTCAGACTGAAGCCGAGCGCGAAATAAGCGTTGCGCGTACAGCTCTTCTGCCGGATATCAACGCATCTCTATCCTTAAGCTATATTGGCGACGGCTTCACCACAAAGCGTAATTTCAGTGATTATCAGAAAGCTCCTATCCCTCATTTCGGAAATGGCGTGGGGCTTAATATCACTCAGCCACTATATACCGGAGGAGCGGTTACGAAAGCTGTGGAACTCGCCGAGCTGAAATTGACGTCGGCAAGATATGCCACAGACTTCCAGCGCGACAACATCCGCTTCCAGCTCACAGGTTATTACCTTGATATCTATAAGTACACCAATTTAAGAGCAGTGGTCGAAAGCAATATTGCCGCCGCCAAAAAGGTGCTGCAGGAGATGAAAGCGAGATATGAGCAAGGCACGGCATTGCTTAACGACATAACACGCTATGAACTCCTTCTGTCAAATCTTGAATTGCAACTTGTAAAAATTGATAATACACTCGCTATCCTGAATACCAATCTCGTGACCACCGCCGGGCTCTCCGAGGGCACGGTCGTTATCCCGGACAGCACTATTCTCTCAAGGGCGCTCCCTAAGGAAGACGCGCGATGGTGGCAGGCGGAAGCAGAGGTTAATTCTCCATCACTTAGCCTTGCACGTTCAGGGGTGGAGATAAGTCGCAAGGCGGAAGCCCTCGTGAAGACGGATCGTCTTCCAAAGATCGGATTGCAGGCAGCCTGGACTATGGATGGACCTATACTGGTGGAGGTGCCTCCAATCAACCGTAATCTCAGCTACTGGTATGTCGGGCTCGGTGTGAGCTATAATATCTCGTCGCTCTATAAGACCAATAAAGCGTTAGCTAAGAGCCGAGCCACTACCCAACATGCGATTGATCAGCTTGAAGCGGCGCAAGAAAACCTGTCGCTTGCCGTAAACGCGGATCATGTGCGGTATCTTGAGGCTTACGAGGAACTTAAAACCCAACAGAAAAGCGTGGAGCTCGCCGACAGAAACTATCGCACCACATCCACCCGCTATTCGGCTGATATGGCACTCATCACCGATATGCTTGACGCGGCGAACTCTAAACTCGATGCGGAGCAACAACTGGTAAATGCACGTATCAACATCATCTATTATTACTATAAACTTTTGTTTACAACCGGAAAGATATGAAACATCGCAGCAAAAAGATATTGTCATATATCATTACGATAGCAGTTATTGTGGCAGCCGCCCTCTGGGTCGGTTCCCGATTCATTCACCTGGGTAACGTTGAGTTTACGGACAATGCACAGGTGCGTCAACAGATAGTCCCTGTCAACAGTCGCGTGCAGGGTTACATCAAGGAGATACGCTTCAAAGAGTATGAGCCGGTCAAGAAGGGGGACACCCTGGTAATTATAGATGATGCGGACATGCGTCTCAATGTGGCACGTGCACATGCAGATTACCAGAATGCCCTTGCCGGTCGTGAGGTCGCCGACCGATCAGTTACTTCCGCCTCTGCCAATGTTGCGGTAAGCGAGGCTTCGATATCCGAAGCGAAGGTATTGATGGATATGGCGGCTACCGAGCTTGCCCGATATGAAAAACTGTTGGCTCAGGATGCCGTCACACGCCAGCAGTATGATGGGGTGAAGACGGATTATGAAGCAAAGAAAGCCAGATATGAAATGCTGGCACGCCAACGTTCAGCTACTTCAACGGTTGTGGATATCAACCGCCAGCGAATATCTCAGTCAGAAGCAGGGATAGAGTTGAGCAAAGTTATGCTTGAAACAGCGGAGCTTAACCTGAGTTATACAGTGATCACCGCTCCATGTGACGGTTATACCTCAAGAAAGGAGATACAGGTAGGTCAGCTCGTTCAGCCGGGTCAGACTCTTCTCGATATCGTGGATTCGCAGGATATTTGGGTCACAGCAAATTACAAGGAGACACAGCTTAAGCATATAGAGCCGGGAAGTGAGGTCGAGATAAAGGTAGACGCCATTCCTGATGTGACATTCAAAGGCACGGTGAAATCCATTTCAACTGCTACGGGAGCATCGCTTTCGCTATTGCCTCAGGATAATTCGGCAGGCAACTTTGTAAAAGTACGCCAGCGCATTCCGGTAAGGATAGAGTTTACTTCCGATAACAATCCCGGGAATATCTCCAAGCTCAGAGCCGGCATGAATGTGGAATGTAGCGTGAAGTATTGATATGGCAGATTGGCATGCTCCTCAGGGACCATTTGACATACCTGAAGTCCCTGATTTTATACCGAGGCGGTTAAAGCCGTATCTGTTCATTTTCTTTGTCCTGATAGTACAGTTCTCAGGCGGTGTATATCTCGCCGCGGCTTCCGACATGGTAGGCACGACCGGACTGATGCAGGAGGATATTCTGATGGCAGGTTATGCATCGATTATAGGCTTGGCGATAAACTTTGCTGTGATGTTCCGTATTAAATTCAGATTTTCCACTCGTTCACAGCTATTGGTTTCGGCAGCCGTGCTGATTGCCGCTAATGTAATCTGCGCCCACACCACGAATGTGCCATTGCTTGTCATCACCTGCTTCATCGCCGGATGGTTCAGAATGCAAGCCACTTTCGCATGTAACTCCACCATTCAGCTTTGGCTTACTCCTGTGAGGGATATGGCGATATTCTTTTGCTATGTTTATATTATAGTTGATTCCGTAATCCAGCTAAGCGGTATCGCCACCATCTATACGGCATTCTTTTCCCAGTGGGAATATATGCACTGGATAATGACGGCGCTGCTTGCCCTGATGATGATAATGGTGATGATTCTGGTCAAGCCGTTCAGAGGTCCGATGTTCATTCCTCTGCTCGGTATTGACTGGATTGGAGCGATTCTATGGTCGGTCTTCATGATGTGTTTCACATTCATATGCGTCTACGGCAATTATTACGATTGGTGGGATGCGGTGGAAATCAGGGGCGCTGCAATCATAGGGGTCACTACACTATGCATCAATCTTTGGCGTGCATCGTTTCTTCATCATCCGTATATAAGTTTTCAGGCAATGAAAAACCGGAATGTAATCCGTGCTACCGGAATATATCTTGTGTTTTTTACCCTTATAGCTACCGAGCACGTTTTTGAACATAGCTACGCTGCAAATATTCTTGGATTTGACGAAACGAATCTCATAGATTTAAACTGGTATGTATTTGCCGGGATTGTTGCGGGATGCGCATTTACATATTTCACGTTTGCCTTGCGCAAATGGAGATATAAGAGCATGACCGCCATCGCCTTCTCTTTGGCAATAATCTACCTTGCATATTTCTATTTTTTCATAGATTACGGGGTGGAGAAAGAGATGCTTTTCATACCTCTCTTTTCCCGAGGGGCTGCTGCCGTGATAATCTCTATTGTATTCCTTACTTCAATAGTTCAGAGCGGATTGTCCTTTCAAGTCTTTCCACAGGCACTGACCGTCAATGGTTTCACAGGTGCCGTGATGGGTGCGACATTTGGACCTGCCGTAATAGGGGAAATTCTACGCCATATCATGGCTAAGAACGCATCGCTTCTGGGCGCTGATATTACCAATGTCAATTCCGACATCGCTTTTATTCCACTCGGTCAACTATATGGAATGGTACAGACTCAGGCATTGGTTGTGTCCATGAAAGAGATTTACGGGTGGCTGCTAATCGTTGCGTTGGCTTCATTGTTAGTGATACTGCTAAGCTACAGTTCTGTCCGACCGTTTGCATTTTTCCCGAAATGGAGCAGAATCCGACGGGTGATAAGACATATGGTAAGGACTGAAAGCAAATATAAGAATTCGGATATGGAAAAGTCCACACCGGTATAGACAGATGATAAGACACTCGGCTTCAAAGTCGGGTGTCTTTCAATTTTACTTATATCTCTAAGGTACAGGGCTTTCTTATTTCCAATGTCATATTATTTTTGTAAATTAGCAAAAAATAATCTAATGAACTTGTATAGAAATTCCATAGCCGTTCTGTTGCTACTTATAACCCTGCTTAATTGTGGGGGGACCACAAATAGTAGACTGCCATTAGATTCCGTCATAAAGGTACTTAACATTGAGATTAAAAATGTGCCTGAGATGCGATCTCAAAAGGAAAAGAGATTGAATTTCTTGAAAAAGGAAATCAGAAGCAATAGCGGCGAAATTGATTTTAAAATTGCCCAAGAACTCTTTGACGAATATAAATCTTATCAATCTGACTCAGCATTTAATTATGCATCCATAATGCACAAATCAGCTGAAATGTCTGGAGACCCGAGCCAACAGGCTCTAACATATGCGGCTTTTGCAGATTATTTTATTTCAGTTGGTTTCTTCAAAGAGGCAGCTGAGATGCTGAATATGATCGAAAGTCAAAATGTTCCTGAAGAACGGCTTCCTTATGTGTATAATATCAATGCACGTCTTTATCGCTCATTATGTTCTTATGTAGGTGGACCGGAGTCAGAAATTTGGTCCTACTATAATGATCTTAATCGAAGTTATCTTGACTCAATATTATTAGTCGCACCGAAAAATTCTTATGAATATTCTTTTGCTAAAATTGATAGGGAACAGTTAGATCACGCAAATCCGGATAAAGCTATTAAAGACAGAAAAGAATTATTGGATAGATATCATATTAATGACCATGAGAAGGCTATAAACTATTCTTTGATGGCTCATTCTTTGATTGATGCCGGTCAACGTGCGGAAGCGGAGTATTTTCTGATATTGTCAGCAATACATGATATTAGATCTAATACCACAGAAACAACGGCGGCTAATATGTTGGCAATGATGTTACATGAGGATGGAAAAAATGATTTAGCTTATAAATATATTCAAAAAGCATTAGACGATGCAACATTTTTTAATACTCGGCTGCGAAAATATGAAATAAGCGGTTACATGCCAACAATAGACCGTGCTCGTGTTGATTGGGTTAGTGGACAAGTGTGGAAGCTATGGATTGTTATTAGTGTAATTATATTATTATTGGTATTAACAGTTATCCTTTTTTTAAAATTAAGAATAAGAAAACGAGTTTTGGAACAAACAAATAGCCTCCTCGATAGTAAGACGAAGGAACTTTCCAAAAGTTATGAAGCCCTTAGTCAGACCAATGAACAACTTAAAGAAACATTAGACCAACTTAATGAAACCACCCAAATAAAAGATCAGTATATAATGCAATCATTATATGTCAACACTTCATTTGTTAATCAGGTTGAAGAGCGTTGTCGAGAAGCTGTTAAAGCAATTAAAGAAAAGAAATATGATGATTTGAAGTTCCTTCCCTACAATATGGGTATTAAGGAAGAGCGCCAGCGCATTTTCAAATCTTTTGATAGTGCTTTCCTAAAACTTTTCCCAAATTTCATTGATTCTTTCAATCTGCTCTTTAATGAGGAGGACAGAATTGTTTTGGAAAATGACCAGAAGTTACCGATGGAGGTTAGAATATTCGCTTTAATGAGACTCGGCATATCCGAACCAACTGAGGTGGCAAAGTATCTCAATCTCTCCACAAAGACCGTCTACGTCTACAAGACAAAGATGAAATCTCGCTCAAATGTGGGTAATAATGAGTTTGAAGCCCGGGTAAAAGCCATTCCTAAGCCGTAAAAAGACTTTAAAATCCCGGTTTAAGAGTTTAATTTTTGTTTACATCTCCGTATTGTATATATCTGATTTTCAATAGTCTATATTTTAAATAAAGTTTAATTAGCTTTTAAATGATTGTTTTGGGGTTAAGCAAGCAGTAATTTTGCTGCGTCGGTTTGACAGAGCACTGTAGACTGCTCTTCAGCCGGTGTTAACCACAAAAAAATCATTCATGAAAATCGGATTGCAAATGAAAAAGATTATCTTGCTCCTATTGACGATTACGGCTCTTAACCTCTCGGCCATGGGGCAGACAACGGAAGTAAAAGGCGTAGTGATCGATGCCTCTACAGAGGAGCCCCTTATTGGTGCAACTGTACAAGTGAAAAACTCGAGTATCGGTGGCGCTACGAATCTTGACGGTGAATTTACCCTTAAAAATGTAGACCCTAAAGCAATAATCATTGCGAGTTATATTGGATACCAGCCACAGGAGGTGAAGCTCAACGGTCGCAGTGTAATTGAAATCCGCTTGAGCGAAGACTCTAAACTTCTTCAGGAAGTAGTGGTGGTGGGCTACGGCACTATGGATAAAAAAGAGGTGACATCCACTGTGGCGCATATAGGATCGGAAGACTTCCTCGCCTCAAGTTCACTTGATCCCACAATGATGATTCAGGGAAAAGTGCCCGGTGTGTCGATCACCAACACCGGCGTGGGCGACCCCAATAACCAAGCTTCTATCCAGATTCGTGGTGTCTCATCACGTGCCGCCGGTCTTGGACCTCTTATCGTAATTGACGGTGTGCCCGGAGGTAACCTCACTAATCTTAATCCCAACGATATCGCCAGTTTCGATATCCTTAAAGACGGTGCAGCAGCCGCAATCTACGGTACACGCGGTTCAAACGGTGTGATAGTAGTTACTACTAAGAAAGGTTCGCGCGATGGAGCTGTCCATACATCTTATATAGGCACAGTGACAGCCAATGTTGCCAACCATGAGCTTAAGATGCTTGATGCCGACAGCTACCGCAAGCTCCGTGCCGATGCAGTAAACGGTGTAGACCTCGGAGGAAATGATAACTGGCTCGATGCAGTGACACGTACAGGATGGGGCACTTCACACACCGTGAGCATCAGCGGCGGTAACGATAAGACTAACTATCGTGCCACAATAGATTATCGTATACAGAACGGCGTGGACAAATACTCCAAGCGTGAGGAATTTGGCGGACGTGCTTCAATCAACCACACTACTAAAGGAGGACTCTTTAACTTTATTCTCAACGTTGCTCCACGTATAATTGAGCGTAAAATAGCTTCCTGGGATGTATTCCGCAACGCGCTTGAGGCTAATCCCACCACTCCGATCTACGACGAAGCCAATGCTCGCTACACCAGTTTTACAGGTCAGACAGCAGGCTACAACCCGGTGGAGATGATGGATCTCGAAGATAACAGTGCCACTACAAAACTCCTCGAAACAGATCTTACTGTTAAGCTCAACCTTCTTCCCCTTTTCGCCAAGGAGAGCTGGCCATCGCAGACACTCAACACGCAAGTGACAGTTGCCGACCACGAAGATTCCAACTTCAACTACTGGTTCCGTCCTTCTACATCCACTCAAGCCATCAACAACGGTTATGACGGTGAAGCATCCCGCAGCTACGCCAAAGGTTTCCAACGCAGCCTCGAATGGCTTGCCAACTACACCGGCTCATTCAACGGTAATAATATCAAAGCAATGGTAGGCTACTCATACCAGTATAGCCAATATTCCGGCATTAATGCTGAGAATAAAGACTTCCCGAATGATGGTCTCGGTGCCAATAATCTCGGTTCCGGACAATGGGCAGTAGAGGAAGGTCATGTAGGTATGGGTACTTATAAGAATGACTGCAAGCTAATAGCATTCTTCGGCCGTGTAAGCTATGACTGGAATAGCCGCTACATCCTTACCGCTTCCTTACGCCACGAAGGTTCATCAAAATTCGGTGCCAACCATAAATGGGGTAACTTCCCCGCTGTATCGGTAGGTTGGAGAATCTCAGAAGAGTCATTTATGAAAAATATATCATGGATCAACGACTTGAAGATTCGTGCCGACTATGGTGAAACAGGTAATCAGGATTTCAGCAATTATATGTCGCTGAATACAATGACAGGCTTTGGCTACTACTACTACAATGGTAAATACTACCAGGTATGGGGACCTGCTAAGAACGTGAATCCGGATTTACATTGGGAGAAAGCCAAGAACTGGAACGTCGGCATCGACTTCTCAATTCTATCCAACCGACTCTCCGGGTCTCTAAACTACTACACACGCCGTCAGCAAGATCTCCTTGGTGATTATTACGTGTCGGTTCCTCCCTATCTCTTCAGTTCAACATTCGTAAACGTGGGCACAATGCGTAATGCCGGTTTCGAGTTTGATCTTCGTTGGAATGCCGTTGCCACTCCCGACTTCACTTACAACATTGACTTCGTAGGCGCAACGATGGACAATAAGTTTGTCAACTTCAGCAACTCAGAATATGTAGGTCAGGAATATTATGATGTAGTTGGGACAGAAGATCCTTATCCTTTCCATAATCTCCAGCGCATCCAGCAAGGAAAACGCCTCGGCAATTTCTATATGTATCGCTACGCAGGAATTGATGAGAACGGCAACTGGGCGATCTATGATAAGGACGGTAACATCAAACTTGCCTCCGAAGGCACAGAGGAAGATCGTCAGGTGGTTGGCAACGGCCTCCCGAAATTCACAGCCTCGATGACCCATACTTTCCGCTATAAGAACCTTGACCTTTCACTCTTCTTCCGTGGAGCATTCGGATACGACATCTTCAACATCCACGATTTTTACTATGGTCATCAGAGTTTCAACGGCAATGTTATGGAAAAAGCCTACGGTAAGTATGCGGCACTCAAGGGCAGTCAGGAAGTAACAGACTACTATCTTGAGAAAGGTGACTATGTTAAGTTGGACGCACTTACATTGGGATATACCTTCAATATCAACAAGCGTTTCATCGACAACATCCGTTTGACTTTCACTGCCAAGAATCTTTTTACAATCACAGGTTACAGCGGTATAGACCCCTCCTCATTCCAGACAAACGGACTTACTCCCGGTGCAACCGGCTCACGGAGTTATTATCCCTCCTGTCGCCAGTTTATCTTAGGAGTTCAGCTTGATTTCTAAAAAACTGAACCCTCAAAAAATTTGGTTAAATTTCTTCTACAAGATTAATAATCACTTAAAACCGACAAGTAATCATGAAATTATATAAATTTGCCATTGCCTTGACACTCGGTGCTCTCTCATCCACAAGCTGCACTAATCTTGATGAGCACCTCTATGATCAGGTTGGATCAGAAAACTACTATAACACCCGTAACGATGTGATTCGCGCAGTGTTCCGTCCTTTCGAGCATGGCTACTGGAGTATCCAAAGCCGCCACGTGCTTAACGAACTCTCTGCCGACCAGCTTATCACCCCCTCTCGTGACGGATGGTGGGACGACGGAGGCTTATGGCGCCGCTACCACTACCACACTTGGACAAATGAAGAGGGAACAATCGAGACGGAATGGAACGGCTGCTATCAGGGAATTATGCAAGCCAACTATGTGATCGATGACCTTGAGACTCTCTCTGCTTCACAGTTCGGCTTCTCTACAGCAGAATTCAACAATCTCAAAGCCCAGTGCCGCACTCTCCGTGCCTGGTTCTATATCCGCTTACTTGACTTTTTCCGAAACATTCCTCTCGCAGTCAGCAAAGATGTAAATCTAAATTCAAAAGGACAAGTTAAGCCTACAGAGATTTTCAACTTCGTGGAGAGTGAACTTAAGGAATGTGTGGAACTCTTATCTACGAAGGCCTCTACCGGTGGCAATGAATTGCAACAGGCTCAGTGGAACAAAGCCGGAGCAGCCGCTCTTCTGGTACGCCTCTATCTAAACGCTCAGACCTGGATCGGAACCGACTGCTATGCCGATTGTGAAACGTGGGCACAACGCATTCTCAACGGAGAATTCGGTTCATACTCCCTTGCTGACACATGGGACGCAGCTTTTGACTGGGACAACGAAAAATGTCCTGAAGTAATCTTTGCTTTCCCCGCTGCACAAGGCTACACATTCTGGCATTATCAGGGAGACACTTATTGGTGGAGCACCCCATCACAATTCCGCTACTATATAGGCGACCAGAAAGCGGAAGCAGGAGATCATAACTGTAAATACGCATGCACTCCAAGCTACGATCTATCAGGAAATCTATATAATTATACACTCGGCAATACCGTACAGAAATTCCGTAATTATCCGGACGATGTACGTCTTAAGCTATATCGCAATACCGGAGACAGCAGACGTGAAGGTCTCTTCATATTCGGCAAACTTCCATCTGTGAAAGAGGGTGAGGAATTTGTGACTGATCCATATGGAAATTATGAACTTGATATACGCGATGCAGTAGGTCACTTCGCGGGACTTGCTGAAGGAGAATGGCCCGAAGAAAAGACCAGCAATCTTCAGAGCGGCGACCATAATTCTGGTTATCACTTTGCCAAATATCCCTTCTATGCCGATGATGAACAAGGTCAACTCGAATCAGACTATGTTGAGATTCGGCTTGCCGAGGTGATTTATTCTTTAGCTGAGGCAAAGTTCCGTCAGGGACAAAAGAATGAGGCTGCCAGACTCCTCAACAGTGTACGAAAGCGAAACTATCCTTCCTCTTCCTGGACCACCACACTCTATGCTCCTGAAGGCAATGCTTCTCTTACTGAACAGGAACTGCTCGACGAATGGGGGCGAGAGTTTTTTGCTGAAAGTCGCCGACGCACCGATCTTGTCCGTTTCGGTAAGTTTAACTCCGAAGCTTGGTGGGATAAGAATGTAGATGCCGATTCTCATACTGCGATTTTCCCGATTCCGCGTAAGGCAATCGATACAAATCATAACTTGGTGCAAAACCCCGGCTACTAAGCATCTTTTATCAAGTTAATCTATCAATAATTATCAGGCAATCCAAAGTTTATATAAACTCCTCTCTCCTCATTTATTTTCAACCCTTATGAAAACTCTAAATATATTCAATACTTTGGCAGCTCTCACTCTGCTAATCTTTTCGAGCTGTGAAAATGATAAAGACCTCGTGGTGGTGGAGATACCGGTAGCTCCTTATGAGATACCTGCTCTTTGGCTCGTAGGCAATGCCACTCCCGCCGACTGGAATATCGATGATCCAACCCCAATGACTGAAGTAAGCGAAAACGTATTCCAATATGTCGGACAGCTCAACGAAGGAGAGTTCAAGTGTCCGATGGAACCGGGTAACTGGGGCGGGGCATTTATCATGCCTACTATCGGGGGAACCACAATTTCCAGCACCGGAGTAGCAAATGATGAGGTATCACTGATGCCTAACGGCAATCCGGATAATAAATGGGTGGTGACTGAGTCTGGCAACTATACTATTGTGATCGATGGCAACAAGCATAAAATCAAAGTAACAAAGAACTAAGTTATGAGTATCAAGTCAATATTATTCACTATAATGGCTGGCACAGCCTTAGTAGTCTCGGCAAAGCCTTTGACAGTTTCATCTCCTGATAACAGCATCTCACTCAAGTTCGATACTGATAAGGGGATAGCTCAATATTCCGTAGAGCGCAACGGCAAGATAATCCTCAATCCTTCTCGGCTCGGTATCGACATCAAGGATGGTGTTGATTTAAGCGAGGGTTTCTCAGTAGATCAATCTTCAAAAGACAGCCATTCCGAGACTTGGCGACCCGTATGGGGTGAAGAGGCTGAAATTGCCAATAACTATAATGAACTTCGTGTGACTCTTGCACAGAAAAAACTTGCACCCGGACGCACCCTCGATATCGTATTCCGTGTTTTCAACGATGGTATCGGTTTCCGTTATGAATTTCCACGTCAGAAAGATCTTGGCGACTTCACCATTATGAATGAACTTACGGAATTTGCTTTTGCCGACAACCATACGACTTGGTCAATTCCCGCAGAGGGCTACCGATTCTATGAAGCTCTTTTCCGTGAGCTCCCTCTTGACAGTATGGGTTACGTCTCCACTCCTGTTACCCTCCGTGCCTCCGATGGTACACACATGGCTCTTCATCAGGCTAACCTCACAGATTATGCCGCTATGAACGTGCAAGCCACCCCTGGAAGCAACACATTGCATGCCCGACTCACTCCTTGGATGAACGGAGATGCCGTATATGTTACCAATGTGCGTGTATCTCCCTGGCGGACACTCATAATTGCCGACAATGCCGGCGACATGGCTTTGAGCCGCATAATGCTTAATCTCAATGACCCGTGTGTCATAGAAAATGCTGAGGAATTTTGCAAGCCCCAAAGATATATAGGCGTCTGGTGGTGCTATCATATGAAGACCGCCACATGGGAGGCTGGAGAAAAACATGGAGCCACGACTGAGAATGTAAAACGCTATATGGATTTCGCCGCACGCCACAATTTCGGAGGTGTGTTGGTAGAGGGTTGGAACCACGACTGGGCAACTTGGGATTTTTCCTTCACCCGTCCGTACGAGGATTTCGATATTGCCGAGATCAATCGGTATGGTCGTGAAAAGGGGGTTACACTTATAGGTCATCACGAGACCGGGGGTAAGCTCGCCAACTACGAGCGTCAGATGGCGGATGGTATGAAGCTCTACAAAGATAACGGTATGCACTATGTAAAGACAGGGTATGTAGGCGATCTCCTCGACGACAAAGAGCATCATAGCAGCCAGTTCGGTGTGCGCCACTATCGCAAGGTAATAGAAACTGCAGCTGCCCATAACCTTGCTATTGACAATCATGAACCTGTGATGCCTACCGGTCTGCAACGTACTTATCCCAACCTTATGACTCAAGAAGGTGTACGTGGTCAGGAATGGGACGCTTGGTGTCCAGAAGGTGGCAACCCACCAAGCCACACTGTGACGCTCCCCTTCACAAGAGGTTTGGCAGGGCCTATGGATTTCACTCCTGTCACTTTCCGCTTTGAAAATCCGGTTATGCCTCAGACACACGTCAACACTACCCTTGCAAAACAATTGGCACTTTTCGTCATACTTTATTCACCTCTCCAGATGGCATCTGACGAGATCGAGAACTACGAGGCTAATCCCGGTCCCTTCCAGTTTGTATGCGACTGTCCAACCGATTGGGAACGTACGGTATTCCCGGAAGCTGAAATCGGTAAATACATCACTACTGCCCGTAAAGAGAAGGGGGGCGACAGTTGGTTTGTAGGTAGTGCTACAGGCGATGAGGCACGTGTAGCCAACATTAATCTTTCTTTCCTTGATCCGGGATGCACCTATCGTGCTACAATCTACCGGGACGGGGAGAATGCCAACTACGACACCAACCCCTATCCTGTGGTGATAGAGCAGAAGGATGTGACATCTGAGTCCGTCCTCAGTATTCCCCAAGGACGAAGCGGAGGATGTGCCATAAAGTTGGCGAAACTTTCTTACCCAAGGTAAACATATTCTAACAATAGATTTCCGTCCTGAAAACGAAAATATGAATATCGCTACTAATCATGCAATCATTTCAGGCATAAGATTGGTAAATAAAGGTAAAAATGTAGATTAGGTATAATTTGTTAAAAATGCAGTTATGAAACGCCATCCTGATGTAACTGTACTCCGAGGCTATCCTTTGTGATAGCCTTTTCTTTTTACTACAATTAATTAAATATTACAAAATGCGTACAATTACCATTGACCTCATTCATAGGGGAGATAAATAAAAAAGGATTGTCTGAAAAGACAATCCTTAAAGTAGTCGATCCGGGACTCGAACCCGAGTCTCCACCGTGAGAGGGTGGCGTGCTAACCGCTACACTAATCGACCGGTTGAAGTATGGTAAAGTTTGTAGTCGATCCGGGACTCGAACCCGAGTCTCCACCGTGAGAGGGTGGCGTGCTAACCGCTACACTAATCGACCATTCGGTTATTCAAGAGAGGTGTTATCCTCTTTTGCTCTGCAAAGTTAATACATATTTTTTTATCTTGCAATAGCTATGATGAATTTTTTTCAAATAAAAGTTTTTTTCTTAAAAAATATTAGAATTTTCAAGAAATATACAGAAATTACAAATAAATCGTTATATTTGCGAAAAAGATTGTAAAGTAATGTCACTGTATTTAAATAATGTGCGGTGGCATATACTCCAATAGGCTTGACTTTATTAAAATCATCATGAACAAATTCATTTCAACAGTGCTGATAGGCTTAGCAGCCTTAGGCGCCTCGAGCGAATTGTTTGCTCAGTCTTCGGGCGATTATCCCGATCTTTATTTGAAAGGGGGATTAAATGGTTGGAGCACCCAAGACAACCATAAATTTCTCAGAGAAGCCAATCATTATTCCATTACTTTGCCGGAACTTGATGGAGAGTTCAAGATTTCTGACGCCAACTGGCAGGTAGAGTTTGGTGTCAGGGATGGGGGAGTATACACCATCACCTCTTCTTGTGCGGTGGAAGCGAGAAAAGGGGGTCCGAATTTCAGGATGGAGAATAAAAAGAATGTCACTATATCCTTTGATTTAAATCCTGATAATAAAGAATATACCACAATAAATTTCAAGCTTGGAGGACAGGATATACCTGATCCTGTTGACCCTGATGATCCTTCAGTAGAATACCTTTCCGGCACACTCCCCGTGCTTTATATAAATGTATATGATGAAGGGGGTAATCTCAATAATGAGGTCATATCAAAAGACCTTTCTCATAAGAATTATTTCAAAGGTGAATACTGGCTCGATCTTAACGGCTGTGACTGGATAGCAGAAGGAGCTAAATCTATCGGTTCGAAAGAGAGCCCTCTTCCGCTTGAAATGAAAGCACGCGGTAACTGGACACGCCGTGGATTCTCCAAAAAGCCCTTCAAACTCAAGTTGGGAGCGAAGCAGTCGATGTTGGGCATGACAAAGAGCAAGCATTACGCTATTCTCGCCCATGCGGATGACAACTTCGGCTATATGCGTAATTTCACCGGCTTCAATCTCGGTAAACGTATCGGACTCCCCTGGACACCCTCGCAGCAGCCTGTGGAGGTGGTGATCAACGGTAATTACCGCGGACTTTACTTCCTGACAGAGTCTATCCGTGTGGGCGACGACCGTGTGATGATTGAAGAATTGGACGATAACGAGACAGACCCTGTGCTTGCAAGCGGCGGTTATCTTGTGGAGCTTGACAACTATGACGAGCCTTACGAGAATCAGATCACCATGGAAGAGAAGGGTCAGGCACATGTCACTTACCGTGATAAGCTTCGCGTCACTTTCGATACGCCGGAATTATATTCCGATCTCCAGCGTCGATTTATATGGGATCAGTTTTCAGCTATCAATGACGCGATAGGGGAAAACTCCGACAGAATGTGGGAATATCTCGATCTTGATGATGCCGCAAGATATTATATAGTAGAAGAAATTATTTCCCATACCGAGGCATATCATGGTTCGACCTATCTCTTCCGTGATCGTGGAGAAGGAAAGAAATGGCATTTCTCGCCCTTGTGGGATTGCGGACACGCTTTTGACGGACCTTCCAATAATTTCTTTACAGAGGGCGATACCTACGGCAATACATGGATCGCATCATTACGACTTAATGATAAATTCCTCAACAAAGTAAAGGAGACATGGCGATGGTTTATGGCTAATCAATACAACGGCATTGAGGAGGATCTGAATAATTACGCCAACAGTCTGAGGGCAGCGGCTGAATCTGATTATAAACGTTGGAACGGTCAGCCCCGACCCAACGAAAGCGGCTCTCAGGACGTGGTGGATAACCGCGATATAGAAGGCAGGCTTAATGATGTGAAAACCAAGCTGCGCGATAAGATTACATGGCTACGTAATACCTGGGGTGATTATAACGGAGATTTTCAAGAGCCTGCAAAGGATAATACACCGGCAGCTGCTCTTCCGGATTATATAGAGGTCGCTCCTCCGGTAGAAGATCCTATTGAGGAAGATCCTATTTTAAAGGCGATCTCCGGCACTCTCCCTGTCCTTTATATCAATGTGTATGGCGAGGACGGCGAGCTCAATGATGAGATTAATTCTAAAGATCTTGATCATAAGAATTATTTCAAGGGTCACTATTGGCTCGATCTTAACGGCTGCGAATGGCTTGCCGCCGAAGGGGCGGAGTCAATCGGCTCGAAAGAGGAGCCTCTTCCTCTCGAAGTGAAAGCACGTGGCAACTGGACCCGTAAGGGTTTTGCAAAAAAGCCTTTCAAACTTAAATTAGGGGCGAAGCAGTCAATGTTGGGCATGACGAAGAGCAAGCATTATGCTATTCTCGCGCATGCAGATGACAACTACGGCTATATGCGTAATTTCACCGGTTTCAATCTCGGTAAACGTATCGGACTCCCCTGGACACCCTCGCAGCAGCCGGTGGAGGTGGTGATCAACGGCGATTACCGAGGACTCTACTTCCTTACAGAGTCAATCCGAGTAGGAGACAACCGTGTGATGATCGAGGAATTGGGCGACGATGTATCAGATCCCCTTTTGGCGAGCGGCGGCTATCTTGTAGAGCTCGATAACTATGACGAGCCCGATGAGAGTCAGATAAGAATGGAAGAGAAGGGACAGGCAAATTCTCCGAGACGGGATGTGCTGCGCATCACCTTCAATACTCCGGAAATTTATTCAGAGCTTCAGCGCAGATTTGTAAAGGATCAGTTCACGGCTATCAATGATGCGATAGGGGATAATTCCGATAGAATCTGGGAATATCTTGATCTTGACGATGCGGCGAGATATTACATTGTAGAGGAAATAATCTCTCACTCGGAGGCTTACCACGGCTCGACCTATCTCTTCCGTGACCGTGGAGAAAGTCAGAAATGGCATTTCTCACCTTTATGGGATTGTGGAAACGCCTTTAACGGACCCACCGACAGATACTTCACGGATTGCGACAACTGGGGAAATACCTGGATTGCCTCATTGCGTCTCAATAATAAATTCATGGATAAGGTGCGTGAGACATGGAAATGGTTCATGTCAAGTAATTACGCCGGTATAGATGATGATTTGAAGAAATATGCGGAGAGTCTCAAGGCGGCTGCCGACGCCGACTATAAGAGATGGAGCGGACAGCCTCGCCCTGATTATGACGGCTCGCAGGATGTTGTGGACAATCGCAATATGGATGGACGCCTCAATGAAGTGCAGTGGAGACTCAATGCAAAGATAGACTGGCTGCGCGGCGAATGGGGAGATTATAACGGCTATTTCAACGAGCCCGTCAAGGATGATACCAAAGCCGCTCCTCTTCCCGATTATCTTGAATCGAATGAGCCCGTAGATCCGGTGGATCCGCCTGTAGAGGAAGATCCCGTAGTGAAAATGCTTTCAGGCACTCTTCCTGTTCTCTATATAAATGTATATGGAGAGGATGGTCAGCTTGATGATGAAATCAATTCGAAGGATCTTGACCATAAGAACTACTTCAAGGGGGATTACTGGCTGGATCTCAACGGATGCGAATGGATGGAAGCGGAGGGCGCGGAGTCAATCGGCTCTAAAGAGAATCCTCTACCTCTCGAGATAAAGGCGCGAGGCAACTGGACCCGTATCGGTTTTGCCAAGAAGCCTTTCAAGTTGAAATTAGGAAAGAAGCAGAAGATGTTGGGACTCTCCAACAGCAAGCACTTCGCTATCCTCGCGCATGCCGATGATAATTTCGGCTATATGCGTAATTTCACCGGTTTCAATCTCGGACAGCGAATCGGACTCCCCTGGACTCCTTCACAGCAACCGGTGGAGGTAGTAATAAACGGTGACTATCGCGGTCTTTATTTCCTCACGGAGTCAATCCGCGTAGAGGATGGCAGGATAGAGATTCAGGAGCTTGATGATAACTGTAGCGATCCGGAGCTTGCCAGCGGCGGATATCTTGTGGAGCTTGACAATTATGATGAAGAGAACCAGATACGTATGGAGGAGAAGGGTCAGGGATATATGCCGAGACGCGATATGCTCCGTATTACCTTTGACACTCCGGAAGTCTATTCCGATCTCCAGCGTCGTTTCGTGGAGGATCAGTTTACCGCTATCAATGATGCGATAGGGGATAACTCCGACAGAATGTGGAGCTATCTTGATCTTGACGATGCCGCAAGATATTACATAGTTGAGGAGATACTCTCCCATACCGAGTCATATCATGGCTCGACCTACCTCTTCCGCGATCGTGGGGAAGGAAAGAAATGGCATTTCTCACCCTTGTGGGATTGCGGCAACGCCTTCAACGGTCCCGAATCAGGTTACTTCACTGACTGGTCACCTTTCGGAAACACCTGGATCGCTTCACTTCGTCTCAACGGAATGTTTATGGATAAAGTGCGCGAGACTTGGAAATGGTTTATGTCAAACAAGTACGAAGGAATCGAGGCTGACCTTGACACCTATGCCAACAGCCTTAAAGCCGCGGCAGAAGCTGACTTCAATCGTTGGAATGGTCAGCCGCGTCCCGAGATGCCGGAGTCAAGAGATGTAGTTGATAACCGTAATATGGAGGGTCGACTTAATGAAGTGAAATGGAAACTCCGTAACAAGGTGAATTGGCTGCGTGGCGTATGGGGCGACCACACACTCGATATATTTGCAGAGCCTGAGAGAGATTTCACAGAAGCAGCTCCTCTGCCCGAATATATGGTAAGTCTCCCCTCGGAAGTGACAGAGATAATGATTGAGAATGACGGATCGGAATTTTACAATCTTCAGGGAATGAAAGTAGAGCATCCAGTGGCTGGAGAGATCTACATCGTAGTCACAAAGGAGGGAAAAGGAAAGAAAGTTTTGATAAAATAAGATTTCATTTATAATCAATAGATGAGATTAGATTAGAGAGAGGATGAGGTCTGCACCTTAAAAGGGGCAGACCTCATTTTTTATTACAGAGTGGCAGAATAAATCAGGAAAAAAGAGTAATTTTGCAGAATAAACAGTAGTAAGGATTCAAAACTAATATAGATTAAGAATTAATTGCGAACACTTGCTTACCAAGCTAATTAAAAAAACATCATAAACAACTTTCACAATGACAGAACAGATAAAGACAGGACAGATAAAAGAATATCTGAACGACAAGAAATGGGCGCGCTGGACCGCGTTGGCACTTCTTGCGATAGCCATGTTCTTCGGCTATGTTTTCGTGGATATCCTTTCTCCGTTGCAGAGCTATGTGCAGACAGAGAAAGGGTGGGATCCTCAGACATGGGGTAATTTCTTCGGCTCGGAGACATTCCTCAATGTATTTGTTTTCTTCCTTATTTTCGCCGGTATCATCCTTGACAAGATGGGCGTCCGCTTCACAGCCATTCTTTCAGGCACGGTGATGGTGGTCGGCGGTCTTATCAACTGGTATGCGATGACGGATGCCTTCTCTCAGTCATCACTTGCGCAATGGTTTGACGGAATACTCAATATCCCGGACGCATGGTGGAATTTCACTCCTTGGGTTGCCGGGATGCCTGCATCAGCCAAATTTGCTACCATCGGTTTCATGATCTTCGGATGTGGTATAGAGATGGCGGGTATCACGGTATCACGCGGTATAGTAAAATGGTTTGAGGGAAAAGAGATGGCACTCGCAATGGGTCTTGAAATGGCTATTGCCCGTGTAGGTGTGGCAGTAGTTTTCTTCTGCTCTCCCTGGATTGTAAAGATGGGTGGAGTGATAAATGTAGCTCGTCCGGTAGCATTCGCATGTCTGCTCGTCTGCATCGGTCTGATCTGCTTCATAACATATGGCTTCATGGATAAGAAGCTTGAAATCCAGAAAGGAACAAACGGCGAGGTTGCCGACGACCCGTTCAAAATTTCGGATCTTAAATATATCTTCTCCTCCAAGGTTTTCTGGATCGTATCATTACTCTGTGTGCTCTACTACTCAGCTATATTCCCGTTCCAGAATTATGCAGGACTTATGCTGCAGTGTAATCTCGGTATATCCGAGGAGGAAGCCGGCAGGATATTCTTTGTCTTCCCCTTGGGCGCCGCCGCCATTACTCCGCTATTAGGAAATTATCTTGACAAGAAAGGAAAGGGAGCCACTATGCTGATTATCGGCTCACTCCTTATGATTCTCTGTCACTCCACCTTCGCTTATATTCTTCCGCAATTCAGAGGAGAAGCTGTTGGCTTCGTGATTGCATATATAGCGATTATCGTACTGGGAATTAGTTTCGCATTGGTACCCGCCTCTCTTTGGCCCTCTGTTCCAAAGCTCATCCAGCCCAAACTTTTGGGATCAGCCTATGCGGTGATATTCTGGATTCAGAATATCGGTCTCTATGGATTCCGCAAAGGTATCGGTTCAATTCTTGAAGGCAGCAATCCGGGTATCACTAATCCTCTCGACTATAACTATACAGTGACCATGACTGTCTTTGTAGGATTAGGTGTGGCAGCCCTCCTTTTCTCTCTCTGGCTCAAAGCTGTGAATAAGAAGAATAACTACGGTCTCGAAGACCCCAATATCAAGGTATTGGATGAAGTGGAGACTGACGGACTGATGTAAAAGTAAATCATATTATATTATATCATATCATATAATGACAAAGATTGGATCAGTAATGACGAATGTCGGGAAGAAAGCGTTGCTTCTCGGCAGTGGCGAGCTCGGCAAGGAGGTAGCTCTCGAATTGATGCGCCTTGGTGTTGAGGTAGTGGCATGCGACCGCTATGATAATGCACCCGCGATGCAGGTGGCTCATAAGCGCAGAGTCTTCAACATGCTTGATGGCGAAGAGCTCCGTAAAGTTATAGAGGAGGAGAAGCCGGATCATATTATTCCCGAGGTAGAGGCAATCGCCACTCCCGTTCTTGTTGAATTGGAGAAGGAGGGATATAACGTGACACCGACTGCCAACGCAGCTCTCCTGACTATGAACCGTGAGGGCATCCGCCGCCTGGCAGCCGAAACATTAGGTATAAAGACTTCTCCCTATCGTTTTGCTTCCGATTATGAGGAATTTCGTAAGGCAGTAGAGGAGGTAGGCATCCCTTGTGTTGTAAAACCGATCATGAGCAGTTCCGGTCATGGACAGAGCGTGATACGCACTCCGGAGGATATTGAGAAATCATGGAAGATAGCTCAGGAGGGAGGACGTGCCGGTGCCGGTCGCGTAATCGTGGAAGGTTTTATAGATTTTGATTATGAGATCACGCTTCTTACTGTAAGAAGCGTAAGCGGCACAGTTTTCTGCGAGCCTATCGGTCATATCCAGGTTGATGGAGATTACCGTTATTCCTGGCAGCCCCAGCCGATGTCGGAAAAGGCGATAAAGAATGCCCGCGAGATTGCGGCAAAGATCACTGAAGCTCTCGGAGGATACGGCATCTTCGGCGTTGAGCTATTTATCAAGGATGATGAAGTGATATTCTCGGAGGTTTCTCCTCGTCCGCATGATACAGGAATGGTGACGATGATCTCTCAGGATAAGAGTGAGTTCGCGCTCCATGCGCGCGCACTTCTCGGACTCCCCGTGCCTGAAATCCGTTTCTATGGTCCTTCTGCGAGTCGTGCCGTTGTGGTGGAAGGAAATTCCGACAGAGTGGTATTCGGCAATCTTGACAAAGTGCTTGAAGAGAAAGGTACGGATATGCGTATCTTCGGCAAGCCTGAAGTAAAGGGACATCGCCGCATGGCGGTTATTCTTGCCACAGATGAAACAGTAGACGCTGCAAAGGAGAAGGCGGAAAGAGCATACGGTAAATTAGATGTAGAGGTGCTCTAACTATAAATTTATGTATATAAATGACGCGGACGGTAAAAATGATTATCGTTCGCGTCTTTTTTACTTACTTAAGATAAAGTCCCGGTAGGGTAAAATATTTTTATTTTTTGGAAGAAATAATTGCATATAAGGGAAATTTAATTTAATTTTGCACGTGTAATATTTTACTAAATAAGATTCCCTGTATTATGAAGTGGTTTTTACTCCTGTTTGCTTTCCTTACTCCTGTTTTGGCAAATGGCGAAATAATTGTGACCGGAAAGGTCATATCCGCTGAAACAAATACTCCTGTAGCCGGCGCCTCGGTATTGATAAAAGGAGAAGACGGGAAGATAAAGAAGTTTGGCACATCAAAAGAGGGAGGAAGCTTTGAGTTGAAGGTTCCTTCCATAGACGGTTGCCGCCTCGAGGTGACAAAGATGGGGTATGAGAAAGAGATTATTCCGTTAGACAGCGTGGCATTCCCGTTGTCAATTTATCTTGAAAAGGGCGCGACCCTTCTGAAGGAGGTTACCATAAAAGCAGATCGAATTAGAGAGCAAGGAGATACGATAAGCTATAATGTAGGATCTTTTGCCCAGACGCAAGATCGATCTATCGGTGATGTTCTTAAAAGAATGCCCGGTATAAATGTTGAAAATTCAGGTAGAATCCAATATCAGGGTGAAGATATCAATAAATTTTACATTGAAGGCTCAGATCTGTTAGGTGGAAAATATGGTATAGCCACCAACGGTATTAACTATGACGACGTAGGAGCTGTTGAAGTCATGGAGAATCATCAGCCTCTTCAGGTGCTTGCCGGAATGGCATATTCCGGTAAAGCTGCCATTAATCTGAAATTGAAGAATAAGGCAAAAGCTACATGGTCGGTACATGGAAAGGCGGGTGGTGGATATTCTTGGCAACCCCAGGGAGGAATATGGGACAGCGATATATTCGTTATGGCGGTAATGTCAGGCTATCAGAATATGACTACCATCAGGAGCAATAATATAGGGGATGATTTATCTTCCTCGTCAACCGATTTTTTCGCTACGATCAATTCTACTGATTTGAACAGATATATAGCGCTCACTCTTCCGGGTGTGCCTGATCTGAAGAGGAAGCGGACTCTTTTCAATAAATCATTGCTTGTGTCAACAAATAATCTCTGGAAGATGGGAAAGGCGGAGTTGAAGACACAGATAGACTATTCATTTAGTCATTCCATCTCTGATGCTAACAATGTAACTACTTATTTCCTTGAGGAAGGAAATCGGGAGGTGACAGAAAAGAGAACCGGCAGAGAGCGGAATAACTCACTCTCGGCAAAATTGATCTATGAGCTTAATCATAAGACTGCATTTATAAATAATACCCTTAAGACAAATATTGACTGGAATGACATTTCCCTACACATGACCGGGAATATCTCCAACACTCAGTCAGCTTCTCTTCCAAAATATTATGTCGGTAATGATTTCAAGTTAATAAAAAGATTTTCCGGCAAACATCTCGTTACATTCAAAAGTTTAAATGAATGGGAGTCCTTACCACAGGATCTGACCATTTCGGGAATGGGGAGCATGATGAAGCAGACTGTAAGGGATCATGCTTTCGTGACTCATGAAAGCGCGGAGTATAGTATATACATAAAGGGCTTGACCATCAGCATGGAGAGTGGGGTAAAAGGATACTTCCGTTCTCTAAATTCAGTATTGCCGGAGATACCTGATTTCCTTATAGGAGATAGAAATAATGCTATGGCAACTAATTTTGTCTCAGTCTATGCTACTCCAAAGTTTGAGTATTGGATAAAGCGTGTCAATGTTCAGTTGAATGTTCCTCTCAGCTACGTATATTATCATTTTAATAAAGTCATTGCAAATAGGCATGAGGGATTTTTCTCTCCTGTCCTTACATTTAACTGGAAGCCTAATAATAAGATAATATTAAGAGTGGGAGGCGGTATCAACCGTTCGCCGATGGATCTTAATAATATCCATCCGGGATATATCATGACTGATTATCGTTCCTTCAGCAAGGGAGCGGAATCATTTTTCACATCCGGAATGCAGAATCTGTCAGGAAATTTTTCCTACAAGCATACCCGTCATGGATTGTTCGCTAATCTATACATCCGTCAATCATGGAGTTCACGCCCATATATGACAGGTCAATATCTCTATGGAGATTATGTGGTGTATTCATTAATTAAATCCAAGGGCAACAGTCGAAACTTTATCGCTAACGGAAGTATTGGAAAGACTCTTGATTTCATGAAGGGAAGCGTAAGGGTGGACGGAGGATATAATGAGTCAAGAACTGAGTTGCTGGCTCAGGATAATCGTGTCAATTCCAGAAATCGTACGTGGAATACAGGGTTTACAATCGGCGGCACGCCTGTGAGATGGTTTAGTTTTGACTATCATATTCTTTTCTCTTCCAGCCGGCTTAGCATGGGCGATATGAATGCTTCGTGGCTTTATAATATGGAGAATGATCTGATGTTGAACTTCATGCCACATAGAAAATGGGAATGGCATATCAGTGGGGAGCATTATAGAAACGAACTCATGGCGAATAATTTCAAGAATGTCTTTCTTCTTGACACCAAGCTGGTCTATAAGCTAAACAAGAAATTAGAGATCTCGATGGTCGTGAATAATATCCTTAATCAACGGACATATAACTATACTACATACGATCAATGGTCTTCATTCGAAAGCCAGCGATGGCTAAGAGGTCGTGAAGTTCTAATCACATTAACCTTACGAAAATAGAAAGAGGGAGCGACAAGCTCCCTCCTTTTATATCATTATTTTACATATTAGATTTTGTTTCAAATACTTCTTATTCTTGCTTATTAGAAAGTTTATTGAGAAGTAGATTGTACTTAAAGATATACATAAGGTATTCTTTATCGGAAAGATTCATTGCGTCAAATGTACATATGAATTTTCCTCTATTAGCTAATAGCTGACGGTTGCATGGACCAAGACAAGCACCATACCATTTACATATCAAACATTGTGGCTGTTGCATATCTCTAAACCAATCTTCTATTTTATCTTGCTTCCATTCAACTAATCCTGTACTCTTATTCCATTCACCTAATGAATTTTCCTTATCAAAAGAGGAGATGGTTGTGCATTTAAAAACTTCACCGTCATAATTAAACAATACTTGATTTTCACGCTCTGCAAAACAGACACCTCCCTTTGGCATTACATAATAATCAGGTAGAAAATCATTATCAAAAAGTTTCTGGATAACATTGAGAAGCGCTTCTTTATCAACATTCTCACGATCTATTTGCCATACTTTCTTTACTATTACATAGCATTTCTTTCTATCCAGAAAGGAGATATCCTTGATTATTTTATCTATCTCTTTAAGTGCTCGATTATCGAAATTTATTCGCAATGCTATCAATCTGTTTTCAATTTTATTCTCAATCATCTGAAGAGCTTCAAGGGTTTTTCTATAGCTATTGAAACTTCTGTCTGATGTAAATTTTATAGAATTGTGAGTGTGCTCTTCTCCATCTAAAGTGATTTGGAAATGACATCTGAAAGGAGAGAGATATTCAAAAATCTCTTTATTGATTAGTGTGGCGTTAGTCGTGAAATCCAGAATCAATTCTAAACCCTTTTCTTTGCAGAAATTGTCTGCAAATTCTATAATAGCACGCATACCTTTCCAATTCATGAAGGGTTCTCCTCCGAAAAAGGCGATTTTTAGTAATTGATATGGATGGTGTAAATAATGCGATTCAATATTGCAGGTTATACTATTTATAACTTCTTCTGAGAGTCTGCTACCTTTAATCTTGTTCTCATAACAATACCAACAACTAAGGTTACAATCCAAAGTTGTATTAATAACAACGTTATACCAATCATTATTAAAAATTGAATTCTTACGTCTGAGCGTTATTTCTTTAGTTTCATCAAGTTCAGAGGGAAATAAAAATCTCTTATCCAATAGTAATTGGAAAAGGAAAGGATTCTTAGCTTCTATTTCATCAGGGTTTGTTTGTGAATAGATACCGTAGGTGTTTTCAGTTAGTAGTATGAACTCATTACTGATTGATGAATATAGGAGATAGGTATTCTCATTGATTTTTTCAGAAGCTATGTAAATTGATTTTTTAAAGGCTGTCATAATAATTATTATTGGAATGGATATTTTGAGTTTATTTTAAAGAAATTCCGGATATAATTTTATCCGGAATTTCAATGAATTGTCTGGATCATTTACAGGGGTAGTATCGTGATTAGTTATAACAATCTACCCACATATTCCGTCTCGGTTATTCGTGCCTTGACAATCTCCACTTCTATTATTTGTACCTCCGCAAGAACCTGTACTATTGTTGGTTCCTGAGCACTTTCCGCTACCGTTGTTTGTAGCGGGTGCTACCGTCTGACCACCTGTAAGGACAAATAGATCCTCATCCAAAAGTTGATCCACAATTTGCTGTGGAAGTTTCATAAATTCGTTCATTTTTGAACTTGTTTTTGGTTATACTAATATGTGTTACTATTGAATAAGAATTTTAATGTTAAAATTCATTATTATGCTATAGGAAAGAATATTATTTATAGTCGGTTTCTATTAGATCAAAGCCTTCCGGTAGGGAAAAAGAGGATCTGCGGGAATCCATTCCATCTGCAGCACTTTGACCCTCTATATTATTGTAGAAATTCCATTGTGTTCTTAACAAGTTCTTACGAGAAGCAGGTTCTGAAAACTCATGACCATACATTTTAGAGGGGAATGACATATCGGAATTTTCAACGCCGGTAGCTTCAAAAATATAATTACCGGTCGTGTCATCTACGCGTAGTATCAGTCCGGGAAGCCCTGCAAATTTCCATGGACCATCAGAGATAGGTATTTCGGGTGTGAACCATAGTTTCCAGTGGCGTCCGTGATAATCACCCTCTGCCAGATAACATTCATACCCGAGAATTGTGGAAGTTGAATCAGAAACCTCCCATTTCTGTTCCGACATACTCTCCGTATAATGCCCAAGTTCACCGGCATATTCATCGAAATGCGAAATTTTCTCTTCCGGACGGTTTTTTATGACGTATGTTCTCGGACCGGGCAGTAATGCCGGGCGTTCTCCCGCTTGATTTGCGGCTTCCACCATTTGATCAAACTGTTGTGCACCTTGAGGTGTAGAAAGCATAGAGTCAACTATCAGTGCAGTTGGTGAATAGTAATGAGAGAGACTATCATTTGCAAGGAGAATAAGTTTCCTTTCAATCATTGCACCGGTTGTCCAATTTTGAAACTTATGCGTATACTCCACTTTGATAGTAGCTTTCTCCTGAGCATTAGCTTGGAAGAGCAAAGCGATGAATGAGAATAACAACAGAATCTTTTTCATACAGTGTTAAGTATTACAATGTTTTTTATTACACGTGCAAAGGTAATAAAAATTTTTCACCGTGCAAAATTTTTTTGAAAAGTATGCTCTGATGACACCTATACATTAATTGTAGACTTACATTGGCGGCGACTGGGGGTGGGAGCCTCCCGGCTTCCGCAATGCAAGCCGCGGAGCGGTGGGTTTTTGTTACCGCATTAGCTGATTTAACGGAAGACCGACCGCTCCGCGGCCGCCGATACGCACGAGGTTTAGAACCGTGGGCTGCGGCGTTCCGCCTTACCCACGGTTAATCAAGGACTCGCCGCTCCGCGGCTACCATCCGGTCACATCTGCTCCGGCTACCATCCGGATCTTCCACTTCTACTGTTACTCTATTGTAACTCTCAATCCGTCATAACCAGGGCGGACATTGGAGGGTAGGGAATAAATAGACGGGATAAGGGCATGTTTCCCTATTTCATGACTCATGTGGGTGAGATAAGCTTTCTCAGGTCTCACTTCCTGTATGATCTCAAGTGATTCCTCCACACTGAAATGAGCGAAATGCTTGCGCTCTCTTAGTGCATTTATAAATAAAACCTTTAATCCATATAGCTTTTCCCTCTCTTCGAGAGATATGGTTTTGGCATCAGTGACATATGCGAAGTCCCCGATGCGGTAGCCATAGATAGGCATGGAACCATGCATCACTTCAATGGGGGTGATTCTTACACCCTTGATGTAAAATGGTCGGTTGTCCCGGACTTTCAGTTCAAGTTTGGGAACTCCGGGATAGGGGTGGTCACGGAAGACATAATCATAATGCTTCTTCATGTTTTCCGCAACATCCTCACGTAGATAAATAGGTATCTCCTTATTGGCGCTTAATGGTCGCAAATCGTCAATGCCTGAAACATGGTCATAATGAATATGGGTGATAAGAACGGCATCAACATCTCTTATCCCTTCACGCAGAGCTTGCTCGCGGAAATCGGGAGAGGGGTCAATCAGAATAGTGAGCCCTTGAGTCCTTACGAGAACGGATGCCCTCAGCCTTTTATCATGAGGATCAGAGGAGAGGCAGACCGGACAAAGACATCCCACTTCCGGCACTCCCTTGGATGTGCCGCTTCCAAGAAGTGTGACATGAATGCGACTATCAATATAGTTTACTTCCGGATAGAGGTCAATATAAAACTTACGTTTCACCTCCCGCATGACGATATCAGCCAGCTTACGAACATCCTCGCCTGTGGCATTTCCGTCATTTACGATTACTAACGGTTGCTTCCTATATACCGACGCGCCTCCAATGCGAGTGCCTTTCAGACCTGCCTGATCAATAAGCCACGCCGCATTTATTTTCACCATCTCCACTTCCTCCTCATCCTCAGGGTTCTTCTTTGAAAGAGGAAACGCCGGAATGTCAACGCCGGAAAGATGCTTCAATTCCTCCCAGTAGCGCTTTCTTACTTCCGGATTCTTGAAGAAACTGCCGGCACTTCCTATCTCTTCGGGATTAGGAAGTTTGGAATTGCGTATTGCGCTGACTTCCTCAGCCACTTCCCTGATGGTAGGGGTGCGCCCCATTCGGGATGAGAGCTCCTTAAGCGGTCCATAGGAAAGGGCTTTGGGCTCGCCCCCGGGAATGAGGGAGAAAGCGACTTTAAGGATGTAATAACGTCCTTTCCAATCATTTTTAAAACGGGAGTCCCGATAGGCAAACTGACATTCCTCCGCTTCGAAGCGAACTGTGGTACGGGTCACGGTATCAAAACAGAGCACATATTTGATTAGGTCGCCCGCCTCCACTCCGTAAGCACCGACATTCTGCACGGCGGAGGCGCCGACCTCCCCGGGGATATCTGCTAAATTCTCAAGACCTGCCAGATTCTCATTCAGACAGAAGTCGATAAGGTCGCTCCATTTCACACCTGCCTCGGCTATGACAAATGTCTCATTATCATTCTTATCATAGCGAGTGATTTTTCTCATGGCAGAATGTAGTACAACACCGTCAAAATCTGAAAGGAAAAGAAGATTGCTCCCTCCGCCGATGTGTAGCACGTTATTCTCCAGATACTCCTTTGACCGGGTGATCTTCAGCAACTCCTTTTCCGAAGTATACTCAGCAAAATAACGGGTCTTAACAGGAATACCAAAAGTCGTAAACCGTGTGATATCTTTATTCTCTTCGATCATCATATTCTGAATTTAGTCAATAAGCCATCCGTAAATTCAAGGAAAGCACCATTTTTATAGGTCCAAACATCAATCACTCTGTTCCAGTCATGACCTTGAGCCACGTCATCGGGATTACCAAGCGAGAGCTTACATTCCTCTTTTGTCATCCCCTCCGTGACAGCACCCTCTGTAATCAAAGTCCATATTTCCGGACGGATGGAGGGATAATGCAGTTTCGGGTCTTTGAGAAAGAAGAGAGATGAAAAGGTGCGGCTCTCCAATCCGCGATTGGAGGCATTCATATATATTATAGCTTTCCCGCCATCCGCATCCTCTATGAGCAGATGATAAGGAAAGAGCATGTCTCCGGCTGTGACATCTTTTACCACTACAGGAATAAATCGCTTCCCTTTAATCTTTTCTCCGTCTCCGTCATACCATAAAGAGGAGCGGGTCCATAATTCCTTATCCAATAGAAGCTGCCTGACCTTCCGGACCATTTCAATATCAATCGCCATCGGAATATCCAGTGATGTAAGATTGCTTATGGCATCATCATATTGCTTGCCGGTAGGGTAGTCAAGGGTATTGCCCTCCCGATCTGTAAAACGTATTACAGCGTTTCTTTCCCCACCGGGTGTGACACGGGAAGCAATCTCTTTAAAAAAGATTACCCTGTTTTTCCAATCCTTTATCCCGGCTGAAGGAGAAGTCTCATAAATCAGCGCCGCCCTCTCATCTGAGAGAATGAATGGATAACCACTATTCAGATCTTTTAATAACGGAGACTTAATATCCGAAAGAAAGTCTTCTTCCGGAGTAGGAGCCATCTCTTTTTTTTCAGATTTGGAATAAGAAATTGTCTTTGTCCCCTCAATTCCTGTATTGCATGAGGCAGTAATAAGAAAAAATAGGGAGAGTGAATAAATAAATAGATATTTTGATAATTGTCTTATATTCATAGATTTAGAAGGATAATAATAAATATCTTCGGGAGGGAGAGAGAAATTTTCTACAAAAATACCAAAAAAAATTGAAAGAAAACTTTGATAATTCTAAAATTATATATAACTTTGCATCCGCAAACGGGAAACAACCCAAGCATGGCGGGATAGCTCAGTTGGTTAGAGCGTCGGATTCATAACCCGGAGGTCTCGAGTTCAATTCTCGATCCCGCTACTTAAAAGGTGAACTTTCAAACAGTTCACCTTTTTTCATGTTTATACATTTGTCGTATCCTGATTTATTTGTTATCTTTGTTTTGAATTACTCCTCCATGTACATATACAGGAGAACCATAATAAATTTAAATCATGAAAACGACAAACGGAATCAAATCAAAACTGATACTGATGAATTTCCTTGAATTCGCTATTTGGGGAAGTTATCTGGTGTCGATGGGAATTTACCTAAGCAGTATAGGGCTGGGCAACAGGATATTCTGGTTTTATACCATTCAGGGAATAGTCTCCCTCTTTATGCCTGCTCTTATAGGAAATATAGCGGATAAATATATCCCGGCGCAGAAGATGCTGTCCGGTTGTCAGGCATTTGCCGGATTATTCATGTTGCTTTCGGGCTTCTACTGCATGAGCGCTCCCGATCCCCAGTTTTCAGTGATATTCACTCTTTACACGTTGTCAGTGGCATTCTATATGCCTACGATAGGACTATGCAATGCCGTGGCGTTTAACGCCCTGAATCAGGTAGGCCTTGATACGGTAAAGAATTTCCCTCCTATACGGGTATGGGGAACAATCGGTTTTATTTTCGCCGAGTTGCTCGTTAACTTTACAGGTTTCCAAAGTTCTTACATGCAGTTTCTGACTTCCGGTCTGTTATCGCTCATCCTGATGTGTTATGCTGTGACGATGCCAAACTGCCCGGTTAAGAGTTCTTCATCCTCATCATCCTTGACGGAGATTTTGGGACTGCAAGCCTTTAAATTATTCAAGAATCCCACAATGGCGATCTTCTTCGTATTCTCATTCCTTTTGGGAGTATGTCTGCAAATCACCAACAGTTACGGCACTCCCTATATCGATTCATTCCAGTATATAGCTCAATATGCAGATGACTGGGCAGCCCGCAATGCCACCGCCCTTATAGCGATTTCCCAGGCGAGCGAGGCATTGTGTATATTGCTTATCCCGATGTGTCTGAAGCGCTTCGGTATAAAAGGAGTGGTGCTTATGGCGATGTTCGCCTGGGTGCTCCGTTTCGGATTTTTCGGTTTGGGAAATACCGGCTCGGGGGTAATCTTCCTTGTATTGTCATGTATAGTATACGGCGTGGCGTTTGACTTCTTCAATGTGGCTGGTGGACTCTTTGTAGATGAAAAGACAGATACCAGCATGCGCTCCAGCGGTCAGGGCCTCTTCATGATGATGACTAACGGTCTGGGCGCAAGTATAGGTACTTGGGTGGCAGGTACGTTTGTTATCAATCGTTTGGTGGATATGGGACCGGATGCGGATGCAGCTGTCAATCTCTCCGGATGGCAGACATCATGGTTTATCTTCTCCGCTTATGCCGCAATAGTGGCTGTTCTCTTTATCATTATCTTCAGGGAAAAGAGAAAGAAAAGAGAGACCATCTCTCTTGAAGAGGCAGAGGATATTGCGGGAGGTGACCCTGAGGGTATGCCCGGAATAAATAAGTAATGAGTATTAAGTATGATAAGATTTTATGCTCCCGATGTGGAATCCACCGGGATGCTTCCCGAAACGGAATCAGGACATTGTTGCCGTGTGCTGCGCATGAAGGAGGGAGATACTCTCTATTGCGTGGACGGCAAGGGGAAAGAGTTTGAATGTGAGATAACGCTGGCTCATCCCAAACATACGGAGGTAAGAATTTTAAAGACCAATGAGGAGCCTCCTCATTGGTCGCAGCGTATTGTGTTGGCTGTGGCTCCGACCAAGAATATCGATCGTATCGAATGGCTACTCGAGAAGATAGTGGAGATAGGCGTTAATGAGATTGTGCTTTTGAAATGTGAACACAGCGAACGCAAGAATGTGAATGAAGAGCGTCTGCTTAAAATCATTATCTCAGCGATGAAGCAGAGTCTGAAGGCTACTCTCCCGGTATTTAAGGGTATGATTCCATTTAAGGATTTTATGGAGAATGTCGATACGGCGCGGCGATATGTAGGCTATTGTGATCATGAATATGAGAGAAAGGAGTTTGCAAAGGAATATCCGGGTAGAGAGGACGTGACTATACTGATTGGACCGGAAGGTGATTTCTCACCGTCGGAAATAAGCCTGGCAGTGGATAATGGATTTCTCCCTGTAACGTTCGGTGAGTCAAGATTGCGTACCGAGACAGCCGCCCTCTATGCCGTTACAGGAGTGCATCTGATAGATGTCATCAAGTCATGATGCACCGAGACAATGATAATAGAGGATATCAATAGTAGGACTCAATTTAATCGTAAGCATTAACTCAAGTACATCTTGTAGATAAGATGCACTTGAGTTAATGCTTACAATCTATCCCACTCTTACGGAATAACCTTGAGTATGTAGACTTTGGATGATGAATTATTCTGGATAGCGCTCATTTATCATTCAAGTAATCTGGAAATTTCTGCTTTAAGTAGAGGAAGATGTTTAATAACTACTCCCCATATTATATCAGGTCTTAGGGAATCGTAGGAATGAATTACAAAATTCCGCATATCTACTATTTTTCTTGCACTGGTCACCGGAAGATCCGGTATGATTTTCAGAGCACGATTCATTGCCTCGCCGATTATCTCAAGATTCCTTTCTACTGCGCGTCGGAATATTAAGTCGTCACAAAATACCTGATACTCTTTTGGTCGAGATTGCATGAATAATTCAATTTCTTCAATCGTCATAAAAATATCTTGAAGATATTTAAGTACTTTCCTATCCATATATCAATTGCTTCGTTTCATCTACCTCCTGACGAAAATATTTGTTGCGTATCGAAGTATTATCAACTAAATCGACTTCTCTATTGAAAAGAGCCTTGAGCGCATAGAAAAAGCCGAAATAATTGTCAGCATAATTATTATGGTCTATTTTTGAGTTGAAATTTACAAGTAAATCTACATCACTCGTTTCATTAAATCGATTTGTGAGTATAGATCCAAAAACATACAATTTATGCACATTGTACCTTTTGCATAACTCGCGTAATCGAGTGATATTATCATAAATGAGTTTCATAATCAAATAAATCTACCTCGTAAAAATAATAAATATAACCGACAGCACAAAATAATTTACAGCTGTCCGATAAAAATTTAAAAGAGGGTGTTGGCTTCCTTTTTTTGTTGACTTCCCCTTTTGGGAGAAGCTGTCAGGAATACTACGAGAAAATGCATCCGCGTTAAGAACCGCCGTATGCCGAACTGCACGTACGGTGGTGCAAGAGACCGGTAAACACGAAAGTAGGAGATAAACACCTATGATTAGTGTTTACCTCCTACTCGATTATAGATTAGAAATGCTTTATTTCTATGTCCGGATAATTTCTTATTTCAGTTTAAGGATCATCCCGGTACGGATAGGATCTGTCTTCTCCATGTTGTTGAGACGACGGAGAGTAGTAGCGGACATACCATACTTTCTCGCGATAGCAGCCACAGTGTCGCCGCTCTTGACAGTGTAAGTAGCCGCCATTTCGCTACCCTGCTTGTAGGGGTTGTGGATCTCGTTTTGACGGGAAGGCGCGAAGTTACGCGGCTGAGTATACGTTTTCTTGGAGAATGTATAAGTATCGGTATGAGTAGTGTGATTAGCGAAGTCGAAAATCGCCGCGGGGTTGATGGCATATCCCATGAAACGAGTCTCGAAGTGGAGGTGAGGACCTGTGCTTCTGCCGGTATTGCCTCCGAGACCGATAGGATCGCCTGCCTTTACAGTCTGGTCGGGCTTCACGAGGTGACGGTTAAGGTGACCGTAAACAGTCTCGAGTCCGTTGGGGTGGCGTATAATGACGTAGTTGCCATATCCTTTAGCCTCATAATTAGTGAGGCGCACCTTGCCGTCGAAAGCGGCATAGATAGTGTCATTGGAGCGGATACCGATATCCACACCCTTGTGCATTCTTCCGAAACGGGCACGGTAGCCGTAATTGGAAGTGATTTTGCCTTTATGAGGCATTGCGTAACCGGTAACGTCGATCACCTTGGTAGAGGGGACGTCAGCTTCCTTAAAGGGGTTTACGCTTTTGCTGTTCCATCCTTCAGTAAAGATATCAATTTCAGGCTCAAGGTCGTCGTTGAAGTCTACATATGAACTCTGATCGATGAGTTTGATCTGATCTTTGCTTTCAGCTGCTTTCGCAAGGAGCTGTTTGTGAGCCTTTGAATGAGCGGCAGAAGAGAGATTCTGTGCTTCAGCGCCTGCAACGCTCAAGGCTGCCATTAAAATAGTTCCGAGTATTGTCTTGCCAAACATAGTAAAACGTTTCTAATCTTTTTTTAATTCTAAAAGTGCGGGTTATCTATCATCAAATTTCATCCTTTGCATACAGGTCGTAAAGTCCTGAGGGGATGTAATCAAAAATTTCTTCCGGACGGAAGAAGCGGTTGATTTCCGCTTCGGCGTTCTCAACAGAGTCGCTTGCGTGAACAATGTTCTGCTGACCGCTTACGGAGAAATCTCCGCGGATGGTGCCGGGGGCAGCTTTTCTGCCATTTGTAGAGCCTGTCATATTTCTGAAGACTTCCACTGCATCAATGCCTTTAAGCACCATTACAATGACCGGAGAGGTCATCATTGATTCGACGAGGAGAGGAAAGAAGGGCTTGTCTACCAAATGAGAGTAATGCGCCCTTAATATCTTTTCATCAAGCTGCATCATTTTCATTCCGCAAATGATGAGGCCTTTCTGTTCAATTCTTTTTACCACTTCGCCGATGAGTGAACGCTCAATGGCACATGGTTTCAAGATTGCGAGAGTTCTTTCCATGGTTAAACATTTTTTAAGACTTTGTGTCTTAGTTGACTCAAATATAATGCGTTAAGTCGGCTTTTGCAATTTGTGAATGTTATTTTTTGTAAAAAATTCCTTCCTATTGTTTATAACTATCAGTAATTATATGATAGACAGATAGATAACCAATTTTAAAAATTTTCAGCTTCAAATGAACAATTTGCACAAAGCGTTTATTGCCGTGCAATTTTGAATTTATTGAATTGTGAAAATTTGTTAACGTCATCTTAATCTCAACAGCATCAGCCTATTAACGTATTTCTCTTTTCTTCTGTCTACTTAACGCTCTTTTCTCCATTTTATTTGGAGGTGAGGATAAAAAAAGGATGGATAGAGAAGGAATAATTTGTAGCATTGAACTAATTTATAAAAACTGTTGTATTAATTTTCAAAGGGGAATTGTTATAAAAGCGTAAAAATCACTTAACAATAAGTACGAATGAATCCATTATTAATGACAGCGCCTGCAAAGGCTGCCGAGGAGGCGGGGAAGCATATTGACTTAGGTATGGATGCCGCTCCCGTTGAGACCACTTATGCTATTGGCAAATGGCTTATGAAAGGGGTGGAGTGGGTCCTGAATATGGTAGGGCTTGAACATCATCCTACTCTTGTCACATTCATATATGCTTGTCTGGTATTCATCATTGCGTTGTTTATCGGTCGTTTCGTGCAGTGGCTCGTAGTGCTTATCCTCAATAAATTGGGTCCTCACTTGAATTATGACATATATAAAAGTCTTGTAAAGGAGAAATTCTTTTCCAAGATTTGCAGGGTGATTCCTGCATTCGTATTCCTTATAATGATTTCGGTGACGTTAAATTCTCATGAATCTTTGTCGGCGTTGCTCTCGAAATTCTGCTGGATTTATGTGATGATAGTGTTGGCTTACTCCCTATGTGCCCTCACCGATTCTATCTGGCATCAGGTGGATTCCCGCGCCAATAAGCGGCATCTCCCTTTAAACGGAGTAGTCCAGCTGGTCAAGCTTATAATATGGATTGTCTGTATCATTTCAATTTGCGCTATCTTGCTTGATAAATCCCCGGGATCTTTATTGGCGGGACTTGGTGCTTTTGCCGCCGTTCTGATGTTGGTATTCAAGGACAGTATTCTTGGTGTGGTGGCGGGAGTGCAGCTGGCTGATAATGATTCTCTTCATGTCGGCGACTGGATCGCCGTGCCCGGCACGGATGCCAACGGAACAGTCATGGAGGTAGGACTGACAGCCGTAAAGATTGAGAACTGGGATAAGACAGTCTCAACAATTCCTCCTTATAATTTAGTGACAAACGGGTTCAAGAATTATCGCAATATGTCGCTATCCAATACCCGACGTATACAGCGTAATTATCTTATAGATGCCGATAGCGTAGTGGAGACCACACCTGAAATGCTCGCAAAATTTGCCGAACTTCCCTTGATGAAGGATTGGATCGAGAAGAAGATCGAGCAGAAGAAAGCAGGAAAGGTCGAGAATGTAAATAATACCGCCGGTCTTGTGGACGGATCTATTGAGACCAATCTCGGTGTGTTCCGTGCATATGTCAAACTATGGCTTGATAGTAACCCCAACATCTCGCACGAGGATACATGCTTTATCTCCACATTGGGACAGACCTCTGCCGGTATACCATTGCAAGTGTATTGCTTCACATCCACCTCTTCATGGCTGCCCTATGAAGGAATACAGTCAACGGTATTCGAACATCTTGCCATCATGCTTTATCGCTTCAATCTCTATACCTTTGAATATCCTACCGGCAGGGATGAGATCATAGATGGTTATCTGAGTCCGGGTAAGAACCCGAAGGATGTGTTCGGTATGCCATATCCTCTCTTTTACGGGTCAGGAAGTCCGGAGCGTCCCGCCACACCTCCGGCGAATCTTTATCCCGGTTCTAATCCGAATCCGGCACCTTCACCGGCTCCGGCATCTGACACAAAAAGCTGATATTTGCGGTAGAAAGATATATTCCTCTCTGACGTTTTGGCGACAGAGAGGATTTTTCTTAATTTTGCAATAGAAAAGATCGATCCTAAAAAATGATGGAGAATAAAAGATTTATTGAGGAGCTTGCCCTCCGTATGGGAATGGATAAGGATAAGACGGCGAAAACCATAGAGCAGTTAAGCGAGATAATAGGGGAGACTGTCAAAGAGGAGGATTGTGTTGTGGTGCCATCTTTCGGAGCTTTCGAACCTAAAAAGAAGATGGAGCGGGTGATGACGCATCCCTCTACAGGCAAACGCCTGCTTGTGCCTCCCCGTCTGACATTAGGTTTCAAACCTTCATCCACTCTTAAAGCATCCATTAAATAGCATTATATTATTGTGAATAACAAGATAAACATACCCGCATTAGTAGCCCACCTCGCATTAAAGTCAGGATTATCAAAAGAGCAGAGCGAGAGATTTATCTCAGAGTTTTTCGGCTTGATTGAAGAGGCTTTAAAAGAAGGGGATACTGTTAAGATAAAGAGTCTCGGCACGTTCAAAACAATGAATGTAGAGACCCGCAAGAGTATCAATATAAATACCGGGGAGGAGATTCTAATTCCCGGTCATCGTAAGATAGTGTTTATTCCCTCCAAGGAATTGGCTGAGGAGATCAACGCTCCTTTCAGCATGTTCGAGACAGTGGAACTCAATCCTGAGGCAGAGTCTGCTCTTATAGATGAGTCGGAAAGAAAATTGCAGCCTATACCCGAATCTGTTATAATAAAGGAAGAAAAAGAGGAAGAATCCGAGGAAGAGACATTGCCGGCTATTTCCGAAGGTGAGGCTGTTTCAAACATCTCTGAAGGAGAGGGTGATTCATGTATCTCCGGGGAAGAGTCATTGCCAAATACTTCCGAAGAGGAGGTTGATTCAGATATCTCCGGGGAAGAAGCTGTGCTAGACAGTGAAAGTGAAGAAATTGTCGAGGCTTTTATTCCTTCGCATAAGAAGTCAGCCAAGAAATTCTGGTGGGGATTTATATGTGGTGTGGTTTTAGCTCTCATCGGTGGATTATGTGCCTATTGGTTCTTCATTAGCGCCGTTCTGGGAAAAAAAGAGAAAATTACCGAAGTCGTTACTGTTGCAGATATAGAAAAGAAAGCCGATACTATCAATATAGATACGTCAGAAATAATGCCGGCGGAAGTTGATTCATTAGATGCTTCC
Organism: Bacteroidales bacterium; assembly: GCA_014800895.1. GTDB lineage: Bacteria > Bacteroidota > Bacteroidia > Bacteroidales > Muribaculaceae > Lepagella. Next base: position 40,540 of record JAAVFG010000041.1, read on the forward strand.
GGGGAAGAATCGTATCCCGATACCAAGCCTTCTGACATGTTGGCGGAAGATGCGATTGCGATAAAAGATGTGATAGGTGATCATTATTACCTCACTACAATGGCGGCGAAGCATTACGGAAATAATAATTTCTGGCCCTATATATATGAGGAGAACAAATCATTTTTAGGGCATCCCGATCGTATAAAACCAGGCACGGCAGTAATGGTGCCTCCACTTTCCAAATATGGAGTCTCCCCCTCGAATCCCGCAGATGTAAGAAAAGCTAAGCAGTTGGGAGAAGAGATATATAAAAAGTGGAGATAATAGTATATGTATTTATTCACAAAAATTTACTTTCGGGCGTATGCTCGGATCGCCTCAATGATAAAGGCAGACTTATTGGGATATCGGTCCAGAATCTCCACCACATCCTGAGGAATACGGATAGTGATTGACTTTGCGTCCGCTCTCCCCTGCGGTCTGCCTGCGCCCTCTCTTCGGCCGCCCCGAGCGTTTTTCTTTTCGGTCTCTTGCATAATTAGGATAAAAAATATAAATTTGTCAGCAAAGCGGAAGAGTGTGAGGCTTGGGAGCTTCCCCGGAAGTTTAGAACTTTATTTTAAACGTCCACCATTTGAAAACGATTGTCAGTTCAGCTTTCATACGTCTTCCGTTTTCAGCTATTTAAATACACTTTTAGGGTTCCCTCCGGTAATAGATCCGGAGGGAATTTTCTTTTGAAATAAAAAAATCTGCTCCCGCCCCTTGCAGTTCCAAAGTTTATTATTAACTTTGCAGTGCGATAAATTCATGATTGTTTGACAATCCCGCAGAGCTTCGGTTAATGCTCGATATATTCTCGGGCTTTTTTTATGCCCGACCCTTCTGACTTCCGGCGCATCATCCCGGAGTCAGCCACATATATATGACAGCCTACGGCTGCCGGTCCGAAATTAATGTATGCTCCTACGGGATTGTATCATGAATTTATCGCAACGGATCGGCAGCCGTTTTTTTGTCTGCCTTGCGATAAATTTATGATACAATGAAAGCGATTACACTGAAGGCTCCGGCGATGCCTAAAATCGCCGAGACAGGGAAAAAGGTGATGAATTACTACTGCGCTCATCGCCTGAGGATATGCGTCGTCTCCGGGATAATATCCTACGCGGGGCTGCTGCTCGAGATGCAGAGCGCCCTCTTCTGCGGAGCATTTGCGGCGATCCTCTCCACTCTCCCCGTCGATAAGGGAGAGGAAGAGAAAAAGTAGGGGAGAGCGGAACCGAAGGGGAGAAGTGGGAAATTTTTGGGAAAAGGAAAAATTTTATTAATTTTAAAAGATTAAAGAAAATGGAAGCAACAGTAAGAAATAATTCAATGGAGAACACAGAGAACAACGGCACCGCCTTCACTATCTATCCGGAAGTGGCACAGGCGCTCGACTATCTGAATCATGAGGAGACTTTCCGCTATTTTGATGACCTGCTCCTGGATGTGGAGCGGAAGGCAATCGATGATGTGGATGCCTTCGATGAGGAAGAGGCTCTGGAGATCATCCGGGGGATGCATCTTCTCCGCAAGACGCTCAGGAAGCTTTGCCCGGTGGCAGCGTTCATCCCTGTAAGAGATGTGTGAAGATGGGAGGACCTGGAAGCGGCGGGGCAAGAGATGGAGCCGGACGCCCCGTGATAGACGGCGAAGTGAGGGAGAGGATCTCCCTCACACTTTCGCCCCGGCTTATCCGCCATCTCAGGCAGAGCGCGGAGCAGAAAAGGGTATCGGTGTCGCAGTTGGTGGCGGATATCCTGGAGAATAAATTATAATCTTTATAACGATATGAGAAGGAATACACCGGCATGGAAGAGGATCAGGAGGAGATGGATTATTTATCTGTCTTGGCTGTTTTTGTCCGGTCTGATGCTCTGGCTCTATAACCGGGCTCATCCATCCGGACTGGATGGGACGGTGATGAAATGGATTCTCTTTGCAGGGGTTCAGTTTATTATCTACGTGGCTTGGGGTCCCGGCTGGATACTCGCCAGGGTCTACAATATCAGGAAGCTCCGGGATATCCGAATCCTGCAGGAGCTGAATGAGGAATGGATCCGGAATAATCAGGACTTTATCCGGAAGATGGATAAGGTAGAGAGAATCCGCCAGAGGAAAATAAAACAGAAGATATGGTCAGGTCATGATAGCCCGTCCGCAACGGAATTTTTAGATGAGAGCATGGATGAAGTCTTCGGAGATGATGACGATTATTACGACCCCTATGATGACTAATTGGTAGGTTAAAAAGAATATGTTAAAAGGATGCGTGAGCGTCCTTTTTTCTGTATGTGCCCGGAGATAATTTTGTATTAAACCTAAATTATCATCATGGCACGTAATTTATCACCGGATTATATAGAATTTGTGCTGAAGCTCAATGCTACGGAGGCACAGAAGGAATATCATAGGTTAGAGAAGGAAAATCAGGAGCTGCAGAAGCAGGTTACCGCGAGCCGTAAGGCTATGGCGGAGCTGGAAAAACAGGGCAAGAAAGGTTCAGATGAATGGAAAAACCTGCGTAAATCCATACAAGGATATAACAGCGAGATGAGCCTCAACCGAAAGAAGATGGAAGAGGTGATTAAGCGTATGGATATATCATCCCTTACCTTGAGGCAGCTCAATCAGCGGTTGAAGGCAGCGAAAAAAGAATTTGAAAACACATCCAAGGCTACGAATCCGAAGCGATATGCTGAATTGAGAGAGGAAATGAAACGCCTTCGCTCGGAGATTGGCAAGGCTAATACAGAATCGCGTGGATTACGGAACACCTTCTTTTCCCTTACAAAATTAAGGGAGACGATGGTCGGCTTTTTCTTTCAGATAGGAGCCTCTATCTTGACCTTGGTGACCGGAGCCTTCCGTGACGCCTTCAATATAGTGGTAGATTTTGAGAAAGCCAATGCCCGGCTTGCCTCCGTATTGGGCTCGACCAAGGAGGGGATCAAGGATATGACAGATGCCGCCCGGCAGCTCGGCGCAACTACATCCTATAGTGCGGCTGAAGTGACAAGCCTGCAGATAGAGCTCGCGAAGTTGGGATTTGCCAAGGAGGATATCCTTGCCATGGAGGGAGCGGTGCTGAAATTCGCCACGGCGGTCGGTACAGATCTCTCGCGGGCGTCCGCATTTACCGGAGCCGCCCTGCGCATCTTCGGCAAGGATGCCTCCGATGCAGAGGATGTGCTTGCTACATTTGCCGTAGCCACCACCAAGACCGCCCTCGACTTCTCCAAGCTCGAGACCTCACTATCCATCGTCGGACCCGTGGCGCAATCATTCGGACTTTCCATAGAGGACACCACTGCCCTGTTAGGACAGCTTGCCAATGCCGGCTTTGACGCTTCCTCAGCAGCCACTGCCACAAGGAATATCCTGCTCTCCCTTGCAGATGCAAACGGCGACCTCGCCAAGGCATTGGGACATCCTGAAAAGTCGGCGGAAGGATTGGCTGCAGGATTAAAAAAATTAAATGAGGAAGGGATAGACCTTGCCAAGGCGCTGGAGCTGACAGACAAAAGGAGCGTGACGGCTTTCTCGACATTCCTCGCCAACTCTGATACACTCACATATCTGAAGGAGTCCATCTCAGGAGTCAGCTACGAATTTAATGCGATGAGCGACACGATGTCCGGAACAGTCTCCGGAGCGATGGCGGGTCTGCGCTCAGCCGCCGAGGAATTGATCCTGAAAATATCTGAAGGAGTGGATGGCCCTCTTCAGAAGCTGATCAATTTCTTTACCTCGATAGTCAGGGGAGTGGGAGATGTCATCCAATGGTTCCGGCAGTTCGGGAACGTCATTAAATGGGCGGTAGGGACTATAGCGACATTTAAGGTGACCATGACCGCCCTCTCCCTCCTGATGAAGGGTTACCATGGAGTTCTTGCCTTATGCACCGCAGCCAAGAGGTTATTTACCACTGTAGTGAATAAAGCTAAAGACTCCTTGTTATTATTCAAGATCGGAGTCCAGGATGCAACCCGGTCCGCACATGGTCTGAGAGTGGCTCTTTCCTCTATACCTTGGGCAGCGGTGATAAGTGTGATAGCATCTGTCATCATGTCGTTCAAACTCTGGAGATCCGAAACCGACAAAACCACAGAGAGTCAGAAAGCCTTCAAGGCATTGGAGGATAAAGTGGCGGAAGGCCTGGCTAATCAGAAGTCATCGATAGAGTCCCTGATCATAGTCGCGCAGAATGAGAATCTCACCCTTGAGGAGAGGAACAGGGCTGTAGCGCGGTTAAATAAGATAATACCCGACTATAATGCCCAGATAGATGCCACTACCGGCAAATATAAAGCATCCAAAAAAGCTCTTGATGCGTATCTCGGGTCATTAGAGAAGAAGATCCGCTACGAGGCTTCACAGGAGGAGCTGAAGAAGCTGTTGGCTGAGGAGGAGAAGCTGCGCCGGCAGAAAGATAAGGCAGATGCCGAGGCTCAGAAGGAAAAGGATGAAAATAGATATAAGGCAGCAACATCAACCGCACCGACGCCGGTGACTACCGGGGGTACCGGTGGCGGGGGATTCGTGCAGTACGGCTCAATTAAAGCTTCTCATGCCGCTATGGATCATGCCGAGAAGGTAAATGAAGCTTACCAGAAGGCGAAGGCATCCACCAAGGAGATGACGGAATGGATCAATAAAGGGCTGAATGACGGCTCCATGTCCCTCTCTATCGATATCGAGACCGAACCATCGGTAGAGGAGACCCTGACCGATCCTGTCGTTAAGGCAGGGAAGGCGGTAGATGATACGATCTCCAAGGTAAAGGAGCTTAATGCGCGGCTCAAGGAACTGCGCAAACGAGATCCTGAGAGCGATGAGGAATATCAAGAGATAGAGGCTGAGAAAAAGAAGATCCAGGAGCAACTCAAACAGCTTAAAGGGACGAGCTCGAAAAAGAAGGGGAAGCACCAGACCGGCACTTATAAGGAGGATTCCATCGATGAGGTGACCGCTCCCATCGAGGATAAGCACCAGCGAAACCAGCTCGATATAAACAAACAGAAAAAAGACTTATCCGACACTGAGTTCGCTATAAAGAAGAATCAGGAACTCCTCCGTTATCTCGATGAGCTTGATGGCGCTCTCGAGAAAATGAAGGAGGGGGTAGACAAGACTCATACCCAGACTCTCGACAAGATCACCAAGAAGCAGACCGCCGCAGCGATCGAGGCACAAAAAGCGAGGGATGCCATATCAAAGGCTCAGGTAAAACAGCAGGAGGAGAACCATCAGAATCAGATGCACACTCTCAAAGTAGCAAACGATGCCCTTGACCGGGAGATGAAAAAGCAGGTGATCGACCGGAAAGTGACGCAGGAACAGGCGGATCTCTTCCTTCTCAAGGAGAGCAAGGGCTTTCATGAGAGCGAGCTGAAGGAGTTGCAGCGATACTATAATGAGGTAGAGGTCTCCGTTAATATGGGAGAGGAAGAGAGAAAGAAAAGGCTTGAGAAGCTTAAGGAGGAGATCCACTCCAAGCAGTCGGAGATCCTGACGGATACCGGCGTATGGGTGGAGAAGATACGTGAGCTCTCGAAGAGTCCGACTCTTAACGTGATGGATGAGTTCGTGAAGAGGGAGAAGGAGATAGAATCTATTTACGAGACCGCTATAGCCCTGGAGAAAGCGATGGAGAATGACACCACTGCTCTCGAGAAGGCAAGGGATGAGAAACTGCGGAATCTCCGGACGGAGAAGAGCGACAAGCTCTATGATGTAAAGAAGGAGTTGGGACAGACTACCTGGCAGGAGGACTATCAGCATGAATTAGATGGACTCCGGAAGCTCCATCAGCAGGGAGAGATAACGGAGAAACAATATCAGAAGCGACTTCTCGACCTCAAGATAAGCTACGGCAAGAAGTATTTCGATTATTACTCCCAGCTCTCGGGGTCAATGATCTCCGCTATCCAGGAGGCGGAGATCGCCAAGAGCGACACAAAGTATGATATCCTCATCCAGCAGGCTAAGAATAACGGAGAGGAGACGGCAGCGCTTGAAGAGGAGAAGGAGAATAAGAAGCTCGAGATCCAGAAGAAATATGCTGATGTTAATTTCGCTATAAAGATATCGCAGATCGTGGCAGATACGGCGGTCTCCATTATGAAAGCCTTCGCCGAACTGGGACCGATAGCCGGGGCAGTGGCTTCCGCCATGCTGACAGCGACCGGGGTGGCTCAGGTGATATCGGCTAAGGCAGAGCGCGACAAAATTAAAAATATGTCTCCCTCCAATGTCTCCGGAGGAAAGACAGCCACGGCAGAGCGAGTGCTCAGCGGTTTCTCCGAAGGTGGATATACCGGCGACGGCGGACGCTATGAAGTGGCTGGCATAGTGCATAAAGGGGAATATGTCATTCCGAAGCCCATCATGGGGGATCCCCGCGTGATAGATGCCGTAGGGATGATAGAGGCGTTGCGACGACACAGGATGCCGGCGGCTCAGCACTCCGGCAAAGGAGGGGGATATGCCGATGGCGGCTTTACAGGAGGAGCGACACCGATACAGTCCGGTGAGCTCCGCGAGGCAGTAAGGGAATTTCGCGATGCCACACGCTCCATCAAGGCATATGTCGTGCTCCGCGACATTGACCGGGCGAGAGATGAGGATATGAGGGCAAGAGCTCCATTCCGAAGAAGTAATAGCGGAAAGTAATGTAAAAATGATATTTAAAGCACGATGAACTTAAATTATGAGGGAATAAACCTTGACCTGAAGAATAATTTCTCCATGTCGATAGAGGAAACGTCTCCCATCTTCAACGATTACGGGACGCAATCAATCTCCGCGCAGCTACCTCCGACTCTAAGGAATTTAAAAGCTTTCCGTTGGCCCGGACGTCTTGACACGGTAGCGGATCCCAATAACAGGCGTCGCCCGGTGACGGTTGAGGATGGAGTATTACAAAAGAGGGGGGTAATCAATGTTACGGAGGTCTCCTTATTGGATGGTATCACCTTCAGTATAGGTTTCGATGAGTCGACCGCCTACTCCGCATGGATGGATAAGAAGCTAAAGGAACTTGCTGACCTGCCGGAAGTATTCAATACCCATGATGGCTGGATAAGGGAATTTGACGAGCTGTACCGTTATGGTGATATTTCAGATCCCTTTGCCGTCTTTCCGGTGGCGCTCAGTCGCGAAGAGGAAGGGTCGGATGAGAAATTAAAGAAAACCTACTGGGAGATGGTGAATGTCCCGAACTCCACCGGCTCCATGCGACCACCCGGGAAAGTGAACCGCATAATAGATGGCACCAAGACGGAGGTGACCGTCCCCGCCGGATATGGTCTGACTCCCTTCCTCAGGGTATGGCGTGTCCTGGAGCTGATCTTTGCTGATCTTGGTGTGGAGATAAAGGAAAATCCTTTTAAGGGGAGTGATCTTGCTCGGCTTGTAGTGTTGAATAATGTAGCGGATGCAGTTTGCCGGGGGTGGGTCTCGTATGCTGAATTATTACCCGATTGCACAGTGCAGGATTTCATGCACGCTCTGTGGGTTAGATTCGGACTGACCTATCATGTAGACAGCGAGGAAAGGACTGTGAGGTTGCGCCTTCTTGACGATATTCTGCAGGAGAGCCCGCAGCTGGAGATAGACCCCTACACATCATCTCCGGAACGTAATATCATATATGAGGGCGCGAAATATATAAAGCTGTCGGCATCCACAGGAATAGATGGAGCTGCTCCGGCATGTGAAAGATATGAGGATTATATCGCCGGCCTCTCGCTGGATAATCTGCATGTCGGAAGCAATATCGCCGACTGGCATCCCGCCTCTTCCGGCAGCGGATGGGAAGGTGAGATATATGACGGAGAGGAATGGGAGCCGGACTATCCTGACGATCGAGACCCGGGGGATTACCGTGATCCATGGGATGATTATTACTATGAGGATGACCGGGACCATGACCGGGCATACACAAGAGGGGAGACACGCGCATCCGAGCCAACTCGACAAGCTCTGAATGCAGACTTCAAGACCTGGATAGGGCGGGAGACAGTGACGGGAAGATGGTGGAAGCTCGATATGGAGAACGGAAAGACCAGAGACTCATCCTCGAGCTTCTTCTCATGGGATCCCGCCACTCCCGGTATAGATCCGGAAGAGTTAAGCTCCGATGATGAATGTGTGCCTATTGAGAAGGTAAGCACCGGCGCTACCGGTACGACTCATCCCTTTTCCGATTATGTCCCGGCATATCTTGTCGGAGCCCGTCATTTCCACTCCTATATCAGAGGGAATGATTCAACTAATGAGGGTTCCTCCGGCGACACAACACCCCTCGCCTTTGTGTGGGCTTATAACCTTGACCGGAAGACAGTAGGGAGGATAGCTCCGGAACAGATGGATGGCACGGAGATAGAAATGGAGGATGGCGGAGATAGGGGAACGACTCTATACTTTCAGTTTGGCGACGGACTCTTCGCCCGCTACTGGAGACGATATGACGAGATGCTTCGTCATGGGATGCGGACTGTAGAGCTTGATGTCAGACTAAGTAAAAAAGAGATGAAGAAGATAGATATCCTTCGTCCCGTCGTATATAAGGGGTGTCTCTGTCTGATCGATAAAATGGAATACACTCTTCCCGCTAAGGATAAGGTGGCGATACGTGTCAGCCTCAAGACAATCTCAACCTTGGGAAATTATGACATCGATAAGGAGCAGGGGATCCCTGCGGTGGAGATGGTAGGAGTCGGTAATGCATGGGTGCTCAGGGAGTGTGACTGGCAGGCGGTAGAGGATGCGCTTCAACCCGATCTGGATAGGGAGGCATGGCTGAAATTCAAGTCAGCCCTTAAGCATTTGGAATGGCATGGAGAAGGGGAGGAGCTGGTTGTAGATCCACAGGGCGTGTACGCAGTCGGAGACTGGATTGAAACTATCCCGACGACTAAACCGGCAGACACACCTCCGGCACCGATAGGAGCCTCCAAATTATTCCGCTTCAAGGGGCATGTATATTATGACTGCAGGATGGTCAGACGGACCTTTGATGACGTTACCGGTGTGACTGTTACGAAGGAGACAGAAGGCGAAGTAGTAGGACGGACCTTTGTGGAATTTACTTTTGATGCTAAATATGTGTCGGGATATGTCGTGAAGAGATAGTCCTTTAATATCCGCATCCATCCCTTTAATTTTGAAATATGAAAGCAAGCAATCCCATCACGGCTCCACAAATCAAAGAAGCCGCTCCTCTTTACCGACTATGGAAGGGGGAGCAGGCAAAGGATGAGAACGACTTCTATGAATTTATTACCACTCCCTCCCGGGAGAGGGATGAATTTGTGGCAGGTCTGAAATCTGAATATTCTCTTGATGGATGTGTGATAGTGCATAACGTTCAAAAGAAAGGATAGTAGATATGAGGGTCCAAGGTATGAAGTCGGGCTATACCTTCTCCGGCAATCCGATAAGATATGAGGAGGAGACTGCGCCAGGGATAAAGGGAGGCTCTTTCCGGGTGATGATGGGAAATCCCGGCGAGGAGATCTACCGTGGAAAGTTCTCTTTGCCCTTTTCTCTGAATGTCTCAGACTTAATTGATGCAGAATTATTACAGGAGAGTAGCCTTTATGTCAGTCGGTCGGAATGGCTTTTCCGACATTCCGCACTGCCTGAGATAATGATGGCTGTCGAATATGACAATGGCGCGGACTGGGAGAGCCTGCCGGTAAAAGTCTTGAAGGGTAAGCTGCCCGATAAGCTTTATTCCCGGATGATAGGTTCAAACAGTGATTATTTTACCGATCGCTTCCTGAATCCGAAGGCGAATTTCTTCTTCACGACACGTACAGAGTCAAATCTTATCGAGATACCGGAAACAGAGCTTTATCCTTTGCGTCTCATCGTCCCGGAAGGGAAGAGACTGAAGGCTGTGATGGATGGGCGTGAGGTCGTGACCCCTCCATTATCTGAAGGACTCTATAATTTCAGCGTGGAGAATCTCCGGCGTCTGACCTATGAATCCGGACACAGGACTATCCCGAGTGTTTTTAAAATCGGATTTGCAGATGCAGAAAGCTTTGTGACCATCGTGATCACCCGGAGCGAAATAGTTTCGGATCTCATACGTCTCCGGTATGTCAACACCTTCGGAGTACCCGAGGTGATGGCTTTCGGAGGGACACTTACCATTAAACCGGAACCGTCGGGGAAAGAGTCAGAAAGCTATATGGCATATAACAGTATAACTGATGGCTACAGTGTAGGGAAAGGGAGAGAAGATTACGGGCTGACTCTTTCCCTTGATACAGGGCCTGTATCTCCGGAGCAGCTGCCGCGTTTGGTGGAGCTGCTTGAGTCGGGGAATGTTGTCCTTGAGATAGCCGACTTCCCCGAGAGTGTGGATGCGATTGTCACGGCGGATAATTTCTCCTTCCCCCTGCATCCTGAAGAGCCCGTTAATTATACTTTGACCCTGAGATTAAAGTCGCCCGATAAAGAGATCCTTAAATACCTCTCTCCCGACAGAAGGGAGCCATGGCGGATCTTCTCAATGGAGCATAATGATAAATTTAACTAACTTATGGATATTCTTAACAGATCGGAAGCACGGGATAGAATAAATAGAATAGATGAGGCTGTAGTCCCCTTTTCTGTGACTAACGGGATGGTGGCGTCCATTCTTCATTATCTACTTGAGAGAAGTGATTTGCAGACCGAAATGCAGACGGCTATAAACCTACTGCGTCAGGATTTGGATCAACATGAAGGACTCATGGGGTATCCCGGAGGAGAAGCAGTACTGGATCCTCACGGTCTTGTACCCCGAGAGAACCTACCTCGTACTATATTTTTATTTGATGGGTTCCGCACTCCTTTAGATGTTGATGCTGGCGGTGTGATGTTTGCTCCTAAAGGAAGTAAAATCTTTTTCGATAGGGGTAGTCGCAAGTTTTATCTTAAAACGCCAAACTCTCCCGAAACGCCATATTATACGTCATGGGGTTCAAATGCTCAAGAGGAGATACCCGGTTCGCAAGAACTTGGTCCGCATCTCTCGGCACTCTATATCTATAATAATGAGCTTTATGTATGGAATGGAAGTGTAATGATCAAGGTCGCGTCTTTTCAGGGAGTCGCCGATTACGATGATACGGAAATCGTGGAGATGGTGGAGCAACTTTCACAGAAAATTAAATCCCTTCAGGAGGCGGCCAAAGCGCTGAATGATCTTTCAGATGTTGGACTTACAACGCCCGATAAAGGTGACATTCTTTCTTACGACGGTTCTAAGTGGACTAATCGCCGAATTGATATCCCCTCTCTGGATGGATATGCTACCGAAGCATGGGTAAGGGATCAGAAATATCTGACAGGTTTATCATGGGAGCAGCTATCCGGGAAACCGACATGGATAGGTTCTTCAAAGCCATCCTATGCCTTTGAAGATCTGACATCGCATCCTTCCACATTGTCAGGTTATGGGATTAGTGATGTAAAAATCTCAGATGGCACAATTTTTATCGGGAAAGATTCGATCACTCCAATTACAGACCACCAGCCTCTTTCCGGCTACGCCACGCAGTCATGGGTGACTGACCAGAACTACCTGACATCTTCGGCTCTGACTCCCTACCTTAAAAGCGAGGAGGCGGCTAAACTCTATCAATCCAAAGGGGATTACCTCACGGAGCATCAGAATATATA
>JAAVFG010000042.1 GCA_014800895.1 Bacteroidales bacterium
ATTGAGATTGATTACAAGGTACGACAGACTATATAATTCCCATTGACAAATGAGAGAGTTGGCAGTATATTACAATGATATAGAAGCCGGGGTACTCACAGAGAAATACCCCGGAACCGGCTATACGTTTCAATATAAGGCGGAATATCTTAATTCAAAGATGCCTCCAATTTCAGTGACTTTGCCTAAGCAAAGCATCGCTTATACTTCTGAATACCTTTTCCCATTTTTTTCTAATATGCTTCCAGAAGGTGCCAATCGCCGGGTTATTTGCCGTTCATTGAGACTTGATGAGAATGATTCTTTCGGATTGCTTGATGCAATGGCAGACAAGGACTTCATCGGAGCTGTAAATGTAAGGAGGATTAACAATGACTGAAATTAAAAACTGTCCATCTTTACTTATAGAAGGGTTTGACTCATATAGCCCCAAAGCAAAGAAAACGCTGTTTGGAGGAATAAAGGTAAATCCAATTCTCAATTTTAATATTGACGAGTTTAGAAATGCCGATGAAATTGCTGAGGCAATGCACCGCATATCTGTCTCCGGGGTACAGGAAAAATTTCCGGCGATTATTAAATCAGGAGAAATCAGAATATCGGGAGATAAAGAACGCTCAACGCATATCCTAAAACCTGCACCTTGGGACAAAACGCTGCGTGACCGCAAACTCATACCTGCAAATGAACATCTTACAATGCAGATAGCATCGCAAGTCTATGGCATACTGACCGCGACTAATGGACTATGCTTCACATCCAAAGGAGAGTCGGTATATATCACACGTCGTTTCGACATTCTTCCCGATGGTTCAAAATTGCCAATGGAAGATTTCGCCTCGATAATCGGTAAGAATGAAGATAATGCCGGAAAACAATACAAATATAGCGGAAGTTACGAGGATATTGCCAAAGCGATTAGAGCAAATGTAGCCGCATGGATGGTTGACATGGAGCGTTTCTTTGAATTGGTTGTATTTAATTACATCTACGCCAACGGTGATGCACACCTTAAAAATTTCGATTTAATTCTTAACGGACAAGATTACCGCTTAGCTCCGGCTTATGACCTTCTCAACACCAGTCTCCATGTCAACGGAGAGGATCTTGGTCTTGACGGAGGACTATCCCCGGACATTGAGAAAAGCGACGTATTTGAACGAACCGGTCATCCCTGCCGTCTTGACTTTGAAAGATTCGGCCATAAAATCGGCTTGGTAAAAAGACGTATGGATAAAATACTCAACAAGTACATGTCGCTACCAGATGGTGCATTAAATCTAATAGCCCAAAGCTACCTCCCCCCAAAAGCGAAACGCAACTACACCCGTATCGTCAACGAGCGGATAACCCGATTCATCAGAGAATCGGAGTGATTATTGTAGAGATTCAAGATAAGCTGATTTTCGCCGAATTTGTACGGCGCGGAGCATTGTGAGGAATGTTAAAATTTGGATATTGCTTTGATAATCGGGAGATTATGACTAACTTTGCATTGAGTCACTGTTGTCGTTTTGGCAAATGCGGCTTGTAATGTATTAAATCGCAGTAGGTTAACCACTTACAAATATAGAAAATGTACGAGGCTTGTACGGATTTGATTTCTATCCTTTTGTAAGTCAAGATATTAACCGCTTCTGCATCGGCAAATAGGTAGAAAGGTCCGCATGGTAGCCGCGGAGCGGCGAGTCCTTGTTTAGCCGGGGGTAAGGCGGAACGCCGCAACCCCCGGATTTTTATCTTACTCATTGCAGCGGCGGCGGAGCCGTCGGTCTTCCAACATTCAGAGAAAGGATTCAGCGGCGCACTGGGGGCGGGAGCCTCCCGGCTTCCGCTAAATTTTTATGGGCTCGATGCCCGTAAAAAATTTAAATGATATTGGTATTAGTTAATCACCTGACATCTATTCCGTTGATTAATTGTTAAATGTTCGTTGATACTCCCAAACTTCCGGAAGAAACAATACACTTGTTACACCGACCGAGGCAAATGGAACTTTGAAGCCTACAACGACAAAGACGCCCTCCGCCTCGCCCTCTTCTACTGCTGGCGGGATGATGAAGACTTCATCAAAGTCGAAGGCTACAAAGGCTTCATCCCTTATAAAGGAGAATTGCTGGGATTCAAGTTCTTAGCTAAATTTAGCTCTACACCCAACAAAGCTCACATTTGTCCCTTGTAGAGTTACCATTTTCGCCTCACTTTTCAAGGATGTCTTGGCTCTTTTATTATTCCATAATTTTTATTATATTTGCACTCTAAGGGGACGACTCTCCAAGTACAATTATATAACTAAGATTGCCACTCTTCAAAGAGGCACATAATATTCCAACCTATGGCTAATAATAATATCAGTGTAAATAAACAGACTGTCATTGAACTTCTTAAAAGCGGTAAGGATCATCGCTTTCTAATTCCTGAGTATCAGCGACCGTATGCGTGGGGAGACGATGAGGTTATAACGTTGTTTGACGATCTCTGGGAATTTTCAATAGAAAGAACGACACCGGAAGGAGCTAAGACTTATTTCCTTGGAAGTATCGTCTCTTATGAGAATTCTAATGGGGAGAAGGAAATTATTGATGGACAACAGCGAATCACATCATTATTTCTACTACTACGCGCCGTATATGCGAAATTAGAGAATGAACAGAATAAGACTAAGGAAGTAATCAATTTCATCTCTAAAATTCAACCTGCCCTGTGGCTTGAGAATGAATTGACGGGGGAAGTAGATAAATCAAAGACACTTCTACATTCCGAGGTTGCTACCGATAAAGGGAATGAAATACTTCGCAAAATCTTGGAAACAGGCGAGGCTGATCAGGATTCAAAGGATAACTATTCACATAATTTCAATAAATTTATTGAGTTGTATGAAAATAAAGCCGTTGATAATCCCATGCATATGTATCAGTTTATTAACGCATTGCTTAACTATTCCATCCTTTTGCCAATCTCGGCAGATAGTCTGGACACCGCGTTGACAATCTTCTCGACTCTCAACAATAGAGGATTACCACTTTCGGATGCCGACATCTTCAAATCGGAGATTTATAAAAAACTTTCTGCCTCTGAAAAAGGAATCTTTGCTAAGAAATGGAGAGACCTGGAAGAAGAGGCGGCTGACTATGACGAAAGTATTCAGTCTCTCTTTAACTATCATATGTTTTATCTTCGGGCTCAGGAGGGTGATGTAAAAACTACCACACCTGGAGTCCGCAAGTATTTTACAGAGAAGGATAAGAATCGTCTTAACGCAGAGATTATAAATACACTTGCAGAAAGTCTTAAACTATGGAAAGTAATTCGAAAAGGCGAAGTTCTTTCCAACGAGCCTTGGAGTTCGAACCAGGATATTCTGAAAGCATTGGATATTCTTGTGTCTTATAATAATGAGTTTTGGAAATATCCGACTCTCATTTTCTATAACCAGCATAAGAATAATCCTGAATTTGAGAAGCTTTTTCTAAAATTTCTCCGGAAATTATGTGTCTTATTGGTGACACGTTATCTCCAAGCCCCCACAATATCAGCAGTAAAGGATTCGATTCTTAAATTAAATGCAGCTATCATCAAAACTCCTGAACCGGATTTCATTGCCGGATTCAAGACTGATACTTCAGAAGAAGAGGCTAAAAATCTTATCGTCACCCCTCCTCGCTCAATGGTCAGAATGTTACTTAAGATTTTAGCATACGAAAACTCTAATCAGTTAGAGTTATTACCTGAAAAATGGGAAATTGAGCATATCTTCCCCCAAAAATGGAATACCGGTTTCTATAATTTTGAAATGTCGGATGATGAGGTAAAAGCGCAGCTTGAACATCTCGGTAATAAACTTCCACTTGAAAAGTCGCTTAATATAAAAGCAAGCAATGGATATTTCGATAAAAAGAAAGATCAGTATACTGAGTCTAAGATTGAAGTGACAAGAGAGTTCGGCAAATCAGCCTGTAGCGACTGGTTACCTACCGATATCGCTGATCGTGATAAACAGATAAGTGAGCAATTAACTTCTCTATTCGAAAAATGGGTAACTGATTACGAATCCATAAACTATACCTCGGTCAAACCCATTCCAACACCCGAACAAGAAGAAATGTTACGTCAACTGCGTGACGCTGGAATTATTCCTTGATCAAGATATAATCATATCCTGAAGTTTTTTCTCAATCTATGTCCTACCTTGAAAATATCGTAGGAAATCAGGGAGAATATGTGGATCGATATCTTGAATTACAGGTTATGGAGGCTCTGAAGACTTATTTGACTTCGGGTGTCGAGGTTCAGGTGGACTATCAGAAGTTCTACCTCTATTCCATTGTAACTCATTCAACGGCTATTGAGGGTTCTACCGTTACTGAGATTGAGAATCATCTTCTTTTCGATGAGGGTATTGCTGCAAAGGGGCGTTCACTGACTGAGCAGATGATGAACGTCGATCTGAAAGACGCGTATCTTCATGCTTTCAAAATAGCCTCGGAGAATCCAACACATTCTCCCCGGCTATTGCAACAGTTATCGGCACTCGCAATGCGTAGGACCGGTAGCGAATATTCCACCATTGCCGGACAATTTGATTCATCCAAGGGAGACTTCCGCCTGTGCAATGTCAGCGTAGGTATCGGGGGTAGAAGTTATCTTGCCTATAACAAAGTTCCACGTGCCGTGGAGGACTTTTGCAAATGGCTTAACGATGAAATGACTAATATTGACAAGACCAATATTGCAGCTTGTTACCGTCTGAGTTTTGAGGCTCACTTCCGACTCGTTACTATTCACCCTTGGGTCGATGGTAATGGACGCACTACCTGATTAGTGATGAATATGATTCAACGGCAGCTGGGTCTTATTCCATCCATCGTAAGAAAAGAAGACAAGGATGAATATATCCAGTCATTGGTTGACAGCCGTGAGAATGAAGATTCTACCATAACTCAGGATGTTATGCTTCGCCACCACATCGCTAACCTCCGCCGCAGAGTCTCGGAGTATAAGGAAAGTATCATGGAGGATTATTAAGTTTTGTCACGACCGTAATTATTACTACAGTGATAAAATTATTGTAAGCATGCGGTGAAGCATGTATGGCAAAATTCGGCAAAATAGCGCGAAGAAGCCCGAACGTTGGGGATGTTCGGGCTTCTTTGTGCTATTTTGAGTTGCAAATACCTAATCCTGCGTAAGCTTATAGATCTATATTTTGATTATATATCAGGGTTTACGATAGCCGCATTTATGGCAGACACCGTTTTCATCAAGCGAGATGCCGCAGAGCGGACAGCGATCGATGTCGTTGTGCGTGTCGAATTCCTGCGATGCTCCGTTGACTCCGCTGGTAAAGGTGATCTTGGCGATGTTGAGCTTGTCTTTGAGGAGGTCGTAGGTAAGCTTGATCATCCCTTCTACGGTCATTGTCTCCTTGGTGACTACGATACGGGCGTCGGGATATGCCGTCGCGAGCTCGGTCTTGAATGCAGGACCTTTCATCTTGTTCTGCGGTGTGCCGTTGAGGATACCTTGTTCCTTGTATACACCGAGGATTGCGGGAAGCAGAGGATCATCTTCACGTAGGATAAGGGCGTGGTCGAAATTCTGGAGCACTTCCCAAGCGGTCTTTCTGATCTCATTGCATGGGAATACCATATTGACGCCATCGTTGATGGAATCCTCCACTTCGATGGTCATGATGCCTGTATGGCCGTGGAGGTACTGAGCCTCGCCCTTGAATCCGTAGAAACGGTGGGAATACTGGAGGTCAAATGTCGTAATACTTCTCATAGTAATTTAATTGGTTAAGGGTTTTTAGATAGTGTTTTTCCGGGAAGTCATTGCGGCAAACTTACCATATACACCTAAAACGTCCTGATTGCGAAATTGTTTAATTTAAGTTTTGTCACCGCCGTAATTATTACTACAGTGACATAATTATTAGTACCCCCTAATTCCACATGGTCTTCATACTGTCTAACCATAATCGCGACAAAAGAAGCACATTAAAGACAAAAGTCGCGACAAAAGAAGCACATTAAAGACAAAAGTCGCGACAAAATGGCGAGATTTTTCAATTATTTTTATTAAACTTGACGCGAAAACTTATCAACGGGAAAAGCAATATCTTTGAGAAAGCTCTTCTCGCACTCGTTTTGCTCAGCTATATTCAAGTTTTAACGGACGGCAATGATTGAAATAAGGCGTATAACACTGGCTTCACAGTCGGAGTTATCTGTTTTTTGGGTGTAAATGATATATCAATTTTCGACTGCAAATTACGATATTTGCATAGATTTTTATTAATTTTGTGTCCTCAAAATCATATGACTAAATCAGATATAGAATTAGATAGTGCAGAGACTCCATGCTTCAATGAAGAATCGGAGCGGAATGCGATGGAGGTAATTCCGAAGGATATTGAAAAGAAACTTCAAGTGGTGTTAAGGCACATTGAAGAGTCGGCTGCTTTTGATGGTATATGTGGCAAGGATTTCAACGATGCCACTTCAGTATCATCATTGGCACTTGCCTCCGGATTGTCCGCGCGCAGTTTACGAGATTATTTTAAAGCATACACCGGTCAGAGTCTTGTGAACTATGTCTCCCAAAGACGTGCCGAATATGCAGCTCGTATATTCAGATTATACCCTGCCGTGTCAAAAGCGCAAGTGGCTTACTCATTAGGTTTTAACTTTCCGAACGGGATTTACAGGCTGATGCGAAAGCAACCTTATCAGACGCCATACTTGCGGTCGGTACAAGAGTTCATCAGCAGCCGACCTTTGCCGAGACTTCTAACCATTCCATCGGCATGGCCGTTTTTTTCTTCGATGTCCCAGGGGATGAGTATTACTTCGGCATTGAATATGTCGTCAAGCTCGAGCAAGATTTCATGATGTGAAAGTCCCGGATTCTCATACAGGGCCTTCGTTGTCATGATAACACAGTCCACACCATCCTTATCGGTGCAACGTATCATGTTGCCGCCATCTATTATAAGATTAGTGTGTTTGCATATGGATGATGATAGTGCATCGCTTCCGCCTATCGCAAGAAAAGCGTCCCGACAATTGGTTATATATCGGGAGTCCTTGCCTTGCAAATAGTCGGGGTTATAGCGATAAATCACAAATTCACCATCGTGCCGTTGGAAAGGCATAAAATCACGAACCCAAATATCGGCAGCGTTGGGTACAAAATCGTAGATTTCATTTTCAGCGGTGAGTGCAGACTCAATCTGCCCCCATATCGGCTGATATTTCTTGAGGCTTTTAAGCCATGGAGAAAAGTAGTGTATTGTCCTCATAATTTACAGTGTTTAGATTGAACACTGCAAAGTTAGGAACAATATTAACGTTGGACCGTATCCAAAACGGCAAACCTAATCCGGAATATTTTTGATTTCATCTAAACGGGTAAAACTCCATTCTCGCGGGTCTTTTGTGTTTTGTTTAATCCAATCCTTTTTATCCTCATCGTATTTATAGCTATACACGTTTTGACGTTGAGCGGGTTTCAATTCTTGATGCTGTTCTGTAATAGGAGTATCAACCCATTTGATATTGTCTCCACCAAACCCATTTAGGAAGTCATATAGATAGGTTGATTGTTTATTCACTCTATCTTTAGAATCATTACAACTGACGAATAACTTCTTTTTCCGATCATAGTGTAGAAATGTATTTTTCAGAACATCATATACTTCATACGCACGAATTAACGCTGATGAACGAAGTTGTAGATTTTTATTCTCAAAAGTAATGTCATATCCCGAGGCATGTGCGTGGAAAGACATTAATGGGAAATAAGGCACTTCGCCTTCGACATAGTGCCCATTACGATGATACACAATCGGGTCTTTGGGTAAATCCTTCTCGTCTCCTTCGTGATGGCAATAGAACTCGACTGTGCGAATGAATATTCTATACCGCTCTTCTTTGTAATCGGACACCGAGATATAACCACCATAAAGGAATACCTCCGCTAACCATTCAAAACGTTCCTTAAGTTCAGATTCAGATTCGGGCTTAAATCTTTCCAATTCTTCTTTCAGTTTACTCATATCTGATATCTTGATATTCTAATATTGTATCTTTAACGATGGTGCATTTTAGATTATTGCGCGATTAGAGTTGCAGGGACTATATTTGTCCCCAATACTGAGTATTATGCGGATAACACTAACGACCTTGTCGGAGCTATCCGATTTTTCATTTCAACGATTCTATAAATTCGTCGGCCTCCTCCCTTGTATGGAATCGAATTATGGTTTTGTCAAAGTCTCTCAGATGATGCTCAATTTCAGGAACGACGTCACGAGGAAAATCCTTAATCCATTGCAGGAACTCGGGATCCATCTCATCATCCACCCACGGCATATCAACACGCTCCTTTCCAAGCCGTGACCGAGCCCCCTCAATGCACACCTCCAACGGCAAATCGAAGAAGAATACCGTGTCGCAATGGGCAAGACGCTTGGGAAGTGTTCGTGCATAATTACCATCTATTATCCATTCATCTTCCATGACGAGTTTGTCTAACTCACTGTCAAACTCATCACGCCCTATTACCGTGCGGTCAGCCCGATGCCAAATCATGTCAAGATAATGCAATGGCAATCCGGTTCTCGCAGCAAGTTTGCGAGCAAACGTACTCTTCCCGGCTCCGGGACAGCCGATTATAACAATTCGGTTCATATTTGTATCAGGATTCTATCCACCAATCCAAAGTTTGCTTGAAGTCTGATATCAATCGCTTAAAGTCATAATTGAGTTTCTTTTTCCGCTGTGCGATTCTATCAACCACAGTTAAGAAATATTCACTCATCACCCGTTTTTGTTCTTTATCCGATAGGA
>JAAVFG010000043.1 GCA_014800895.1 Bacteroidales bacterium
CAACTCTTATACAAGTTCTTACTATAAAATAGAGTGCAAGTTGTCTGACAATGCTGTCTACCGCGTGCAGTCAGAGAATACAATCTACTTCGCGAATGAGAATATGAAGTTTGTAAAACAAGATTAAACTTAAATCAAAAATCAAATGGAACAGAAAGTAATTGAAATGGTAAAAACCATCGCAGGTCAGGAATCTACCTGCTTCATCGTGTGGTCGTGTTATATACTAGGCAACCGCAAGTATCTTGTAGGTGTAGACGGAAGTCAAGACTACTACGAAGTAACATACAATGCGAAAAAGAGCGAGTGGTATGTAGATAGATACACCAAAGTGAGTAACACCGTAATCGCTGACTGATGAACGAGATAGAGATTAAGAAACTTATTGGTAAATATGCCAATGAGATGCACAAGGCTATTGGTAAGACGATTGATGCGTTTATGATAGCTAATGAGCTTCCCGAAGATGCAGTAACCCTTAATATCACGTTCAATGCGCTTGCAAATAACTTACAGGCAATCGTGGAGAATAATAAGGATATTCCTGCTGAATCGGTTGAGCTGATGATTCAGTCGTTGACTCATAAGCTTAGAAAAGCAGTGCAATCAAGATGTAATTAATGAGAGAGGGGGAAGTGAGAGAAAGAAACCCTTTCGCTTCCCTTAATCTAAAAAAACTTAGACGCAATTTAGACGCAATTTAGACGCAAATGAAGACAAAACACTTATTAATCCTGCTGGCACTTGTGATTGTCGGAGTGCTGTGTAGCTTCAAGTATAGCAATCGTGAGGGGGCAAACATACCCTTAGACGGTGAGCAAATGGAAATCCTTTATTTCCACGGCCACTCCTATGTGTGCTATCGGTTCTATTATTCAGCATATAGGCAAGGTGGCTACGGCGGCGCATCCATCGTCCACGACCCCGACTGCAAGTGCGGGAAAGGAGGTGGGAGATGAAGATAGTACAAGACTTGATTGATAAACTGCTATTGTTAGTATTCCTCACTTATTTCCTTTTTCATCGCCTTGGCTCTCCGTGGGATGGCATTATTTTCGGACTGTTAATAGCTAACTTGGTGGTATTTGTATTTGATAGAATCAATTCAAAAAGATAATCTAACCGACAAATTGAATAAGTGATGAAAGAAAACTACTGCTCGTTTGAGCAAGCCGTAAAATTCAAAGAATTGGGGTTTAATGGAGATGGATTAAAGAATTATATCCGTCAAGGTTATTATAAGTTCCCGAATGGGTATGTCTCGCCCATAAAGCACGATGGCGATGGCATATTAGTTCAATTTAGAAAAGAAGATGCTGAAAAGATTCCTGCCCCACGGTTAGACCAAGCAGCGGCGTGGCTGAGGGATAAATGGCGAATACACGTTGAGCCATCTTTTATATATGATATGAGATTTGACCTCTATATTAAATCTCAGGCTTATTCTGTCTTCAAGAGGGAAGAGCAATGCTTTGACACCTACGAACTTGCCCTCTCCGCTGGCATAGACAAAGCTCTTGAATTATTGACCGACAAACTGAATAACAATGGATAAAGATAAACTGATAGCTGACGCATGGGAGGCAGGTAGCAATGAATACTTCCCCGATGACCCTCGCAGAGATTCGTTTGAAGATGGTTTCAAACAAGGCGCAGAATGGCTAATGCAACAGCCCCTATCCGACCGCCTGACCGATGAGGAGAAGCAGAGAATAAGGATAATGCTTGATTCAACCAGACTTGAATCACTAAGCGATGTGCAGACCGCTTTTCAGAAAGGGATAGCGGAATGTTTGAATGCTATCTTCGGCAAAGAACTATTTAACCATCCGACCGAGGTATGACAAAAGAAAAGAACGATGAAAATTCTTGACATCACTCCCCGCAGCGAAGCAAGACGCGCTATAATGCTCGGCAAACAAAATGAAATTTACCGTAGCATATATCATTGTTGCGATAGATTTCTCAATGTAGATAGAGAGGGATATGGCTACTTTCAGTCGGCTTGTCGAGGCGATTTTGAAGATTTAGCGCGAGACTGCAACGATTCGCTAAATGAGTTTACCAAATTGCTTAAGCAGGCAATTACTGACGGTGTCTTTGAGATTGCAGAGTATGATACAGTTCGCCTCACTATACCATGCAAAGACGGAGTTTACCCATTTAAATTCGTTCACTTCGTATGCGAGGAAATAACAATCGGCTATGGTAACCCTGCATGGGGCGCACCTAAAGACGAGGAAGTATTCATAATCAAATTAGGCAAGAGATTATGACATCAATCCGCAAGACAAAGAAAAGGCTGAAACGCGAGATTGCCGAGGAAGAACTCTACCTCTCATTTGGAGACTATTTCCTGGCGGACGCGGCTTATCAGTCAATCAAGATGAAGAAACAAGAATTGGAGAACCTTAAAAGGAAGAAAAGATGACTGTAAAAGAACTGATAACAGAACTCTCCAAATATCCGCAGGATATGGAGGTATCTCTAATGCGAGATGATACCGAAGATTACGAAGGGGGTGCTTTCGTAGTGGAATCAATATTCTATGATGAAGAAGTTGGAACATTAATAATTGACTGATATGACAATACGGCAATTAATACAAATCGCAGTATCCACCGGGAATTTAGATGCTGATGTAAAAATCAGCAACTACGATGATATTACATCTATTCGCTTTGATAGCGACCCCATACTCAGAAGAACCGCAAATATTTTGAGATATGACAGAAGAAGAGATAAAGAAGATAACGAGAAGATTTGAGTTGGATATGTATCCGACAATGCCGGATATGCTTTCGGCAAAGGCTATGATTGAATGGCTCTGCAAGGACTACTGCATCGTGCCGAAAATTGAAATACTCAATCAACACACATGGTATATGCAGAGAATGAAAGAAGTATCATCCAACCGACAGATGAACCGAGGCAAGGCTATTGCCCTTGAAAATCTTTTCGGCAAATCGCTTTTTGAGGAGGATAAGAAATGAAAGCAAGAATAATTAGCACCAACGAGATAATAGACGTTGAGAAAAGAGAAGACCGAGTAGGAAACATTGTGTATGTTTACTACTACGCTCAAAGTGGAGAGTCGTTTCAGGATTACGAACTTTAATAGAGAAAGAAAATGAAACAAAACATTGCAACCACAAGCGACCAATCCAAGAGATTGCTTGCCTGCGGAGTTGACCCGTATACGGCGGATATGTGCTGGTTATATTGGGATGATGAAGGAGAGCAACTGAGCCGTGAAGAATATTTAGAACTCTACAATGAATCTTTCTTAGACGGAAGCGTGGAGTTAGTTCCGATAGACTTTAAGGATTACGACCATTCATATTCAGATGATTCTCCTGCGTGGTCTCTATCCGCGTTGCTGGCGTTGTTGCCGACTGAAATCAAAGAAGATAATTGCCGCTTTGATGAAATATACAAATACAGCTTAATGATTTATCCTTATATGCAAGGTTGGCAAATAGACTACCAATATTGCAAGGACGATGAGTGTCATGGCTTGGTATGTATTCACGACTTAGATTTAATCGGAGCATGTGTGAAAATCATTGAATGGCTCACCGCCAACGGATATAAACTGAACGAGATATGATGGAAGTAGCCTACACCCGTGATGTTACCGAGCGCAACCGCGCACTTGAATCGCTTGCCAAGATGAAAGAGCTTGAAGCCAAGCGCAAGGCGAAGATGAAAACCGTAAGGCTTGACACACGCACAGTCGTGACCGCCACCAAGAACGCACTCAAAGCCAAGATGGAGCAATTCCGCAAAGAGAATCCCATCAGCGCCGGGTGTGCATCACGTGCAGAGAAATACCGCAAGCAAAGAAGAGAGATTCTTAAGGAGTGCTTTGAGGAACATCCCACGCTATCCAAGCCCGACCTTTACAGGATCGTGAGGAAAGTGTCCGGCAAATCATCATCGGCTACAAGCTCCCTGATACTCTCCGCCCTGCGTGACGGCGATCTGCGGTTTTTAAACTCGGATGACAAAATTTATACACTGAATATATGAATGAAGTGACAAGAAGTTTTATTATTCTGGTGATATGGATAGTTCTTATCGGAACTTCGTTATATCTCTATCTGAAAACGACATATCAACAGGAAGTGATCAATCAACTGAAACAGGATATACGCGATTATCATGATAGGATTGAGAAGCAAAGGACTCCATCCGCAAATAACCCCCATGAAGAGAAGAAATAATCTCAGGATGGTAGTGTAGATAACAAAGGTGTATAATAGTATTTGAAAATTAAATACTATTATATATATTTGTAAAAATATATGTTTATGAGTAAAATAAACGATTATATAGACTTTTCGGCAGATCCCTCTACTATCATACCATCTCTGATGCAAAAGTCGGTCTACGTGCCTTCCTGGGCATTACTGAGGAAGGATTACAACTACAAGGAGCATGCAATTCTTTCCGACTATCAGAATCTGAGGGATAAGAAGCGGGCTGACGGCACGATAGAGAAGTCGACCAGGCTTTCTATCGGTCTTGAACGGCTGTTGGTGAGACGCACTTCAGAGTTCATGTTTGCAATCCCGGAGAAGAGAGTGTATAAGAATATAAATGAGAATCCTATACGGAAGCAGATAGCCACAGCAATAGAGAATGTGTATAAGTATGCCCGAATTGATACTCATAATCTCAAAAGAAGCAAGAAATACTTTGCTTGCTGCGAGATGGCGACTCTGTGGTATGCGGTGAAGAAACCGAATACACTCTACGGGTTTGATAGCAAGTTTAAGATAAAGTGCAAGACTTTCTCCCCGATGGACGGGGTAGATCTATATCCATTACTTGACGAGTATGACGATATGATCGCCTTCTCGATTAAATATTCGGTAACAAAGGATAGCGAGACGAAGACCTATTTCGAGACATGGACAGAGAGTATGCATTACAAGTGGGAGAAGAGCAATGGATGGCATCTTGTAAATGATCCGGAGGAAATTGTAATCCTGAAGATTCCTGTCGCCTATATGCACCGAGATGAAGCGATCTATGCTGAGGTATCGGGATGCAGAAAGGAGATAGAATATACCTTATCGCGGAATTGTAATGTGATAGCCTATAATTCTGCCCCGATTCTGAAAGTGATCGGGAATATGCTGAACGGCGAGAAGAAAGGTGAGGATTACCGGCTTTTCCGTATGGAAGCGGGAGGAGATGTGTCATATGTATCATGGCAACAGGCAATAGAAGCACTTAAATATAATGTTGCCGAACTGACGGAGTTATTCTGGAGTCTCGCTCAGATGCCTGACATATCCTTCAGCAATATGCAGAAGCTCGGTAATATCGGATATGATGCTCGTGAGACTCTTCTGACTGACGCACATCTCAAGGTAGGTGATGAGTCTGGCGACTTCCTTGAGTTTTTTGATCGGGAGACTAATATCATCAAGGCATTCTTGGTGAAGATGAATCCAGAGTTTGAAAAGGAAATCGAGAATGTGGAGGTAGAGCATGTGATCACGCCCTTCATCCAGCGTAATGATGAAGCCGAGATCGACAAGCGTATGAAGGCAAATGGAGGAAAACCGATAGAGAGTCATCTGGAGTCAATCGCCAGATATGGACAGACCACAAATCCGCAGGAAGTGCTTGACCAGATACGAAAGGAAGAAGCTGAGGAATCTCAGGTCAATGTGAAAGATATTTTTGAAACAAGCTTTTAGTGTTGATTTTTTGATGTAATTCAGAGTGCTGCAGTCCGTGAGGACAGCAGCATTTTTTGTATCACCATAAGTATTTGAAAGTTAAATAGTTAAATAATAGTTAAAACATTGGTAATCAGTTTATTATATCAGAATTTATTACTAACTTTACAACATCAAAATAAAACACCAACATTAAAAGTCTAAATGTTTATGAACACAACAGAAGTAACAATATCTGCACAACGCGCGATTGAAAAAATGCTTGACAGTTACCTGCTCTTCAAGGAGGGTTTCAAAACTCTCGATGAACATCTTCAGTTCTGCACTGCTATAAGATTCCTCTTTGGGGAAGAGGTTTTTGAAAACATTATCTCTCCAGAAGTGCAAAAGGAAGCATTGAACAGATTTAAGTAACATTAGTCGAAGAATCTGTGTGAATCTACTAATAACTTCTAAAAAAGATAACATAATGGAAATATTCGTAATCAAGCACAATATCAAAGAGTTTCTTCCGAAATGGAAGGATTGGGTCGAGAGACGTTTCTCTGATCTACGCAAAGCAAACGATGTATTTGAATCGCTTTCAGATAGAGCAGACTATTCTAATGATGAATGTATCTCGCTGGAAGTAGTGGAAATGATGGATGTAGATGGGGAGTGGTTTGAGCACAAGCTTGCCATGCTGCGTCTCTTCTCAGATGATACTAAAATCGGGGTTAAGTTTAATCCGGGCGATTATGAGTAAAGGGATAAAGGTAAAGGTAAGAGTCAAGGTATTCACCGAATTTGGCAAATGGTGTCTGTTCGAGATTCGGGGGCTTAAGGAGGGCACAGAGCTTGAAGGGAGATTCAATCCTCGTAACAATGCTTTTGATTTCACATGGAATGGAGAGGATGCGATGCTCTGGGTCGGACATAATGCAGAGATTATCGAATGATTTGAATACAGGTTCATCTGTCGCTTCAAAGCGCCCTGAAGCCGTTTCTCCCCTCTGGATAATAAATACCATTCCGAGGGGAGAAAACTTGCTTAAAAGTAAAATAAGAAGTAAATTTGCGATATGGAAAAGAAAGATTATTTGAAACTTGCCACAGAATATTCTATTAAGATGTGGAACTTTGACATCGTTCTGTATGCCGGAGAAGAGGACGGTTGGCACTATTTCAGCTGTACCAGAGAAGGACGACCGAAGTATAGCAGTATGCCCGTGGCAATAAGAGTAAGCTCTGATGGTAAAGAAATTGAGAGATTGGGAGGAGATGTGCGTTATCATGTTATCTCTATGGCAGACAGATTAAATTCAAATGTTAAGGATTGATTTAACTAAGTCTATGTTTAGAACAGATTTGTCGATTCTCAACACTTCCAAATAGGAGATATTGTCTATGGATTCTAATTTTGAGAAAGAGTTATCTTGTTCATCTTTTATAATTATATGTCCGTTAACTTTTTCAAGTGATACAACATGTCCACTTCCATTCTTTCTGTTTATTCCTAAAATATATCTTCCGTCGGCAATAATCTGCTTTTTAACTCGTGCTATTATCTCATTATCTGAGTTTCCTCGAATGGTGGTTGGCTCAGTCACTTTCCCTGTCTTAGGATTAATCCAAGCATCCTGAAAACGCTCTCCGAGCGCATAGCTTGCGCTATCATGATCGGGGGAATAGGGTAGCGCATAGCAATCGAGACCCCTCCTGCGTGCTTCAAATGCAACTACTACTGATTGGCAATTCTCGTCATCTCTTGTCGGATTGCTTGCTCCTTGGTCAGCATCTAAAAATGACATAGGCTTAATTTCTTTTCTCGGAATACCTAAAGCCTCAGCAAGTTCACGAATGTTCTGTTTCTGTGCTTCTGTGAGTATTGGCGCTCCTATATCTTCTACAATTTTCATTGCTTCCTTAGTAGCAGATCTACCGAGCTTCATTGCAGATCCGTAGTTGGGATTAGACTTCAATGTTTTGTTATTATTCCAACGAGATTGGATTTCCTGTATATCTGAAGCTGAACGAACAGCATGACGATTAGATGCATTAATAAGTGTATTGATGCGATTGAGAGATTTCATATCTCCGTCCGAAACATTCATAAACTCCTGTTGCAGCTCAAATATCTTGTTCATAGGAAATCCAGATCCCATCATAGACATAAGCTTCCCTGCAGTGTCATTCTTCTTTTGGTTGAATTCCTTAAGTCGTTCCAGTCGTTCAGCCTCAATTTGTTTCTGCTCCTTGTTTTGTTTCCATTCCTTAATAAATTGAGGAGTAAGTTGCTTATGATTCTTACTAATAAAGAAGAGTTCGCGTTCATCAGCATATCCAATATCGGAGCGCAGTAAACCTGCCACAAGACGATTTTCTTTGAGAATCTCATCAAGTGTAGTCCTTATATCTGTACCCCAATGTAATTCTACGCCTTCAATTGTCTTTATTACTCCATCCTTATTCATTGTAAAAGAGAAAGTATCTCTATCAATCCCACCGGCACGCGTGATTTGTATAGGAGGATTTTTGTATCTATAAATACGATACGCCTCCTCTTCAACCTCAGCTTGAATGCGAAGCATCTGACCGATTCGGCTGTCTTTATCTCTGAAGAGTATGGCTATTTCAATATCAGTATCAGCTTGATTTTCTCCTCCGTGACGGTGATGGTCAATTAGATGCGATAGCTTATCAATCTCTTCTTTGGAAAATCCTTTGTCAATAAGAATTTCATTAAGTTTGATTATGCTAGATGCCCCAAAGTAATTTCCGTCTTGTATAGATTTAAAATCCTTGGTAGAAAAATACCTTAGATTCTCCACTCTTTCAGGATACAATATATTATCCACATCATCTCGATTGTTGCGAATGAAATAGGGGAGTTTTCCGCGTTCCTCAGCGGTTTTAATCCTATCCTTATTATCTTCTACCCATTCACGGAAATTAGGCGGTAATTCAGTAATTTCATTTACGCTCTTCTCATCATCATCGAGAGCCCAGAACTCCTCCTCGGTCATGAGAAGAGGTATGGCATAGCACATGCACTGCGGATGCCAGCCCTTGAATTCAAACGATTTCGGATATTTGCCGGCGAGGAGGTCGCAGATGTCCTCCACGTGATGACCATTCTGAGTGGTCTTCACTTCATAACCGACCACGAAGTCAAACTGCCTCCAGCGGGTCTGCTCCGCAGTGCGGTAAGCCATATTGATTTCAGTGCGGGCGAGACGCTGAGCGTTCCGTGTCGATGAACGATACACACCTCTCCCGGGATGATAGGCTTTAGCCGGTTTTGAAAGATGCCATTTTATGGTCCCATCCTCCATCTTCTCCTTTATGCGTCTGAAACGTTTGTCCGGCTCTTTGAGATACTTCTTCACATCGGCAGCAAGAGATACTGCCGACACACCGGGAGCAATGGACGCTGTGATAGCCTCCTCCAATTCCTCCTTGAACTGTTCCGATAAGTTCCATACACGAGTTGAGAGATTCATCCCTTCATCCTTACGATCTTGGAAGGCTTTCAGCGCATCCGGATTGGTCTGGAAGTATCTGGTGTATTCCTCCCCAAGTTTGCTTGTGCCGGTGTAAGCAGTCAGTACCTTTCTCGCTACAAGATCCTGAACAAGATTAGACTCGTTCCATTCCTCCGAAGTGCCACGCATGATGATCCCACTCAACTCAGACATAAGTTGAGACCGGAGCTTGGTGAAAGCCTGTTTAGTGAGGGGGTAATCAGAGAAAGAGAATGGCTTATCGGTTGCAGGGTCAGCAATCACAGCCTTCATAGCCGCATCCTTGGCGATGGAGTCATACACTTTCTGAATAAGCGCACAGTATTGCTCAATACGTTTTTTGTGTTCAAGATGAGCTTTCCTGCTATTGGGAATACGTGGACGTGACATAAAAGTAAGTAAGTGAAGTGCAAAGGTAGTAAAAGTATTTGATAAATAAATATAGATAATAATCAAGGTTTTAAGAGAATACTTCGGTATTGCATCTATAAAGAGATGATAATCAATAAGTTAACTAAAGTTAAATTAAAGTTTAAAATTTGGTCACTCCAGAAAATCTTTATAATTTTACAACATCAAAATAATACACTAAGTATCAGATAGTTATGGCAAGATTAATCAAAGCAATCGGAGGAGAGGTGGAGATTACACCTGAGAATGGAAAATCCTTTGGGTTGGAAGAAGCTCAGAATAACGTAGGTGGATATATCCAGATTCTTCCACTTGATGACGAGAATGTGATGATAATGGATGAGGAGGGGAAGCTCAAAGAACGATTATTCAATGTTACTGCAACAAAGATAGCATATCGGTACAATGCTATCTTCCCCGGAGACTATATTGTGGGTGATGTGATAATCTGTAAAAATGATGAGATATGAAAGAGAATTGTTTCGATTGCGTGCATTGCAAATGCGCTGGGTGGCACTGCTATATTTGTGTGCTGCATGATTGTCAGGTCTCAAATGGAGAATCCTGCCGAGACTATGAAGAGGAGGATTAGATAAACGCAAAAAGCACTAAAAGTATGGAAAACGAATTTTTTAAAGCCGCTGCCTCTGTTAAGATGGTAGACAAAACCCCGAGAATGCGAGAATATAAGTTAATGTATCTTTTCGGAGCGTGGGTAACAGATACAACCATATACGCCGCGAGGGATGCCGAGGCGATCCACGATGCAGACAACCTCCCGATGGTTGCAAGCGACAAGTTACAGTATTGTCTATTTTGTGGCAATAGGCGCGTTAAAATGTATGCTGCGCCAACACACTCACACGAACGCCTCGAAAGGATTACATCAACTAACAACTAAAGTAATAAAACCATGTACGCAAATATGTCATACACCGAGTTTTCGGCACTTCGCAAACTTGCCAACAAAGCGAGGAAGCACGTTACAGAGATCGGCAAATGCAACGAATACGAAACGCATTTAGAGGCGTTGGAACTGCAAGCACTCCGGGAGACTTCAACCGAGTTATTTGCCATTGCAACCGCGATATATTACAAATATAACTAACCCACTTCCCCGCGTCATGGCTAACTTGCTTGGGTCGGCATATCGGCTGGGAACTACACACAAATATTTAACACTAAAAGTATGAAAGCAGAACAGATTTATCAGATGGTCACTGACCGAGTGATTGAGAAGCTCAAAGAAGGAGTATGCCCTTGGGTAAAACCTTGGAAGGGAGGACATGAAATGATGGCTACGAATGCTATCAGTAAGAAAGAGTATTCTTTTCTGAACCAGATGTTGCTCGGATTCAGTGGGCAATACCTCACGTTTAATCAGGCAAAGCAACTCGGAGGATCGATAAGAAAAGGGAGTAAATCAACTCCGGTTGTATTTTGGACTACCGGCTACTCTACCCAGGAGGAGAAAGAGGATGGAAGCAAGGTACAGGTCTATCATGAATATGATCGTCCGATCTTGAAGTATTACAACGTATTCCACGTTCGTGATATTGATGGAGTCGACTTTGAGGCCCCTGAGACTGAAATCAAGCTTTCCGAACTTGAACCTATTGCAGAGGCAGAGAGAGTGATAGAAGAGTACGCATCCAGAACATCCCTCTCCGTAAATAGAGAGTATCGTGGAGGTGCGTGTTACAGACCCTCAGATGATAGTGTTAATATCCCCATCCTCGGTCAGTTTGACATGGCAGAAGAGTTTTATAGTACAGCCTTTCATGAGCTGGTTCACTCCACCGGCGCAAAGAGTCGGCTTAATCGTGATTTGAGCGGAAGATTCGGTACGGCGAAATACGGTAGAGAGGAATTGATTGCAGAGATAGGGGCAGCCTTCTCACTCGCTCGACTTGGTATGGATGCTCAGAAATGCTTCGATAATTCAGTGGCATATCTCCAGTCATGGATTAAAACAATTCAAGAAGATCCCAAGGTTGTAATTGTAGCTGCAGGAAGGGCAGAAAAGGCAGTGAATATGATATTCAATACAGAGAAGTGATAAGTTGTCGGTAGGAGAGAGATTGCTCCTACCGTCTCTTTCTGCTTACTTATAAGTATCTGATATTTAAATAGTTAAATAATAGTTAAAACATTGGTAATCAGTTTGTTATATCAAAATTTATTATTAACTTTACATCATCAAAATAAAACATAACACTAAAAGTAAATGAAAATGGAAAATTCAATCAAGACACAGGTAAAGGAAATCTTCAAGGCAAACTCATTCGAGACAGCTCTCGAGCTCATCGGATCTCTTCGTGATGAATACATCAAAAAAGAAGGGAAGAGAAGTTGGAACGCACTTAAGGCTTACTACAAGAAAGCCAATATCCAACCGGAAACTGACAAGGTAGCGGAAGCACAAACCTCCTATCCGGAGACACCTGTAAAGGAGGAGGTGAAGGTAACAGAGAAAAGCACTGGAAAGAAAATAAGCGAGACTCCTCTGATGAAGCAGTATTCTGAGATGAAGAAGAAGCATCCGGATGCAGTCCTTCTCTTCCGAGTTGGCGACTTCTACGAGATGTTCGGAGAGGATGCCGTTGAAGCCAGTAAGATTCTCGGAATTACATTGACAAGACGAGCCAACGGGAAAGCAGCATCCATTGAACTTGCAGGCTTCCCTTTTCACGCGCTCGATACCTATCTCCCTCAACTCGTAAGAGCCGGCAAGAGAGTAGCGATCTGCGAGCAGCTTGAAGATCCAAAAAAAATGAAGGTAACAGAGAAGGTGATTCCCAATGAGAAACCGAAAGGATTGTTTGAAGATGAGCAGAATTCCCCTGAGACTGCGGAAACAAAGCAGGAGATGACAAGAGACCAGAAGGAAGAAGATGCAGTTGAATACATGCTCTACCGGAATGAAGGAGGGATGGTTGAATGGTTTGGACACTTTGTCAATTACAATAACCTCAAGGTTGGGGATAACGATACAATGATCCGTATGAACAACAGAGGGGTAAGCCGAGGGACTGTAGTAGCCACTAACAGACTGACGCTTGCGCAAGTAGCAATCTTCCATCGGTGCTATGGAATCATCATCAAGATGAAGAGAACCTACAAGGAGCAGCTTGACCTTGCTGCTCAATGTCTGAATAAAATACCACAGGCTACAGAATCCGGGAACATCCCGGAAAGCGACATCAAACTCACCGACATGGTTCTGAACTTCAAAGGGAATAACTGACTGACAAGACAGGAGGAGGGTGAGAGCCTCCTCCAAACCATTAAAAATACTAAAAGTATGAGCGTAACGGCAAAAGGATATAAGATACCGCAAATAAAGTTATCCTACGTGGCTGATGTAACAGTTGAGAAACCAAAAGTCATGGATTCTGCATCAGTAGCACGAGTATTCAGAGAGACGTATGATGATGATGAGATTGATTATCGTGAGTCGTTCAAGGTGGCATATCTAAACAGAGCAAACAAAGTAGTAGGCATACATACCATTTCATCCGGAGGAACAGCAGCAACAGTGGTTGACCTTAAAATGATCTTCTCCGGGGCGTTACTGGCAAATGCTACCTCTATCATCCTTTGTCATAATCATCCGAGCGGTTCGCTCTTACCAAGTCCGCAGGATGATTCATTGACAAGAAAAATGGCAGAAGCCGGTAAGATTCTCGAGATCCGCGTTCTTGATCATGTGATAATCACCAGAACAGACCATTACAGTTACGCGGATAATTCCAGACTATAAGTGTCGCAGATAAAGGGCAACACTCGCAAGACTGACAAAAACTATCCATTAGTTTTGCGGATTCCGACTAAAAGTAGTATCTTTGTATATTACTTTTAGTGTTATCCTGAGAAATCAGGAGGAATAAAGTGTTGCCCGGGAGGGTAGCACTTTTTCTTTATTCATTTTGATAAATGTATTTGAAAATTAAATAATAATGTTTAAATTTGTAGAGTAATGACAGCAAAAAAGAGATACGATTATTTGATAGTTGGAGCTGGATTGTTCGGCTCTACATTTGCATATCTTGCATCCAAAGCAGGAAAGAGATGTCTTGTGATTGATAAGAGGTCTCATCCCGGTGGAAACTGCCATTCTGAGGATATTCTTGGAATTAACGTGCATTTGTATGGTCCACATATATTTCATACCTCTAACAAAGAAACTTGGAAATTCGTAGATTCTTTGAGCCCTATGAAGCCTTTCTTTAATCAACCAATCGCACGTTATCGCGGAGAGCAATTCAATCTTCCTTTTAATATGAATACATTCAGGCAGATATATGGAAATCTCTCTGTATGTGAAATTAAGAAGAGAATAGATACGGATAGGGTAGTATCTCAAAATGTCAATAATCTTGAGGAGTATGCGCTTTCCACAGTAGGAGTCTCAATCTACGAAAAGCTTATAAAGGGCTATACAGAGAAGCAATGGGGGAGACCATGTAAAGAGCTTCCAGCATCCTTCGTTAAGAGATTGCCGTTAAGAATGTCGTATGATAACTTGTATTTCTCTGATCAATATCAAGGAGTACCTGAAAAAGGGTATGGTCATCTATTTAGTAAGCTTCTTGAAAATTGTGATGTGGTATTGAACTGCGATTATCTTGAAAATATCGGAAGTCTAAAAGAGATGGCATATAAGATACTATATACAGGTAGACTTGACAAGCTATTTGGAGAATCTAATCTTGAATTCCGTGGTCTTAGATTTGTCAACAAGATAATAGATTTTGATGAGACGCAGGGTTGCGCTGTCGTGAATTACACCGATAGTTCAGTGCCTTATACAAGGACAACAGAGCATCTCTATTTCAACCCTCCGGAAAATCCTGATATATCAGTAATCACATACGAATATCCGATAGAGTGTATACATCAAGACGATGTTGAATGTTATCCGGTCCTCACTGAAAATAATAAGATAATACAGAGTAAGCTCCTCATGCGAGCCAAAGCTGAGAGGAGTATGATATTTGGAGGGAGATTGGCTGATTATCAATATTTCAACATGGACACCACTATAGAAAAAGCAATTGATTTATGGAAAAAAGAGCAGAGAAACGTATAGAGGTAGTAGAGCTTACTGCGTCAGAGCTTAAGGATCGTCTTGGGAATCCACGAAAATGCTCAAGGAAAAAGAGAGAGGAATTGAAGCATTCTCTTGAGATGTTCGGAGATTTCGGTATAATTGTAGTTGACCATGAAAACAATATCATCAGCGGACATCAGAGAATTGCAGCCATGATAGCATCCGGGAATGGAGATGATAAAGTATTATGCAAGCGACTTATAGGCTATACCAATGCTGAGCTTAAAGCCATCAACATTAAGGCCAATACTCATGCAGGAGACTGGGATCTCGGCAAGCTCGCTGAGTGGACAGCAGATTTGAATCTCAATCTCGGACTTGACCTCCCGGCGAAGGATCCAAATGAGGATGTGAAGATACGTGACATGGAGCTCATTGGATACGAAGGTTATGACTTCGTTATGATAGTTTGCAAAACTGAGCCTGATTATTTGAAGTTGATCAGAGACCTTGGACTTGAAGGTAAGAAGGTCTTGATGTGTAATAAAAAGAATGGTGAAAGAAAAATAAAGGCAAGAGCCATATGGTATAATGATTTGGAAATCACTCCTAAAGCTAAAAGTAAATGAAAGAATTCAGCGTATTATTGACATGCTGCGGGAATCATATCAGTGAAAGAATCCGCAATCTGAAAGAAAATGAGGATGGAGTCAATGTTAGGGTATATGCATGTAATAGCCATGAAGATAATCTCCCGTTTGGGTGTGATGTGGAAGGATGCTTCGTTGTGCCTGCTATTCATGAACCTGACTATATTGAGACTGTTATCAGGATATGTGAAGAAAATTGCATTGATATAATTATTCCCACTGTAACTTTGGAGTTGGAGTTTATGGCAGAACATAGAGAGGACTTTGAGAAGCGTGGGATAAAGGTTTCCATCGCCTCTCCTGAGGCTATAAGAATATCCAATAACAAACTATTCCTTTATGATAGGTACTCATCTCTAATGCCTCCTACTATAGCCACAAAGGACTTTCATGATCTCCTATCATTCAGATCCAGGATAGCTTCAGGGCACAAGCTATGTGTAAAATTGCAGGACCACTGTGGAGGTAACGGGTTTGCCATACTTGACGAAGACAAGGCAAAAGATATGACTTATTTCAACAGGAAGTATGATAACCAGTATGTTTCATACGAAGAAATGGAACGTATAATGCACAGACTTGACAAGCCGATTCTTCTACAGGAATATATAGAAGGGAATGACTATTCAGTATCGGTGCTTGCAGATGATGGGAAAGTCATGCATATCTGTGGCTATGCGGGCTACGCTATTGAGCATGGAGCTATCGAATATGGAGAGATAATGTATAATCCCAAGGCCTATGAGATTGCAAAAATGATATGCGAGGACTTATGTCTTGACGGTAATGCATGTTTTGATTTCAGAATCTCGCCAAATGGGGATGTATATCTTCTTGAAGTTAATCCACGAGTGAACGCATCTCTCCCTTTTGTCGCAGAGGCAGGTATCAATATGCTCTATCTGCGATGTAAGAGGCTTCTCGGTGAATTTGATGAGAGTCCCAAAAGAATACAGTATGGTCTGAAAATGAAAAAGTATCATGAGTCAAGGTATTTCCTTTAACATCTATGTGATGAGCTATAGGCGAGCTTACAAAATCATGACAAAAGATCTTGTTGATTATTGTACATATGTTGTCAGGGAAGAGGAGGCAGATGCTTACAGAAATGCAGGAGTCAATAATCTCTTGGTTATACCAACCGGAGCGACGACATCAACAGGGTGTAGAATCTTTAATTGGGTGACAACCTTTTTTTGGATTATTGAAAATACTCCTGAAGATGTAATATGTGTTCTTGACGATGATATAAAGAATTTTTTCTATCGAACTGATAGATTGGTCAACATATCAAAGGATGTTCCTAATCCCAAGGATATTGTCACTTCCGAAATAGAAAGGATAGCTCAGTTATTAGTTGATCTCAATCTTGGATTTGCATGTGATAACCCCTCCATGGCGCTTTATTCCTATACTTCTGAATTTGAATTCAAGTGTACTCCTGCTGGGATTAGATGGATAAATAAGGGAGCCTTCAAGGCAGTCTGTCGTCCAGAGGATGATGCCGCTTCTGACGTAGATATTGTTATGCAGGAACTCCTAAGAAACAGGATAATCCTTAATCCAAGATATTTCTGTGGAGAAAATCTCATGTATAATAATAAAGGAGGATCGGATGAGATAAATATGGAAGCCAACAATCAGTATATTCTTGCCATGAAGAATAAATGGGGGAAATACTTCAATTTCGACCATAAGCGTAATATCGTCAAAATCAACGTAAAAAGATGATACAACCTACTCCATATTACCTCGCAGATCCAAACGTCTTTATATCGAACTCAGAGAGGCTTACACAAGTCATCAAAGCTTATTACTCCAACTACAATCTGTCGTATAGCTTCAAGACCAACTATTATGATGGTTTCCTCAGGACGGCGAAGGCGATAGGATTGCTTGCTGAGGTCGTTTCAGTCCATGAATATGAATTGGCAAAGAGTTGTGGATTCACCGAGAAGGATATTATCTGGAATGGTGTCCTCCCATCAGAAGTGAAGTTGAGTGTGATTGAGAATGGTGGAATAGTGAACGTAGATAATTTCACCGAACTCTATAATCTTATGGAAGTGTGGTTTGAGAACCATCATGAGCCTCTTCCGATAGGTTTGAGGTTTGAGATTCCTCAGCTGACAAATGGCAAGTCAAGATTCGGCTTCCATGAATCTGATTTTGATGAGTTTGGATCTATCATAAACGCCAATAAAATAAATGTTCGCTGTGTCCATTCTCATACGAGCAATGCCCGTGACCTCGGCTCCTTCAAGCAAAGAATCGAATATATGGTGAATCTTGCCAGAATGTTCAATTCCAAGATAGTTGATATTGGTGGCAATATGTATGGTCCTATGCATCCTGATTTCGCCCGACAATATGATTCATCCATCCCGTCTCTTGAAGACTATGGTATGGTGATAGGTAAAAAGATGAAGGAACTTGTCCCTAATGAGGATATAATTTTGGTGACTGAAAATGGAACAGCCTTAGTTGGAAACGCGATGGATCTTGTAGCCAAAGTCATTAAAAGAAATGATACGAAAGGGGCTGTCAGATTTACGCTTAATTGTAATTGTTATGATGTAGGATTCTCATGTAACCACAAGAATCCGGTCATAGAGACATCCTCTGATTCATCAGATGTTGAGAATGCTGTAATCTACGGATGCACTTGTCTTGAGAGAGATATTATCCATAGATGTTTCTCAGGTAAAATGGATGTAGGCGATATTGTGACCATAAAGAATGTAGGCGCATATTCTCTTAATGTGTCTAACAACTTCATATCTCCTGTTCCTTACATTGTAAATAAATGAAAATCAATTAATTATGTTTGGAAATATTAGATTTTTTCATTATCTTTACATAATTAAATAATACCTGAATTATATATGGGAAAAGAGCAAGCGAGGAGTCGCAACGGGCACTCCATTTTTGAAATATCCTCCCTCATTCAGAAGGCACTCCGGCGCTCTGATGCAAGGATGGCTCTTTATTCAGCAGCAGAGATGTTGCCGAAATACAGGAACTATCTCTGGAAGAGATTGCTTACGGTTTCTACAGAGGACTGCCATGATATGGTGACACACAAAGTAGTTGCACTACACGACAAGGACAGGTGTGGAGCTAATGGATATGACAACTCCATTATCGAGGAAGCCTTGAGTATTTTGCTCAATGCCTCTAAGAATAGGGATGGGGATTATTATGCCTGTAATATCTTCAATTCACGTGATAAGCGAAATCTTGAAGATAAATATGGTATTGAGAATTTTGATCCACTGTCAGCCACTAAAAACGGTCATAATTGCTATTATCTTAGAGATGTATTTAATCGAGCTATCGATATTCTTGATTATGATAATGCAGGCTATGCGGCGAACGAGATAAAGGTCTACTATCCTAAGTTCTGTTGGGACATGATAGTAAGTAAGGCTGTCTCTTTAGGCTATCCCCAACTCACAAAAGAGGTCGTCGCTCTAAAGGAAGCCGACCATTTTACATCCTATGACAATACGTTGCTGTTTAGATCGAAGGCAATAGTCTTGATGTTGAAGGCTGTAAAAGACGGAGGTATCAGTAATCTTTTGGATGATGATATAAGAGATGAGTATGTCTCCCTATCTGATGCTGATGTAGAACGTCTGCGATTGCCTGAATATGTCTATGATTGCCACACGTATATTGGTAAAGCGAGAGGAAAGACAAAACGAGAGTTTGTCGTCACAGAACAGAATGTGTTGACCCCATTCAAGAAAGGGATGTTTGACAATGCCTCATGGGAAAGATTCTTCTATATGTGTGCCAATGGATTCTGGACAAAAGAATATACTCCACATCCAGGGGAAGAGAGAATAAAAGAAATAGAAAATAACCAACCAAAATCACTATTCGATCTATGAATTATAATGAAGTGCCTCGTAACACTCTTGAAAGCGATGAGTGCTACGACAAGCGAAAAGGGTATGTCCTGCAGTATATGCTTCCACGCATGGAAGTGAATGACAATGCTGTCCCAACCAAGATGAGAAATGCTGTCACTCCGACAGAAGAAGAAATGAAGGATGTAGAAGCCTTCTGGAGATGGATCCTTAACTCTCACATGGATTTACTGAACATGGACTATTTCAGCATTTACAATGCGGTTGAAAAGGATAAATCTAAGTTGAAGTACTATATCCCTGATAGTTTCTTCTATGCTTTCATTGATGAATGGCTCACTCATCCCAAGCGCTCCACCCCTGTAGACGATAAGCAGTTATACAAATATCTGTTCGCCGGTGTGAAGACTACTGAGGTCGTCGCCCGTAAAGCCGGAGATAATTTCTTCGATGGAGATTTCAATCCCATTGGAGTTCGAGAATTTCTTGAGCTGTGTAAGGATGCCGGAGAAGTTGTCGCTAAGGCATCTATTTCCTCATACGGAGGTCATGCAGTAAAGTTCTTTGACCTTAGCAAAGACAGCGAGGAACAGTTGCTTGCTTATATCAACAAGCCGCCATACTTCTACACTCAGCCGTATGGCACAGAGTATGTGATAGAAAGAGTTATCAAGCAGCATCCTGAAATGGCGGCATTCAATCCCTCATCTGTAAACACGATACGTATCATGACGATGATATGGGAAGGTAAGTGCATACCGTTATCTTCTGTTCTTAGAATGGGCGTTAATGGAAGTCGTGTGGACAACTGTTCAAGTGGAGGGATTGTTGCCGGCATTGATCGTGAGACTGGCACTGTCAAGCCTGTGGCATACAATGCTAATGGGGATAGATTTCTCAGCCATCCTCAGACTGGAGAATTCGGTCATAAGATGATTACAAACTGGGAAGAGGTACTCAAAGCAGTTGAAAAGCTTGCATGGCGCTTCTCAGGTATTTCTCAACTCATCTCTTGGGATGTAGCAATTGACGAAAATGGTAATCCTGTCATTATCGAGATGAATATCTCCTATGGGGAGCTTGATTTCCATCAGTATTGCAATGGTCCTATCTTTGGAGACCTGACACCTGAAATCCTGAAGAAGTTCAAGTACAAGAGCTATTCCTATAACGCCTTTATTGGCAATATAGGAATTTATTAGCAGTAAAATATAAGATGTCGATATGAGAAAGGCACACTTGAAAAAAGCCTTCCTCCAGCACTTCAAAAATGGGAAGGGTATCGTGAGTTATGCTTGTGAAATGACAGGCATAACTCGCGAGACTTACCGACAATGGAAACTTAAAGATCCAAAGTTTAAAGAATCGTGTGAGGAAGTTGCGGAAACAACTCTTGATATAGTGGAGAGTAAACTGCTTAAGAAGATCAACGAAGAGGATCTCACTGCTATCATCTTCTACCTTAAGACAAAGGGTAAGCATAGAGGATATGTAGAGCGTGTTGAAAACAATGTCTCAGTCAATCCCTTCGAAGATCTTATGATGTCTATCCCGGATGATGAATAAAGATACCAAGGCTCAAAAGCGTATGAAGTTATGGCGGGAGGACTGGTGTCTTTTCGCCAAAGATGTTCTGCACGCTCGTCTCGATGAGGAGCAGAAGGCTATTCTCCGTGCCGTGCAGACTGAGAAAATGGTTGCAGTTGCATCAGGCACCGCTCGTGGCAAGGATTATATCGCAGCCGTTGCTGCAGTGTGCTTTATGTATCTAACTCCCCGATGGGATAAAGCCGGCAACCTTGTGAAGAATACCAAGGTTGCGATGACTGCTCCTACCGACCGTCAGGTTGGTAACATCATGGTGCCAGAGGTGAGAAGATTGTACCGTAAGGCTGCATGCTTACCTGGTAGGCTCGTAGGACATGACATACGCACCAGATACGAAGAATGGTTTCTAACCGGATTCAAAGCCGGAGATGACAATCAGGAGGCGTGGTCTGGCTTCCATGCAGTAAACACTATGTTCGTAGTAACGGAGGCATCCGGTATATCTGAAATCACATACGCTGCCATTGAGGGTAACCTGCAGGGAAATTCTCGTCTTCTCTTGGTATTCAATCCCAATACAATCACAGGCTATGCTGCAAAGGCTATGAAGTCGAGCCGATTCAAGAGATTCCGGCTCAGCTCTCTTAATGCCGAGAATGTAAAGAGAAGGAGAGAGATCATTCCGGGTCAGGTCAACTACGAATGGGTTAAGGATAAAGTGGAGACATGGTGCTCACCGATACAGGAGTGTGACTACAACGAGGGAGAAGGGGATTTCGAGTGGGAGGGTAAGTGGTATCGTCCGAATGATCTTTTCAGAGTCAAGGTGCTTGGTATGTTCCCGAAAGTGTCAGAAGATTGTCTTATCCCTTACGAGTGGCTTGAACTCGCATTCAACCGCTGGAGAGAATTGAATGCTCAGGGATTCAGGACGGCAAAATCATGCAAGCTCGGAATAGATGTGGCAGGTATGGGGCGTGACAGCTCAATATTGGTCCCTCGGTTCGGCAACTGGATTCCTGAAATTATATCCCATCATTCCGGAGGTAAAGCCGACCACATGCACGTTGCCGGCATGGCTGTGCAATATCTTAGAATGAAAGACGCATCTGGATATATTGATACTATCGGTGAAGGAGCTGGAACGTTCTCTCGTCTTAGAGAATTAGGTTATGATAATGCCTATTCGTGTAAATTCTCATACGGAGCTGAGAACCTTCATGATGTAACTGGGCAGTACACTTTCGCCAATATGAAGGCGTTCCTGTATTGGTCCATTAGAGACTGGCTCGATCCTAAGAATAACTTTCAGCCGGCTATTCCTCCGAATGATGCACTTATGGAGGAGGCTACAGAAATCAAATGGTTCTTTCAGAGTAACGGTTCCATTGCTATTGAGAAGAAGGAAGAGACTAAGAAGCGGCTGAAACGCTCTCCTGATACGTTTGATGCGCTTGCCAATACCTTCTTTCCTTACAACTATAGAAACGTGACAGAGAAGGAAATCTTCTCTCAATTCCTGTAATCTATAAATAGGTTTAATAAAATATTTGAAAATTAAATATATTTATTTATCTTTGCACTATAGATATTCTTAT
This sequence comes from Bacteroidales bacterium, assembly GCA_014800895.1. Taxonomy (GTDB): domain Bacteria; phylum Bacteroidota; class Bacteroidia; order Bacteroidales; family Muribaculaceae; genus Lepagella. The sequence continues at coordinate 22,335 of JAAVFG010000043.1, forward strand.
TGCAAGAGAAATAGCTAAGCCACTAACTTACAAACTATCATTACGTAATGAACAAACGAGTAAAAGCAGTCTATAAACTGCTTACGAAGAATCCGAAAGTGAAGGCATTCGGATTCAACAATAAGGAGCTTAAGGGTCTCGCTGCCAAGATTGCCGGGAACCTTAAATCCGAAGAAGATGCCTCAGATGAGGATGTAAACGCTGAGATTGAAACGGCAATCGTGGCGGTTCTCCCTCTCCTCGAATTCGGTCAGTCGTACGCCAATCGCGTAATTAACGACAATATGAACGGAGATGAGGATGATGAAAATGATGACAGCGATGATGAGGAAGCTGAAGAAGCTCCTAAACAGTCAAAGTCAAGGAAATCCCCCAAGACAAAGGAAAAGAAGCCCGACAGCGAGCCGGAATGGTTCAAGACTTATCGAGAGAGCATGGAAAAGAAACTTTCTGATCTTATCGGTGAGTGTACCTCCGACAAGCGAAAGCATCGTCTTGAAACACTTCTCAAAGATACAGGGAAATTTGGTGAGCGCACGCTCAAGAGCTATTCCCGTATGAAGTTTGATACTGACAATGATTTCGAGGAGTTCCTTTCTGAAGTGGAGGAGGATCTGAAATCCGAAAATCAGGAACGTGCCAACAAGGGTCTCGAAAAGCTCGGGGCACCTGCCACTGGAGGTTCCGGAAAGAAGGATAAGAAACCTGAAGTGTTATCAGAGGAGGAGATTAAGGAGATAGCCAAGATCTGATCCTCAAAAAAATCGTAATCTAATGGGAGTAATCGCAGAAATGACCAAAGCCGGAGATGTATTCTCCGATGGTATGGATTCGGTAGTTATCCGCAATGTCGTAGGCGAGATAATCGGTGGTCGCACTCTTGACACCACCGGTTTTGACGGTAAAACGGTACGTGCCGGTCATATCATAATTTGCGAGACTGATACTGACACATGGAAGCCTCTTCCTGTAAAAGACGGAAAGTATGAGGCTCTTCCGGAGGGTCACACATACGAGGGAGTGATGAGGTCCTCCAGACCGAAAGAAGAACCTCTCGCGCCGATTATGTATGCCGGAGAGGTTAATGACGTAGCATCGCCCTATCCTGTGTCGGATGAGTTGAAGAGCAAGCTGAAGGAAGCTCTTCCCGGTCTATATTTCAAACATGATTAAAAACAGTGAACAATGCCACAGCCTTCAATTTTTCAGAATTTCATTGATATGTTCATGCCGATGCTCGGACTGTACGTTGCAGAAAGAGTAAACGGAAAGAATGAACGAGAGCGCACATATCTTCACAAACAGCGTCTGAACCCTGTCTATTCTCCGGATCAGAAATGGGAGGGCACATCAGCCAACACGCGCTATGTGAAAGCGGATTATGTAGCGCTCGACTCGCCTCTGCCGCTTAAGCGCAGAGGAACAATCTCAACCTCCAACGGCAAGCTTCCCAAAGTGGGAGTGCGCCGTGAGATGAATGAGAACGACATTAATAATGTCAATATCATGGAGGGACAGCTCAGTCAGCTTGAAGCTGATTCAGACGCATACAAACTTAAGAAGCGTCAGATCATCAAGAAACTTGCGGACGATCCTACATTCTGCTCCGTAGCGATTGATGAGCAGAATGAGTTCACATACCTGTATGGTATCTCGAACGGCATCGTGCTCGTTCAGGGAGATGTGAACGATCCTCAGAATACCGGAATCGGTATGCGTGTCAATTATGGGTACAACAGCAATAATATCCTCCATACAGCCGTAGCGGATGAATGTGACGGTGATGACTTCCAGCGTATCAACGATAAGGTGAACGGCGACGGTAACACCACGCAGGTAGCCATGATCTCCAAGACCCTTCTCGACAAGATACGCAAGACCCGCTGGGCACGAGAGCTTGCCGCCGATTATAAGGAGCAGATCTACACAGATGCCTCCAAGCTGCCCGTCCCCACGGTGAAGACCTTTACGGAGGCATTCGAGAATGAGTATGGGTATGGATTCATTGTAGTCAACCGTTCTATCCTTTGCGAGAAGAATGGAAAGGATGTGCCGGTGAAACCCTTTAATCCGGATCGTATTGTATTCCTGCCTAATGCCGATAAGGATGGTTCTCTCGTGCATGGCACTCTCGCAGAGATGACGCATCCGGCAGAGAATGTTAGCTACAAGACTATTGACGAGTATAAACTCATTTCCCGACTCCGTGTCACTGAGCCTTCATTTGCAGAGGTTACAAAGGGTCAGGCGATGGTCCTCCCTGTAATTGAGGATGTGGATGCCATCTATATTCTCGATTTTTCAGGACAGGTGGAGCTCGACGAATCCGATAAGGGTGACGAAGCTGAGACAGATGAGAAAATCACTATTGCCGGCAAGACGTACAAGAAAAACGCGGTAGTTGATGCTCTCAATGCGCTCGGAGCGTCCGTGAAGCCTAATGCGAAGGATTCCGCAGTGATCAAGAAGATTAACGCACTCAGCGATGCAGATACCGAGACCCTGATGGATGCCATCAAGGATGCTGTGTCTGCCTGATGCTGTAATTCTCAAAAGGTATGAAGACAATCAGACAAGCCCTCATAGATGAAATTCCGTATCCGTTAGGTGAGGGTTTTATTGATAACCGACTTCTCTTTCGCGGGCTTGACGGCAATGGCGAGATTGAGATGGCGACTATAAATTCCAAGGAGTTTATCGGGGCGAAGGCTGATTGTCTTTATGCCTTGATAGAATCTCCGAATATCTCTGAGTCGGGAATCTCCATTTCCCTTCAGGATCGTAATCTGATTCTAAAGAAAGCTAACCTTCTGTACAGATCAATCGGTGAGCCTGAGAAATATCTCGACCAGCCGACCGTCTGTGTAGGTCCACCTTCAGGAACCTATGTCAGTTATTAATCTAACACCACATACTCTTCGTTACTGCAACATTACGAACGGATATGAGGACGGGAATGGCGACTGGCACGAAGGAACGGAGGAATGGAGCGATCCGGTGAAATGTCATGCGCTCCCATCAGGGGCAGCAAATGAGATTACATTCCCGGACGGCACGACATCCAAGTATTCCTACACCATAGAGCGTCTCCCGCGAGATTGCCGTGATTTTGCGGTGGGGGAGAAGGTGAGGCTTGAAATCTTAGGAAAGGAGATGGAATTTCAGGTAAAGGGTTTTCACCGTTATCAGTTGCAAAGCAAGCTATGGGTATAGAAGCGGATTTCTCATTGGAAGCGTTCGAGCAACTTATGAACGCGATTCCCGACATCATAGCCTCTGAAATAGTAAGGGCTTTCAGTTATCTTGGAGAGCAATGTGTCCGCCGTGTGCGCGACCGCTCTGCCCAGGAGAGCTGGATAGACCAGACGGGCAACCTCCGTTCATCCATCGGATATGCAGTATATGAGGATGGACGTGTGCTGATAGAGTCAGCTTTCGAGCAGGTAGGCTCCGGAACACAAGGAGGTAGCGAAGGGAGAAGATTGGTTGAGGAATTGGCATCCAAATATTCCGAGACATACGCGCTTGTAATCGTAGCCGGAATGAGCTATGCAGAATATGTGGAGGCGAAGAATAATAAGGATGTGCTTGCCTCCACGGAGCTATGGGCTCGAAGCAAGATGAATGAGTATCTCGAAAGGGCAAAGGAGAGGGCGGAAAATAAGGTGAGACAGCTTCAGAAACAGCTTGGATTATGAAAACGGATATTGACATCAAGGATGATATTTTCGCGTATCTGAAAGGCTCTGAGCTATCTCAGGAAGTGTCCGGAAAACTTTCCAAGACTCTCCGTCCGGCAAAATCGGATAAGGAGGATGTTGTAATCTCTATATTAGCCAACGGCACCGGAGAGATACAGGAGGCGTTCGTTAATGTAAACATCTACGTCGCGGATCTTCTCAGAGATGATCAGTATGAAGAGAATACTATCCGGCTGCGTGAGCTTTGCTCCCTTTCGGAAAAGATTCTTAGGTCTGTGATTGGAGATGGTTACAGATTCTCACTCGATGAACAGAGAGTATTGGAAGTGCAGGGTAAGAACGAGCACTTAATTAATAACAAGTTATTATATCGCTATTGTAAATATTGAAATTATATGAAGAAGTTAATGTGGGGCAAGGCTCTGTCGGCTATCGCAAAGAAGAAGGATGACGGAAGTTATGAAGAATTTAATCGTCTCCCTGAATGTGTGGAGAATGCTCTTCAGCTTACTACCAATAAGGGAGAGAAGAAGGAAGCGAAGGTAGAGGGTGGAAGTGTCGAGGCAGTGAAGTATGGTCATAACACCTACGGTCTGGCTATGCAGTTTCGCCGTGGTGTCGTGAATGGCACACAGGTAACTTTCCCATTCGAGAAAGATGAGCTTGACGGTGTGGTGGAGGGTGTGTATGCGCTCCGTGTTCAGCCCGAGGATAAGACATCGGGAGGTCTGAGCGTAATGGACTGTGTTATCTCGACTGAGGATACCTATACTGCCGCCGACGGTGCTATCAAGGTGGTCAACTTTGATTTCATCAAGCCCGAGGAGGATGAGGATGGCTCTCAGAAGCCGACAATCGACTGGAGCCCGATTCCTGATCTCTTGAAGGCTATTGAGACAGTCAACGCACAATACGATATAAAAGATTATGAGTAAAGTCCCATCTTCTGATGCTGACAAAAGAAAATCTGAATGAAGCTCTCGCGGACGCGGTGATGGGTCGACCGCGAGAGTTTTTCATTGATGACCGACGCTTCTCCTTATGGTCCCCGTCACTCGGAATGACACTGATGACTGAGCGACATATTTCCTTATTAGGAATCGACAGCCTGATGATGACACGCAATCCGTCGCTTGAGGCTCTGAGACTTTCTGAGAAGAATCGAGCAGAAGTATGCAATATTTTAGCTATTCATTCCTATCGAAGATATAAGGATCTGAGCGATTCGGAGAAGTTGAGAGCAAGGGCGGATTACTTCTCTTCACATCTTTCCACTGACGAGATAGCTCAGCTATTTCTCATCATCTTAAGCGAGCCGAGGATTGAGACGTTCCTTCAGCTCTCCGGTATATCGGAAGATCAGAAGGAGCAGTCAAGGATAGCTCAGTTTAAGAATAAAGATGGGCATAACCGTACATTCGGAGGGAAGACCATATATGGGATGATCATAGATGCGGCATGCAGGGCATACGGCTGGACAAAGGAATATACAGTCTGGGGTATAGACCTGCTGAGTCTCCGACTGATGCTTGCTGACACCATTAGTTCAGTCTATCTTTCAGATGATGATATTAAGCAAATGGGCATTATTGTATCATCAAAGGATTGTATCGGAATGACTGCAGAAGATTTTGAGCAATTAAAGAAAGAATTTAATGATTAATCAATAAGTCAATTATAAGTCATGGCTTTGCATTTTGGGATGACTGCAGATAACCGAAATTTCATGAGTGCGATACATGAGATAACTTCGGGTGTTCAGGATGCCACGCGCCAGATAGAGGCGAGCGGAGGCAGCATTGATCGTGTAATATCCATGATAAAGACCGGGGTTGCTTCATTAGGGATAGGGTTAGGGTTCAAGGAATTAGTAGGACAGATTACAGGAACACGAGATGAGTTTCAAAAATTGGAGATAGCCTTTACTACATTCCTTGAGTCTGAACAGGAAGCCAATAAGCTTATGCAACAGATGGTGCATACAGCTGCTATCACTCCTTTTGACCTTGCAGGAGTAGCAGACGGAGCGAAGAATCTTCTTGCGTTTGGAGTCCAGGCTGAGGATGTCAATAAGACGATTATCAGTTTGGGAGACGTGGCTGCCGGGCTTTCACAACCGCTCGGAGATATAATTTACCTGTATGGAACTACCATTGCCAAGCCAAAGATGGATACGCAGGATCTTATGCAATTCATGGGTCGTGGTATCCCGATTGCCAAAGAACTTGCAAAACAGTTTGGAGTTGCTGAGAATAAAGTCAGAGACCTTATTTCAGCAGGGAAGGTAACCGGAGATCATGTAAAAAAAGCCTTTGAATCCATGACAGGAGAGGGGAGTATGTTCGGCGGTCTTATGGAAGCACAGTCAAAGTCTATCGGAGGTCAGATAGCGAATATAGAGGATGCGATAGATGAGATGTTTAACGAGATCGGTAAGTCGTCAGAAGGAATTATCAATCTGTCACTGGAAGCTACAAGCAGTATTGTGGAGAATTGGAGGTCAGTCCTTCTTATACTCTCGGAAGTAGCTGTTGCCTATGGAGCTCAGAAAGCATGGTTGGCTTTTGATACTGCATTTACAAGGTCGGCTACTAATTATGGATATGACGTTGAATTAGAGCAATTACGTGCTCTCATCCCGGCAAAAGAAGAGGAAGCCAAGACGGCATTACAACAAGCTGTTGCAAGCGGTAATCTGTCGGAGGCTAAAGCTGCTGAGATTATGGCACTCAGAGAAGAAGCCAACGCGCAATTAGAAGCCTTGACAGCAAAGGAAACTGCTGCAAAAGCTGAGGAATCCGCTGCTATTGCCAGAGTAAAAGCCGCACAGGAGGAAGTCGAAGCAATTAATGAAGAGATTGAGGCTACATGGGATCGTATTACAGCTGGTATGGAAGCTCTCACAGCAGAGGAGCGAGAAACGGCGGCGACCGAACTTGATACTCTCGAAACTATGCGGAATGAAGCTGCCAATATTGCTAATGCCGCCTCGGAAGAGGCTCGGGCTGCTGCAATCAATTCAGCTGCTGCATCAGAAGCAAGAGAAACATTACAGACCCAGATTAATACAGCTGAAACTGCAGGGAATACGGGTGCTACAAATCTTCTGACAATAGCTAAGGAAAAGTTGGCTCTTGCAATAGCCAAGGTGAACACAGTGATTGATGCCAATAAAATTGCTATTGTCACAGGAGCTATTATTGCACTGGGATATGCAGTATATAAATTATATACCTATCAGTCCGAAGAGGAAATCATGGCACTCCGAGTCAAGGAAGCCACAGATAAGGTTAATATCTCTTATGGAGAAGAGAAGAATAAGCTTGATGAACTTAAGAGACAACTTGAATCGTCAGCGAAAGGAAGTGATAAGTGGAAGGCTGCTAAAGATGCTTTGATTTCACAATATGGACAATATGATTCAAAACTTGGTGCTGAGATTGACAGAGTAGGAACTCTTGCGACAGTCTATAATAATCTTACTATTGCTATAAGAAAGTCTATAGCGGCAAAGGGGTTGAAGGACTTCCACGATTCTAATGACAAATCAGGAGAGAGGGAGAAGGATTTTTCAGAGTGGTATGAAAATGAACTCAAAGGGAAATTTGGAGACAATACAGAAAAAGTTTTACGTCCGATATTAGAAGATTTCGCTAAAAGTGCAGATTCTTCGGATAAATTGACAGCACATGTTTATTCTCAATTAATATCTAAATTTGGTACTGAGAAAGGTGGAAAATTATATAATTTGGTAGAAAATGATATAAAGAAATTAAAAACGGGTGACCTTACTCGTATGCACAGAGAAAGTAGGAGTGAGAAGCTTGCTCTGGATTCATATATGGAAGCTAATGGTATTGATAAGGATACTGCAAATGAAGTCCTATATGGTATAACTCCGGCTAAACCTCAATCAGATAAACATGATTATGAATATTGGAGTAACCAGAAGAAAGACGCTGAGACACGTCTTAAAGCTTTAAGTGATATTGAGGCAGCCGGAAAGAAAGGTGAGAAAATTAAGAACGAAATCAAAGCCATTGATAAAAAGTTAAATGATGCTTATTCAACAAAGACTCCTAAGAGCAAGACTAAGTCCGGACCCACAGCAGCGCAAATAGAATCCAAGGTAGAGAATCAGGAAGGTAAGATTCAAGATCTTATTCGTAAACAGGCTGAGGAGCGTCTTCGCATTGAACAGGACTATGAGTTTGAACGCTGGCAGACTCGTGTGGATATGATGGATGAAGGAGAGGCAAAAGTTCTTGAAGCGGAACGTCTTTCCTTTGCCAAAGAACGCACGGAGCTTGAACGCCGTCAGAAAGCTGAGGAGGAAGCGGAGTTGCAGCGACAGATGGCTCTCTTCAATGCCGAACAGGATAAACTCGCAGCCGGGAATAAGAAGTATGCTAAGAAAATATTCCGCGATTCGGATATAAATCAGGAGGAGTTTGACAAAATCACGGAGCGTTATAAGAAACTGAATGAAGACCTCAATGCCACTCAGCAAAAAGCTGAAACCGAGCGTCTACAGGCTTCTAAGGAGGCTATGAATAATTATCTGAAGGAGTTCGGATCATACGGGGAGAAGCGTAAGGCTATCACGGAGGAGTATGAGAAGAAGATCTCGGAGGCCCGGAACGAGGGGGAGCGTATGCAGCTTACGGCTCAGCGGGATAAGGCTCTTGGAGATCTTGATTATTCGGAATGGGTGGACACGGGAGCGATTGCACTTGCTTTCGGGGATATATCGAAGTTATCTGATAAGACCGTAAAGCGTCTTATTGAGGATATGGAGAGGTATCGGGAGAAGATGGTGGCGACGTTTGATCCGGATAAGATAGAGAAGTATGAGGAGGCTCTGTCCGGACTCCGGAAGATGCAGGGGGAGAAGGCGTTCGGCGTAATCTCTTCGTATGTTCCGGATTATTTCAAGGATCGGAAGCAGACGGCGGAGAGGAAGGAATCGGCGGCGGAAAACCTGATCTCTCTCAATAACAAGCGCAATGAACTCCTGATGCGTAAGAAGATGCTCACTGACAGTAAAGATTTCAATAAGGAGAATGGTCATAATACTGGCAAATTCGAGAAGGAACTTCTGGAGGTGAATGTGGCTCTTGATGCCAATGATCAGGCAGTGAAGAAGTCTAAGAATGCTTTTGAACTTATCCAGGAGGAATGGGATTCATTGGAGACTCCTCAGGCGAAGTTTGAGGCTCTGCTTGGAGCTATCTCATCCGCCGCGGATCTGATAGGAGGACTTGCTTCTGATGCCGCATCTATGGCTGAGGCTTTAGGGGCTGAGGGGCTTGGTGAGGCTCTCGGCTACTTGGGAGAGGCGATGGGAAGCGTGGAGAATATCGCTAATGGGTTTGCCAACGGCGGACTGATAGGCGGAATTGCTGCTGCTGCTGGCGAGATTATGGGCTGGATCGGTAAGATTTTCTCGGCAAAGGATAATCGCCATCAGAAGAATATCGAGGCTCTGCAGGAGCAGATAGATGCATTGGAGAAGAGCTATGACCGTCTTGGAGAAGCTATTGATAAAGCATATTCCACAGACGCTTCCGGACTAATAGACCAGCAGAACGAGCTTCTTGAACAGCAGCTGACTCTCATTGACGCTCAGATTGCAGAGGAGAAGGCTAAAAAGAAGACGGATGATAAGAAGATCAAAGAATATAAAGAACAGCGGGAGGAGATCGCCAAGACTATCTCTGATAACAAGGAGGCAGCCAAGGATGCGATCATCGGCTCTGACATAAAGTCGGCTATAGATGAGTTTGCACAGCTTTATACTGATGCGTGGGCTTCGGGGCGGAATGCCGCAGAGAAGACTACGGCGGCCGTAAAGAGGCTTATTACGTCGGCACTGACTGAGAGCCTGAAGTCGGGGATTTCTCTGGCTGTAGAGGGCTTCCGCAACCGTCTGGCTGAGGCAATGGCTGACGGAGTGCTGACCCCGGAGGAACTTGACGAACTTGACGCTCTAAAAAAGGGGATAGATAATATAGCCCGCGCTCATGAGGAGCAGTACAAGGAGATTGAGGCTCGCTATAAAGACCTTGATGAGCTTAGGGAGGAGCTGACCGACATCAGCTTTGATTCGGTGAGGGATAATTTCAAGAGCCTGCTTTCCGACATGACTTCGACGACTGCGGACTTCACGGATAATTTCTCGGAGATGCTCAGGAATGCTCTTATCGAGGGTCTGATGAGCTCGAAGTATGAGAAGCTTCTTGATGAATGGTATAAGGAGTTTGCCGCTTCTATGGAGGATGGCTCTCTGACTGACTCGGAGCGCGACGGGCTGCGACAGAAGTATGATGCGATAGTACAGCAGGGACTTGCTGACCGAGATGCTATCAATGATATTGTAGGGGGCGGTGCTTACTCGCAGTCGGCTACCACCGGAGGGTGGGCTGCCATGGGGCAGGATACGGCTGAGGAGTTGAACGGACGGTTCACGGCTCTGTGTGAGCTCAACGCCATAAACAATACACTCACTGCCGAGGGGAATATGCTGGGGGCTCAGATTCTGGAGACGATGCGCAGCATGTCGGCTCTGATGATGAGCGGGGGCGACGATTCGACGCTGAGGGAGATACGGGACATGATGTTCCTATCGACCGGACACTTGGAGGATATATCTAAGTATACGCGACAGTTGGTGACGATACGCGAAGGAATCGAGCGACTTAATGAAATGATAAATCAAAGACTATGAAAGGTATCGACAATATAAAGAGATCGGCTGCTGAGCTTGGTGCCTGCAAGAAGTTGGATCCGGTTGAGTCCGTATACGATGCGATTGCGTTGCTTATGACTCCGCAGGGAAGGGAGTTCGCGTTGAAAACTGGCTTCCCTGACTTGCAGGTGTGGCGTGCCAATCGTGAAGCGGCTCGCGATGCCATCGGGGTTTACCTCGATACACACAATGTGTTTGCAAGCAATCATGATGTGGTGGCGGTTGGCGACTCGGTTGTCAGTCTTGGAGTCTCAGGGACTCAGAGGCTGTATCACGTACTTGCCATGCACGGTGCCCAGGTGGAGATCAATGCATCAGATTATGCGGTGGTGACCATCACCAATATCGGTGCCACGGTCAGAATCCATAACGATGGCACTGCCAAGGTTACGGTGGAGCAATCCGAGAAAGGAGGTACTAAATGAGTGGAGTCCATCTTATTATCAACGGTAAGGATGCAAAAAAGGAATGGGGAGTCTTGACTACTCCGAATACACTCTCTGCTCTACTGGCTCCATGCTCTATGAAAGAACGACCGACGTTCACGTCAAGGCTTGAGCATGGGAGCAGGATTGATAATTCTGATCCGAAAATGGCTCAGCGGGATCTTAACCTGGAGATTCAGATGACAGCACGGACGCCGGAGGAGTTTTACAGTCGCCATGATGCTTTCTGCGCGGAGCTTTACAAGGGGGAGTTTGAGCTTATCACGAGCGACAGACCGGATGTGGTATACCATATGCTTTATGATTCGTGCAGCCCCTATACACAGTTCTGCCGGGGGCAGGCAACATTATCATTGAAATGCACGGAGGCTAATCCTGAAAACAGAAAAGCGAAATGAACAGTAAAGATATAATCATATATGATCCTCACGGAAGGAAGATAAGGGAGCATATCTTCTCTTCTTCCGACGTGCGTCGGTTCTCGCTGATGAACGAGGACAGCATTACGCTCCGCTTCTCTTCGAGGAATGCGTTGCGCTTTGCGGTGGGCTCTCGTGCCGGAGACTTCTATATCACGAAGGAACATCCGGCGAAATGGAACGAGGCGACCGGGGCGTGGGATTATGAGCTGAAATTCGATGCCTACTACTGGCTGTGGGGTAATAAGATATTGCGGTATGTGATACCGGGATTTGACTCAGCGAGGGAGACGACGTTCACGCTTACGGCTACGATTGATCTTCATGCTAATGTGATTCTGAACTGTCTGAATCTCCTCGGAATTAAATATGAAGGCTCTCCTTTCCGCGTGGAGACCTCCGACCCGGAGCTCGGGAATGAGGCAAAGATGGTACGCTATGAGAATCTTTCGATATTAGGAGGGATTCAGGCGATAGCAGAGGCGTTCGATTGCGAATGGTGGGTTGATGGGAATGCGATCTATTTCGGACGATGCGAAAATAAGGGCTCCAAGCACGTTTTTGAAGACGGGATAAATACTTCTACCATCTCTTTTCAAAATGGGGCTACAGAGGTTCCCAACCGTCTCTATATGTACGGATCAGACAGGAATCTACCTCCTAATTACCGCCATACCGATGGGGCGGATACTATCGGGGGCGTTGTGCTACGCAGACTGATGCTTCCGGATGGCGTGCCATATCTTCAGACGAGGACTGATCTTGCGGAGAGCGAGGTGGTGGAGAAGGTGGTGGTGCTTGACTCGGTGTATCCACGGACGGATCTGACTGTGGACGGCGACCCGGAGACGTATGAGTCAAGGGGTGAGGATTCGGAGGGGAACGCTACGAGCGAGACCTATTATCGTCTGCGCTATAATCCGGATTTCCATTTTTCGGAGAGTTATGTGCTCCCACAGGAGGAGCTTCATCTTATCTTCCAGTCGGGAATGCTTAACGGGATGGAGTTCGGAGCTCGGTTCAATCCAAAGGGACTGCCGGAGAAGAATGCCGACGGAAGCTGGAACCAGGCTGCCCAGATGATTGAGGTGGTGGTGAATGAGGATTATGGTCGACGTCTTCCAGATGACATACTCAGACCCGTCGCCGGAGATAAGTTTATCCTTGTCGGCTGGGATACTACGAAGATGGAGGAGCTTGGGCTGATCGCTTCTGCTGAGGAGGAGCTGTTGGAAGAAGGTAAAAAGGCGCTGGAGGAGTATTCAAAAGATCTTTCCACTTGCACTTGCCCGATGGCATGGGAATACATGAAACCACTCTTTGCTACCAACAGCGAGCCAAAGCCAGGCGATGTGGTAACTATCATAGATACTGCTCACTTCGGAGAAGGCGGAAGAAAGAGCCGAATCATAGGCTACGAGTATAAGCTCGACAAGCCCTACGCGGAGTGTGTCTACACTTGCGGAGAGAATGTTGCTGTGCGCCGGCTTGAAAGCTTGGAGAAGAAGATCGAAGGGCTTGCGAAGTCGGGGACAAAGGTACAGATGCAGAACTCTCTTGATTTTCTGAGCAAGAGGTATGCTGACAGGACTCCTTACCAACTTTCTTCGGACACGGGCTTTGAGGTCGGCAAGTATATTGCCGGCGCTCAGGGAGCTATGCTCGGGAAAGATGCCGAGACGGGACAGACGTTCGGGGAGATGGATAGACTTTTCGTGCGTGTCAAGGCTTATTTCGAGAGCCTTACAGTAATTGAGGCGGGAACGCTTGCAGGGAAGCAGTATATCACTCCGGGTGGCGCTGTCAAGATAACAGGGGTAGAGAAAGTATGGGATGAAACAAACCATCGTGACCTCCTCCGGTGCTTCTTCCTCTCCGAACAGGATGGTGAGAAAAGAGATTGTAAGTTTATTGCGCAGGACCAGGCTATATGTCAGCAATTCAATATAAGAGAAGGTGACCATTCGCAGGTATCGAGCCGGTATTATTGGCGTGTGGTGGAGGATGTGGTGAATGATGCGTTCACGGATGAGAATACAGGCAATCATTACGGTTATGTTGACCTGTCGGTAACACGTTGCGATGAGGGAAGCGATGAGCCATCGGAGGGTGATGTGTTGGTTCAGTTCGGCTCAAGGGCTAAGGGGAAGGCGGAGAGGCAGAGCGCAATGGTCTTCTCCACTGTCGATGCAGACTCACCGAGCGTGAAACTCTTCTCCGGCATTGACTCATTCTCTCTTGAGGATAAGGCGATAATATCATTCGGACGCGACCCTCTGAATAATCAAGTGTATTTCAGACTTGGAAATTCAGCTGCGAAGGAATATCTTCATTATACACAGAAGGGAGGTCTTGAAGTCGCCGGTAAGATAAATGTCAAGTCCACCATAGGTGATAAACCACTTGATGAGTATTTCGGGAAGATAGTGACGGATGAAACCGACAGGTATAAATATCTTGCGCAGTCACTTGAGAAAGCGGTCAAGGACTCCACGGAGATTCATGGAGGATTACTCCTGACCACAATGATCTCCCTTGGATATACCGAGGGAGAGACACGCCGTATCCTTTCGGGGATGAACGGGTCGTATAATACTGAATTAGGGGGCAGGACACCGGCGGCATGGTACGGTGGAGAGATGATTGATCTATTTGACCGATTTGATACACGCCGCACGGAGAAAGGGGTTAATTTTGCAAAATCCATGATTCGTATGGATGGGTCGGCTTACTTTTCCAATGGGAATATAGGATTCAAGGCAGACGGAGGAGGCTGGCTTGGCAATCAGACAGACGGTATAATATTTGATTCTGATGGTCGTATCTCTTTTGGAAACGGTATTAAGATAAATATCAATGACGGAGAGAAAGGATTGAAAGAGACGTTGGAGTCGCTTGCCAACTTCATGACCAATTTCTTTATGCCGGAGGATGTAAATGGGAAACCGGCTAAGTGGAGTGATCCCAAGAGTGTAGACCGCATAAAGGTAATGCGAAGTCTTTACACTGACGGTTTTCTCTCCGCCCGTGGCATCAATCCGTTTGCCACCGATATACCTGTGGGTCTTGATGAGAAGAGACTTGGAGAATATCTCGTGGAGAATGGTTACGTGAAGAGGGTCGACTTGCCGTCTCTGACGGGTTACGCCACAGAGAAGTGGGTGACTGACCAGAACTACCTGACATCTTCGGCTCTGACTCCCTACCTTAAAAGCGAGGAGGCGGCTAAACTCTATCAATCCAAAGGGGATTACCTCACGGAGCATCAGAATATATA
>JAAVFG010000044.1 GCA_014800895.1 Bacteroidales bacterium
GATGGTGTGGATTTGAAATCATTGATAGACCCAACACCTTTGGCATAAAGAAATGAAAACAAAGAACGCTCGTTCTGACCATATTTCTGAATAGCCAATGTCAAGCAAACGGCTGATATGGTATCAAGCGGATATAACGATTCTGCGGTTTTGTAACCTAAATAATGGGATACAATCTTGCTACGAACTCCTAAATCATAGAGCAGACTCAGAGACAGTTCTTCACCTTTTGATAATTGGCGTTGCGTATTTAGTCTTTTCGCTGTAAGCGATAGAAGTTGTTCAACTGGTTCTACAAATACGATTTCCTGAAATCTTCCTTTTACTTTATGCCATTCATTTCGTTGGGTTTCAGTGAGTTTAGCGGCATAACTACCAAAATTCTGATGGAGTGTAGTCAGCAGGATTATACTTCGGGATGGCACATTCACAAACTCTGATAGTTTCTGAAGGAAATATAGCTCCTTTTCTGGATTGTTGTTCGCAGCGTGCTCAAGAATTTTACCAAACTCGTCAACTACAATCACAAGGAATTTATTATGCTTGCGTACTGATTGATAGTATGTGTTGAGTGCGTTTATTGGATTCTCGTCTAAAGTTCCTATTTTATGGGAGAGCAATCTTCCAAGTGGAGCATAATCACCTACAATATTCAAGAAATCAAAGCCTTTTACCGAGCCAAGCACTCCTTTCTTAACAAGCTTATTATTGCCATTAGCAAGGTCATCTTCGAGTGCCAGAATAAAACTTGATTTGCCGGTACCATACGTTCCAATTATTGAAAAAGAATGATGTCCGGAATTAAAACTATTAACAATATTCCCGGCAACGAGCTTTGCATTTTCGGTTACGATGTACCGAAAATCGGAAGCTGTGTTCATTTCAATATTTACAGAAGGGATATAGCTCATAGTTGGTCGTAATAATGATTGAGAGCCTCTTTTCCATCAATATCTCTCAAGAATTGAACATTCTTTATACCGCTGTTATCAGTAAACACAAGTGTATTGGGGAATGAAAACTCCAATGATCGTATGATATCAATCAAAGTAGTCATAGGCATACCGAATATTAGTGATAATTGTTGAAGTACATCAAATGATACAGTATGGTCAGTACCCTTCATTTGAATAAGTGCAAAGAGAATAATCTCGGATGCAATTTCTGAGGAATCACCAATCTTGAAAGTATATATCTGTTCCTTATCGGTTGATAGCTTACCTGTATCAATAATTAGACCCAAAACTATAAGGAGAGAAGAGAAATCCTCAATAGCTTTCAAATCTTTCGGGGCAACGTAATTCTTCAGAAGAACCCCGATATCCTTCCGAACGGTATTCTCATTATATACATTCTTTTGCTCCGGAATGGAACACTTTCGTTTTATAAACGACTGAAGTTCCGACCTTGAAAACTCCTTCTTTTCACGTTGATATTCCACGAAGAGTAGTTTGTAGATACTTGCAACTTTCGATGAGACTATAAGGAAATGAAGAAGCCAAAGAGTATTAACATCTTCAGCAAATGGGTCGCGACCAGTTCCTGAATCAAAGATGTATTTTGCTTCTGGCTGAAGCTCATCTGCCTTTGTAAGACCAAACGCGCGAAGCCAAAAACGGATTGCCGATACCATATTCTTGCCGACACCTAACTTCGCCACAGCATCGACATCTGTGAAGCTATTGCCGCCAATCAAATAGTCGTATCCCTTTTTCAGCCAAAGAGATTTGCATTGAAAGGACTCATGTCCTGAAAAACTATATCTGCTCAAGATTGTATAGGTCTATGGTTACTGTTCCTCTCTACGCAAGAGAGTTCCATGAGCAGATATGATTTAATAACCAGCTATTTAAGAGCGAATAAAATTTAATTTGCTAAACATCAAAGCATTTTGCGAAACAAAATTTGAAGAAATCCAACAGTTTATACCCTAAATCTCAGATATTTTCACTAAATTTGCACACCTTAGACTCTCTTGCGTAGAGAGCGTGATGATTGCTAAACATGACAACGCCTAATTATTATATAGATTTACTGTCTCATATGTCTGTTAATAAGAATAAAAGCAAGACTGCTCCACATAAGGCAGTCCTGCTCCTGACAATTATTGACATGATAGAGGTCGAAGAAATCAGTTCTCCATTTATTCAAATCACAGACAGTCTCATCAAAAACTTCAGGCGAGTTTGGAATACCTATGTGCCAAGTCATTCTGGCTATGAACCAAGAATAGCATATCCATTCTTCCATCTATCATCTTCTCCATTTTGGGAACTTGTTAAAGCACCAACATATCAGGGTCAGACTGAATATTCTACCATAAAAGCCTTGAAAAGGGACTATTCCGGAGCTATTATTGATGTCGGATTTTTTCGAATAATAAAAGACCCTATTAGCCGTAAAGAGATCAAAACGCTGCTAAAATCTATATATTTAGACAAAACCGGTGGATCGTCAAGCCTGATTAGCATTACGACTATAATCGCTCTCATTTGCGCAGTAGCTTAGAAAGACCGCAAAACTTGCTCACTTAAATTGCAAGCATTTAAGAATTAGATTATTAGCTCTATCAATAACGGAGACATCAAGACTGGAAAGATATATTTGGGTAGTTGTCTCGGAATTGTGTCCCATTCCTTCGCTAATTACGCTGACGGGAATACCCTTAACTTTTGCAGCACTTGCCCAACTATGCCTTGCGACATATAGTGTGATGGGGACTTCAATTCCTATCATCTTGGATATCTTTTTGAGATTACGATTGATATTATAACACTTGTTGCGATAAGCCTTTCTTTCGTTTGTTACCGGATTTGTGATAATCGGCAGTAGATAATCTGTCTTGTTTTCGGGATATTTATCGAGTATCTTCTGCATTTCAGGCTCCCAACCTATTATAAGCTGCTGTCCCGTCTTCCTACGGCGATATGTAACGCTGCCATTTTGTAGATCTGACTTCTTCAAATAAGCCATATCAATGAAACTCATTCCACGAAGATAAAAGCTCATAAGGAACATATCGCGGGCAAAGTCTATAGCCGGGGTCATAGATAACTCCAGACCAATAATCGCTTTGATAACCGAAAGTGGGATTGCACGTTTAACAGTCTTGTCTACACCAGTGTAGACGTGGCGGAAAGGATTACGGTTGTCAATTATTTCCGCTTCCACCGCACGATTATATACTGCCCTAAGGATGCGCATATAAAATGATATGGTGTTGGGAGTCACCTTCCGCTTATGAAGCCAAGATTCATACGCTTCCATTATACCAGTAGTGATACAATCAAGCATGATGTCCTCATCACGACGGAAGTTCTTGAAACTTCTGAGCGCGGAGTTATAGGTTTCGGAAGTTCTATCCTTACCGTTCTGTTTTAACCTTGCAATGACACTCTCCATAAAGTTGAACAGAGAGAATTCACGAGCATAGCGATGAAACTCATCTATAACATCATCTGCAGTGTAAGTCAACCCTCTGTTGTCAAGTTGACGAATAATCTTGCCAAGACGTTCTACATCTCCACGTATTCGCTCCCTGAGAGCGAGGATAAATGTGTGGCGGTTGCTCTTTGCGACAGACACGACCATGCCGCGGTGATTATCCCATTCCGAAGGAAACACCTTGTATTCAGTAAGAAGCTGCCGTGGTTTTCTATCGTGGATTATCTGATAGTAGATAGTGCCTTCGCGTTCGGTCACAGTCGATGGGCGAAATTTTACTTTTATTGAAGCCATAGTTGATATTTAGGATTTAGGTTATCTGAATTATACCCCTCCTTTCAACGCTTTTCTGATAACCTACAATGTGACTTTCTTAAGGTGTTATTACAGTCCATCCGATGAATTCCGGGTACTGTCGATGGATGGTATCAGGATTTGAAGAGGCTGACAAATTCATAGAGGCTCTTAAAAGGGTAATCTCTATGGTGATGTAAGAAAAATAGAGGCTGTGTCGTAATTAAGGTTTATGAACTGCAGCCCAAAAGTTAGACAAAAAACTTTTGGGGTGCAGTTCATTTTGACACAGCCTCATTTTCATCTTTCTCTTCTATTTCCTGACTTCATCATTGCGTCACCCTAAATCACCCTTTAATTATTGTATCTTGTTTAAAATCCAGCATAGTTATTTTGAGGCTCATAAAAGTGACGAAGTAAGGAGTGATGAGGAGTATTCCGAACTCAACGCAGATACCCTCGGAAAACTGAAACATGACGTAGCCCGTCAGGTGGAGGTGAAGATGGAAAATATGGAACTTGATTCCGATGCTCCTTATTCCAACATATGATTGTGAATAAGGTCCAATCTCCCACGAAACAAATAAAGCCATTGCAGCAGCTGCAATGGCTTTATCTGTTTCTTATGACAAGGTGTCCGTGAGATTCCGGACATCTGCCTCATATGTTTATTTCACGACTTTCCGGGTCTTGCCGTTAACCACTCGGATGAATATTCCCTTGTCGGGGTTATCTATGCGCTGACCCTGAAGATTGAAATAGATAGCCTCTCCCTCCTCAGCTTCAATAGCTGAGATGCCGGATGTGCCGTCGATGGTGAGATTTGAACTATCGGGATTGAAGGTGTAGATACATTTCCCGGTAAGCTCGGAAGTCCAGTCTACCCCGTCTTTCGCAGTTGCGGCGTAGGTGCCGTTCTTATCTACGATTCCATCTGTGGCAGACTTGATGTAGCGATTCACCTTCTCGGCATCCACGCCTTTATCATATTCCCTTATCTGGAAAACAACGAACCCTTCATCAAGAGTGAGTGTCCATCTGTCGGTGTCTGAAAGGGTCATAGGATATTCCTTCCAGTCACCGTCTTTAGTAAAGGCTCCGCACATAGTGTAGAAATAATCATGTTCCACTTCTTGCAGAGTGCCGGTGATGGTGAGAGTGTTGGTCTCAGGGACAAATGTGAATTTAGCATTCAGCACAGGCTCAGAGAAAGAGAGATTTCCGGCATCAGCCGCTGTGCTGCATACATAAGGTTTATCCAGCTCAATCGCCATCTCTTTGTCGGCGCCATACCAGATTTCCTTATCCCCGTCAGTAATCTTGAACTCTCCGGTCAGTTTTTCGAGTTCAAAGGTATATTCCCCGTTCTCGCCTTTAGTAAACTTATAATCCTCGGTCGGTGCCCATCCGGGGAGCGCCCCGACAAGGTAATAGTCTGACTCGGGAGCCGGCTCCGGATTCTCTTCACCAACCTTTGTCACATTCAGGGTCATATCTGAAGGATCGAAATTAAAGGTATATGAACCTGCGTCAATTTTCCACTGACCCCCATTCGCAGTGACAGCCTTCATATCGGACTTGAACACGACCGGCACCACATTGCCGTTCTCACTTTCACCCTTTATTATGACTCCCATTTTCTCATTGGCGGTGTCGAATTGATGAATGAAGAATAGTCCACCCTTAATATCTTCAAGGGTGACAGACCAAATTCCATCTGTCTCAGTCAAATCAGTGTCTTTCCAATCTCCTCCGAGAATATTTCCATAGAGAGTATATTCCCATTTTGGAGCAGGATCCTCGGTGGTATCAGGAGTGCCTGTGACGGTCAGTTCATACATTCCAGGATTAAAGGTGAAAGTATATGTCCCTTTGGAGATATACCAATTCTTGCCTTCCTTCATACCTTCGTTTACAGCATCAAGCACCACAGTTGAGTCTTCAGCAGCCGAACTGACCCAAGTCCAGTCAGTGGCTTCTGCATTCTCCATCACTCGGAAGCCGAAATTTCCGCTCTTCACTTTTACATCCTTCAATACCCAGAGGCCATTCTCCTTGGTCATATCTTTTACAGTCCAATCATAAGAACCCGGGAAAATATCACCATACATCTTCACTACCTGATCGTCAGTCACCGGATATTTATTTGGCTCTGCTATCTCAACCACATAGCGGAGTTCGTTGATTTTATCAACGGTGTATATGATTTGAGCCTTCCCATCCTCCGTTGAGTAGACACCATCCTTGTCGGGAAATATGCGCTGGAAGCTCTGAGCATCCTCGAGCTTACCGTTGTAAGAGGATATGCAGACTTCTACAAAGGGGATATCCCCGTTATGCTTTACGATTTTGAATTTACCATTCCCGACAGGGATAACCTCAACTAATTCACTCACGGATTTTGCTTTTTCCAAAGTGGTGAAATTAGCGCTCCCCTTATACTGAGAGAGAAGATTGTTTACATCCTCCACCAATTCGTCAATACAGTATATTTCTTGCAGACCGGAATGCTTTAAAAGAGAATATCCAAGGGGAAGACCGTTCTGATCAGATGTTTTTATCCACTCCTTGAAGGAGGGAGAGAGAAGGAAAAGGCGGCTTAGAGTGCTGGTAGACGTCAGATCCTTGTTAATATTTGTAACAGTGTAAGGGAGAACGAAATCAGCAAGAGCGAGACTGCCGGTAAAATTATTCACCCCTATTTCAGTCAGACCGTAATGTAGCTTGGCTTCTTTCAGATCCTTACACAATCCAAAAGCCATTCCTCCAATGATGCGACATTCCGGACTCACCTCCACAGTTGTAAGAGAATTACAATAAGCGAAAGCCTGATTGCCGATATTCCATACTTCAGGCATAATCGCCTCTTTAAGCGCGGTAGCGTCCATGAAGGCCTGGTCGTTCACATATCGGATGTTTGACAGATCACACTTCGTGAGTTTAGTACACTTTCCGAAAGCATTGTTGGGGATGGTGGTCAAGCTGGCATTGTTGATAGTCACAGAGGTGATTTCCTTATTGTTGTAGAAAGCACTATTAGCCATAGACTCAACGGCGAAAGTCTGAGAATTGACAGTGTAAAGATATTTTATCTCTACGGCACCCGAAGGTTTGTTGTCAGGATTCTGTCTGATTTCCACAGAAACGGAGGAGGTGTTCTCCTGCTGGTCTTTCAGCACCGTGCCCTGCAGGGTTGGAGTCAGATCTACGATATCCCCTTTCTTGTAGTCGGCAAAGGCATTAACCGAAGAGAAGAGCAAAGCTCCGCCTGCAAGCCATTTTGCCATGATGATGGTAGTCCTGTTCATTCAAATTATATTTTAGTTAAAATTAGAAAATATCATTAGGGTTCCGATGGATCTCCCTCTTCCTCCATGTCGTGAGTCCGTTACGGGGGGAGTGGAGAAACCTTCGCTTTGTCAAGAAAGCTTATCGAAACATGTAAGAATTTTGAATTTGACAGGTGCAAAGTTATATATAAATCGAATCCTCGGAAATAGGGTGGATAACATAGAGGGCGATTGCAGGAAGAAATAGACTTTTAATAGACCGACTACATTAGTCTATGACTGTTTAAGCCCTGTAGACCACGGTCTTTTAGAGTCTATTTGTGTTGAAAACCATAAAACAGCGTGGTTGATAAGTGCGATTGAGTTTTAAGACTCATAAAAGTGACGAAGTCAAAAAATATGGCGGACATACCGTGAGGTGCGTCCGCCAATTTGCATTTTTCTCTCCTATCTCTTCTCTCTATTTTCTCTCCTCTCTCTCCTCTCTCTCCTCCGGCTCCTTCTTATCCGGAGCTTTATATATCATTATAGGGAGCTGCCAGTTGAATATCAACGTTCCGAAACGAAGCCCGATAACGGTGACAGCACATGCAGCCTGCTGAAACACCATTGTGCCCCCTAACAATTCTATTACCCAATATACAAGACCGCCGGCTATACATGCAGTGGCATATATATCTTTTCGGAATATCAATGGTTCCTCATTGATTAGGATATCACGCACCACTCCGCCGAAAGCTCCCGTAATCGTACCCATTATTATCGCTCCCCACATAGGATAGTCGGAAGCCAATGTCTTCTGAATACCGATCACGACAAAGAGAGCCAATCCGATCGCGTCAAAGATAAAGAGCAGACGGTCGTGAGAGACCAATACCTTCTGAAATACTATCACTATAATCAGGGCAGCTCCGGTCATTGCCAGATACCACGGATTCTGAAGCCAGAAAACAGGAATATCAAGAAGGACGTCTCGAAGGGTACCTCCTCCGATAGCCGTGACCAGTCCGACGATATAAGCCCCGAAAATGTCAAAATGTTTCATAGCCGCCAACCTTATACCGGAAATGGCGAAAGCAATCGTACCTATTACTTCGATGATGAATAGGAAAGTCGTGTCAAGACTCATCTCTTTTTTACCTTAATCCAGATTCTTATATTATGAAATAAATAAGATTGTGTATCCGAATGGCACGGATACACAATCTTATCTTTTCTATCTCTCTAAATTATGCCTGATTCTTGCCATGGCAATTCTTATACTTCTTGCCCGAACCGCAAGGACAGGGATCATTGCGACCTACCTTAGGCTCAGCCTTGACAGGTTGCTGAGGAGCTGCGGGACGGTTGACACTCTGGGCTGCCTTACGCTGCTCTGACTCGCCGGGATATGTGTCGCGGGTGGTAGAGTAATTCGCATAAGGATTATGCTGACCTGCCGTGCTGTATTCCTGACGGATCTGCCCCTGAGGCTCGGAAGAGCGACGTGCGTTTTGCTCTGCCTGAGCTTTCTCATAAGCCTCACGACGTGCCTGTGCCTTCTCCTCCTCCGCACGGCGTCGCTCTTCCTCCATGCGCTTGCTCTCCTCATAATCGGGAACGGCAAGCTTGCCGCGCATCAAGGTAGACACCGCCTTTGAATTCATCTCCTGCACCATCTTTCTCCAAAGCTCGAAAGCCTCGATCTTATAGATCACGAGCGGATCCTTCTGCTCGTAAGAGGCATTCTGCACTGACTTGCGGAGCTCATCCATCTCGCGGAGCTGCTCCTGCCATGCAGTATCGATTGAAGAAAGAAGCACTGCTTTCTCCCATGCCTTGGTCAAGGGCTTGCAACCGTTTTCGTAACACTCCTTGATATCCGCCTGGATATTGAACATTCGGCGTCCGTCAGTCATAGGAACGCCTACAGGTCCGGTAGCGCCACGCTCTTCCACAAACTCCTTGATGTAGGGAGCGGCTCCCTCCGCCATCTTCTCCTTGCGGCGTGCGAGCTGCGACATAGCCGCTTCGGCGAGACGGTCGGCAATCTGGGCTGCGTCAAGCTTGGGATATTCCTCGGCTGTGAAGGGGGGCTCGATAGCGAGCACACGGTTCACTTCATTATTGAAGTCCTCATATCCCTCATAAACGCCTCCGGCGAGAGAGGTAGCCACTTCATATATCATATTAGCGATATCCGCTCCGATACGCTCACCTTTAAGGGCGTTCTGACGACGACCGTACACACCCTTACGCTGCGCGTTCATGATATCGTCATATTCCACAAGGCGCTTACGTATACCATAGTTATTCTCCTCCACGCGCTTCTGGGCATTCTCGATCGACTTGGTCACCATGCTGTTCTCAAGCATCTCGCCCTCCTTGAAGCCCATGCGGTCAAGCATCTTGACCACGCGCTCATTGGCGAAGAGACGCATTACGGTATCCTCAAACGATACGAAGAATACGGAGCTTCCGGGATCGCCCTGACGACCTGCACGACCACGGAGCTGGCGATCGACGCGACGTGACTCATGACGCTCCGTACCGATGATGGCGAGACCGCCGGCATCCTTCACCTCCTGAGGAAGCTTGATATCCGTACCACGACCTGCCATGTTGGTGGCGATTGTAACTGTCCCCTTCTTACCTGCCTGAGCCACGATATCCGCCTCCTGCTGATGCAATTTGGCATTCAATACCTGATGAGGGATCTTGCGAAGCTTAAGCATCTTGGAAAGAAGCTCGGAAATCTCCACGGAAGTGGTGCCGACAAGTACCGGACGTCCGGCATTGACCATATCCTCCACCTCCTGGATGACGGCTGCATATTTCTCCTTCTTGGTGCGGTATACACGGTCGTTCATATCGTTACGGAGCACGGGGCGATTGGTCGGTATCTCGATTACATCAAGCTTATAGATGTCATAGAACTCTCCCGCCTCTGTCATCGCCGTACCGGTCATACCCGCCAGCTTGCGATACATTCGGAAATAGTTCTGAAGAGTGATGGTGGCATATGTCTGTGTCGCTGCCTCTACTTTCACTCCCTCCTTAGCCTCGATAGCCTGATGCAGACCGTCGGAATAGCGGCGACCTTCCATGATACGTCCGGTCTGCTCATCCACAATCTTGATCTTATTGTCATCGATCACATATTCGATATCCTTATCGAAGAGTGTGTATGCCTTCAGAAGCTGATTCACTGTATGCACACGCTCAGCCTTCACGGCATAGTTCTGGAGGAGACGGTCTTTCTTCTCCTGCTTCTCATCTGCGGATATATCTTCATTCTCCACTGCCGAAAGCTGGGAGGCGATATCGGGAAGGATGAAGAATTCGGGATCCTGATTATAGCCTGTCAACACCTCTATACCTTTATCGGTCAGCTCGATAGAATGGTTCTTCTCATCGATTACGAAATATAGGGGCTCCACAGCCTTGGGCATCTCGCGGTTGTTATCCTGCATATACTTGGCTTCCACCTTGAGCATAAGCTGCTTGACACCATCCTCGCTGAGATAGCGGATAAGGGGTCCATGCTTTGGAAGCGCTTTGTATACACGGAAGAGTGCGAGGCCGCCCTCCTCATACTCGCCGTTTGATATCTTCTCTTTTGCCTCGAGAAGAAGTGACTGGGCGAGCTTGCGCTGTGCGTTGACAAGTTTCTCGACATTGGGCTTGAAGTCGTTGAACATCTGGTCGTCACCCTTGGGCACAGGTCCGGAGATAATCAACGGCGTACGCGCATCATCAATAAGGACAGAGTCTACCTCATCGACGATGGCATAATAATGGTCGTCGCGCTGCACGAGATCCTCGGTGCGTGTCGCCATATTGTCACGAAGGTAGTCGAAGCCGAACTCATTGTTAGTTCCGAAGGTGATATCGGAGCGGTATGCCTTGCGGCGCTCGGGAGAGTTAGGCTCCGTCTTGTCGATACAGTCTACGGTCAGACCATGGAACTGATACAACGGACCCATCCACTCGGAGTCACGTTTTGCAAGGTAATCGTTGACTGTCACGATATGCACGCCTTCGCCTGTGAGGGCGTTGAGGAATACCGGAAGCGTTGCCACAAGGGTCTTACCTTCACCGGTAGCCATCTCGGCAATGCTGTTGGTCACCTTACCTTTATTCATGATGCCGTGAAGCACCATTCCTCCGATGAGCTGCACATCATAGTGGCACATATCCCATTTCATGAGATTGCCGCCGGCGAGCCATTCGGTCTTATATATCGCTTTATCTCCTTCGATCTTCACGAAGTCCTTACCTGCCGCCGCAAGCTCACGGTCGGCATCGGTGGCTGTAACCTCGATTGTGTCGTTATCCTTGAATCGGCGTGCGGTCTCCTTGATGATGGCGAACACCTCGGGAAGCGCCGCGTCAAGATCGCGCGCATACTGATCATACATCTCCTCCTTGAGGTCGTCGATCTTCTTCCATAGAGGCTCGCGCTTATCATAATCAAGAGTCTCGATCTCCTTGCGGATATCAGCCATCTGCTGCTTGTATTCATCCCCCTTGCCGCGGATGTTTGCCTTGATGGTAGTGATGCGGTCGCGGAGCTCGTCATGGCTTATATCCTTGATCTGCTCTGAGATAGGATTGATTTCATTGTTAAGACGGTCCCAGAGGGGGCGCACGGCGCGCTCTGACTGATCGCCGAAAATTTTCTTAAAAAGTTTGGATATCATTGGGTTTGGTTTTGTAGCTGGATTTCTCCGTCAGTTTTCATCATTTACGGAGCATTTTGAATTTTTCTATCTTTCTCTCTATTTAGTCTCCTCCGCTGCTGACTCAAAAAATCAATTATTGATCAGCAAGGGCTTGGAGACCGCACCATTCGGGCTGCGTATTCTCAGAATACCGGCTACCGTCGGTGCAAGCACTGTAGCATCTACGGGAGTGGATATTACCTGCGCCTTTACATCGGGAGCCAATATGAAGGCGGGAGTTAAGACGGGTGTTTCACGCACCGTGTGAGTCACGGGAGTGTATTCCGTGTCATCTGTCACTGTCCATCCGGGACTGAAGGCGACCACTATGTCCCCTCCCGTTTTCGGATCGATCGAGAGACGCAGACTCTCCTCCTCGGATGTGCGCGGAGATAAGATCTCATCTATGGTGTAAGCATCAGCGATCCCGCTCATCTTCATCAGGAATGAACGCGCATCAGCTATAACCTCATTCAGTCTGAGGTTTTTCTGCTCTATCAGATTATGATTGAAATAGACTTGTCCGGACTTGAAGGCATCTACATACCGGTCGTTGCCATACTGTGCTGACAGATATGAATTAAGCAGCGAGACAGCTCTCTTTACCGAGAAGTCTCCTCCCGGCAGACGGTATCTCCTCTCTTCAAGCACTGCATCGTCATAGTAGCCGGTGGAGCTAAGCCATATCATGGTATTGTCTGCCCCGACATAACGGTTGATGGCTTCGAAGAGACGTCCCAATTCCTTATCAAGTCGCAGATAGGCATCGGTCAGTTCGGCTCTCGGGTCGCCGTCCTTCACATATTTGTAGGGAGCGACGGTATAACCCAGATTGAGCATATCTATTGCCTGCCCTCCCTGCCCGACATTCATAGTGCGGAGACATTCTATCGCCACATCCGTCACCTCCCTGTTTGCCAAGGGAGTGCCGGCAAAGCGAATGTAGACATTACGGTCGCTCTTGGGGAATGTATGGCGGAAGGGGGCGGCTGCCTTATGCTTCGGAAGTCCGGGCATCTTGTCGGGAGCCATCGAGGGACGCCACTGCATCGTATCGATCCGGGCAGATAGGGATGAGGAGTAGTTACGGCTGCTTACCGCTGAGGGCAATGACCCGTAATATCCGGAAGTAGCCCAGTTGCCGTTGGTATTGTTGATCCAGAAAGCTCCGCTACCGGCATGACCCGCCATGATGACCGACTGCTGGGGATCGCTGCTGAAAGCATATACCTGACCCAATCCGGCGCCGTTTACCGTCAACTCATCGGAGATAGTGGTGAGTCGCAGTTTGTCGGGCGTGTAGGAGTCATTGGTGAAATTTCCTAATGTCTTGGAGTCGGCAAGCGCTGGGGTGATCTTCTTGTCGGCGTTGTCATAGATCAGTGCTGCCGGCACACCGTTCTCTGAGGGGTACGCGCCGGTATAGAGCATTGCCGTGGCATTGGCGGCATCAAGTTTCTTAACCTTGAAGTCTACATCGCGCAGATACATCCCCTCTTTCATCAGCTTGCGGAAACCGCTTTCGCCGAAGTAGTCGCGGAGAAATTCTATATAGTCGGTGCGCATCTGGTCCACGACGATACCGACCACGAGCTTAGGACGCCCGGGCGCGGTCTGCGCCAGGACGTTGAGCGTGACAAGTCCGCATAGGACAGTGGTGACCAACTTTTTCATTTTCTTCTTTTTCCTGTTGTCTGACTCTTCCTGGTCGCTTTCCGCGCTGTCGGAAGGGTCTTACTCATATTAAACGTTTTTTCCCCTTTATTATTGAATGAATAATTTTTTGGGGCGATTGTAGCGAAAGTGACCGCTAACATCAGTGTTATCCCCATCAGCGGGAAGAATGCCGCATTGGCGCTCTGCAGCTGGAAGGACCACACACAGAAGAGAGAGATCAGCACCACTATGTTGTAATAGCTCACGGCGTATGACACTCCTCTCAATTTCCGGCTCCAGATAGTGAAGGCTATAAGAAGCTGCAGCGGGTTGAGCCAAAGTATCAGAACATTAGGCGATGTGGCTTCATGCACTGAGATGAATACCAGAAATGTCACGAGACATCCAGCCAGTCCGGTCAGTCCGAACCATAGTGAATATATCCATCTTGCCAGCCTCCCTCTTATCCACATCCATAATGATATGGCGAAGGTGATTGAAAATAGTAGCCAGGAGAGGGTAAGCGGCGTGAGATACCATGGTGTGGGAGGCAACGAAGCATTAGCTACGCCTTGATTGAGCACTCTGCTTGCCTTTACCAATGGTCTGCCGTCGGCAAAACGCGCCTCATCCGCTTTCGCCGCCATCTCTATGGGGACAAACATCTCCTCCTTCCCCCCTATCGGGATATCTATTCCGGAACCTAACGCTAAATCTATACCGAACTGATACCACGGATAGGCTTTGTGATAGCTTCGCATCTCATTACGGAAGGTGCCGTATTTGATATTGTCAGGATAGACTACCGGCGCGCCGGCTACCGAATCGATACGGTCTACTATACGCGTGGCGCAATTATCACGCACATAATTGTAACGGTAAGTACGGTTCTCCGGTTTACCTTCCTCCAGGAGCATCTCATAGAGACGGACTGCCTGCTCGTCAGTAAGGTTGAGATCCTGCTCTATCACCTTCCTTCCCGTGTCGATATATTCCGGCATGAAATATTCGAAAGGATAGCCGGCAAGCATATAGTCGGTCTCCCCTTTCACAAAGCGGTAGATGAAATTGGGGGCATTGAAGTCAAATACCCCGTAATTCCAGGCGGTGTCTATCTGCTGACCTTTATATATTCCCCTTACTCTCAGCGCCTCATGACCGCAAAGTTCGTAGACCTCGCTTCCCGGAGCGCATGTGATAAGACTGACAACAACCGAATCCCGCCTCTCGGCTCCTCCCATGCATGGAGCGAAAAGCAGGATCAGGGTTATTGTCAGTATATATCTGCAGATCTTGTTCAAATTTCAAAGATCTTATTCAGTTTTAATATTCGCAGTTTTTCGGATAGCGGGGGAAAGGTATTACATCGCGTATATTCTGCATGCCGGTCACGAAGAGCACGAGTCGCTCGAATCCGAGTCCGAATCCGCTGTGAGGCACACTACCGAACTTACGGGTATCAAGATACCAATCCATACCTGTCAGACCAAGCTCTTTCACACGGTTAGAGAGTTTCTCATAACTCTCCTCACGCTGCGAGCCGCCGATAATCTCGCCGATTTTCGGGAAGAGGACATCCATTGCACGGACAGTCTTGCCGTCGTCGTTGAGCTTCATATAGAATGCCTTGATCTCCTTCGGATAGTCGGTAAGGATCACCGGACGCTTGAAATGTTCCTCCACAAGATAACGTTCATGCTCCGAAGCGAGGTCAACACCCCAATATACCGGGAATTCAAACTTCTTGCCGCTCTGCTCGAGAATCTTGATACCCTCTGTGTAAGGGAGACGCACAAAGTCGTTCTCCACCACGAATTTCAAGCGCTCCACAAGGTCTTTATCAAAATGCTCCTGAAGGAAGAGGATATCATCCTTGCAGTTATCGAGAGCGTAATTGATACAGTATTTGATAAATTCCTCGGCGATATCCATATTCTCATCTATCTCCGCGAAAGCTATCTCAGGCTCGATCATCCAGAACTCCGAGAGATGACGGGGAGTGTTGGAGTTTTCGGCACGGAAGGTAGGTCCGAAAGTATAGATAGCCCCTAAGGATGTAGCGCCGAGCTCTCCTTCGAGCTGACCGGAAACTGTGAGGGATGCTTGCTTTCCGAAGAAGTCCTCGCTGTAATCCACTGTGCCGTCCTCCTTCTTGGGGAGCTCCTCAAGGGGGAGTGTGGTGACCTGGAACATCGCGCCCGCGCCCTCTGCATCGGATGCGGTGATAAGGGGTGTATGGAAATAATAGAATCCTTTTTCTGTAAAGAATTTATGCACGGCGTAAGCCAACGCGGCACGCACGCGGAATACGGCGCCGAAAGTGTTGGTGCGGGGACGGAGATGTGCTATCTCTCTAAGAAACTCCAGGGAGTGTCCCTTCTTCTGAAGAGGATATTCCTCGGGATTGGCAGTGCCATACACTTCAAGCTCGTCCGCCTGTACCTCCACGCTCTGTCCCTTTCCCTGCGACTCCACGAGCTGACCCTGCACATGGATGCTGGAGCCGGTAGTGATAGGTTTGAGAGCCTCGTCGTCAAATTTTGCGAGATCGAGGACAATCTGGAGATTATTGATTGTTGATCCGTCGTTGAGAGCCACAAACTGTACATACTTGTTACCACGGCGGGATCTTACCCAACCTTTCACATCTACCTCCTGCCCTACATATTTCGCAGGGTCTTTAAGGAGGTCGGCGATGCGCACACGACGTATTTCTTTCATTTCCTGTCTTTTATTTGGAATGCCGGAAAGGCATCCCTCTCCGGCACGGTTATGATTACTATTTCTTTTCTCTTCTATTCCATCAGAAGTATCTCCTGATTACTCGAAGCTTCCCATACGCAGATAGTTGACCTCCTCCTGTGTGAGATAACGCCAGCGTCCGCGTGGAAGATTCTTCTTGGTCAGACCTGCGAAGTAAACGCGGTCAAGCTTGGTGACGCGATATCCGAGACTCTCGAAGATACGGCGCACGATACGGTTGCGTCCGCTATGTATCTCGATACCTGCCTGGTTGCGGTCGGTGTCAGAAACATAGCTGATGGCGTCTGCATGTATCTCGCCATCCTCAAGCTCTATACCGTCGGCGATACGCTGCATATCCTCTTCGGCGATATCGCGGTCGGTCCATACATGATAGATCTTCTTCTTCACATATTTGGGGTGTGTGAGCTTGGAGGCGAGATCGCCGTCGTTTGTAAGAAGGAGCACACCGGTAGTGTTGCGGTCGAGACGTCCTACGGGATAGATTCTCTCGCGGGTAGCGCCTTTCACGATATCAAGCACTGTAGTGCGGCCGTTGGGATCGTCGCTTGTTGTGACGCAATCCTTGGGCTTATTGAGAAGCACATAGCATTTGCGCTCCGGAGTCACTACCTTCTCATCGAATTCCACCACGTCATCGCGTGAAATCTTTGTACCGAGTTCGGTGACTACCTCGCCGTTTACCTTTACTTTTCCGCTTGTGATATATTCATCCGCCTCACGACGTGAACAGATGCCGGCATTTGCCATATATTTATTCAGACGCACCTGTTCGTTGGGATCGATATCCTCGAGCACGTAGTCGATCTGTTTGGGACGGGGAGTGAATTTCATACCGCCCTGGTTGCGGTTGTAGCCCCCCTGGTTGCGGTTCTGACCGGGACGGTTGAAGCCGCCCTGCTGACGATTGTTGTAGCCGCCCTGCTGACGGTTGCCGTAGCCGCCCTGCTGACGCTGCGCGCCGTAACCGCCCTGCTGACGGTTGCCATAACCACCCTGCTGACGCTGCGCGCCGTAGCCGTTCTGCTGACGGTTATAGCCGCCCTGCTGACGCTGCGCGCCGTAGCCGTTCTGCTGACGGGGTGTATAGCCGCCCTCCTGATTGTTCTGGCGGTTGTAGCCCTGAGTGCGCTGCTGACCGTAGCCATCCTGCTGGCGGGGAGTGTAGCCACCCTCCTGATTGTTTTGGCGGTTGTAGCCCTGTGTGCGCTGCTGACCGTAACCGTTCTGCTGACGGTTATAGCCCTGTGTGCGCTGCTGACCGTAGCCGTTCTGCTGACGGTTATAGCCGCCCTGCTGACCATACCCCTGCTGACGCTGCTGGCCGTAGCCATTCTGCGGACGGTTATAGCCATAATTTCTTTGCTGGTAATTGTTCTGACCTTGCTCGCCCGCTGCAGAAGCAGAAGAGCTGCGCATGGAATCGGAAGGGTAATTTACCTTCTCGTAGCGAGTTTGATTTTCTGTGGCATCAGATTGTGAAGACATTCCCGTGCTAATACGGGGACGTTTTGGTTTCTTTGCTTCTTCCATCATTAGTATTACTTAGTTTTGATATGCACCTGAGCATCGCTGCCCTTTGCCAATTAGTTTTTCATTAACACTTTCTATCTTGATCAAGCTTTAAATATAATTAGCAGTCTTTATAAATAAAATGCTATAGTAAATTTAGGCTTTCGTCTGCAAATGTAATCATTTTTAATGAGATTACAAAATATCGCTTTTACTGATATTACAAAATATCGCTGCCGATTCCCTCTCCTACTGTTCTACGCTCATACAAGGACATGCAAGTTCGTATGTCAGTCGCGGAGAGCCCATGATTTGACAGCAGAACAGAACAATTCGGATGACCGCCACGGAAAATCTTTGTCTTGACCAGAGAACAGGGAATTGTCGGCGCACTGGGGGCTGGAGCCTCCCGGCTTCCGCTAAATTTTGAGGGCTCGATGCCCGAAGAAATTTAAACATATATGATTTTATCGATAAAAATAATATCACAGATTTTTCAGAGATTGGCGCAGATGCCTCACAGATATTTAGATCTTTACATATCGCTATGGGATGTTTAATCCTTAAAAGGATTGGGATTCAGCACAGATACCATCCGGATGTATGTCACGATGAACTTTTGTTATAACAGTAGAAGACTGCCCTACATTCAAAAAAATACTGTCCTCCTGTCCTCCTGTCAAAAAACTACTTTCCTACTGTCTAAAACGGAGAATCAAAAGCCGCAAAGTTAATTTATGTTAATTTAGAAAATATTTTTATGTTATATAGCATTGTTTTGAAAAATATTTTATAATTTTGCAGTGAGTTTTTCATGGTATTAGATTTTAAGGTTAACGCAAGATTGGTTGTCGGGATGACAATCAATTTTTTTTGTCCTCATAGTTGAATAAAAAATATATTTAATCACTTAAATTGTTTTATTTCTAAAATAGCATTACATTTGAAAAAATTAAAATCTATGATACGATCTGTACCTACCCCCCTATGGATAATGAGGATATAGCCAGATTCAGAGCTAATCTCGCAAAACACTTACAAGGAGATCTCTCAAAAGAAGAAAAATCGAAAATTGCAGAAAACAAAGAACGAGCAAAAACCAATGTAAAACGAATATTATCAAATTGTGGAGGCAAAAACCCAATCCTTGGATATTGATTTATAATAATTTTATTAAGGCTTTTTATCCAAATTCTTTGATAAAGAAAAGGAAAATTACTAAATTTGCAACAAACTCTACCTCTCCCATCTAAGGACGTAAAGAAAATGCAAAGTTCAGTGACATTGGACGGCCTCACTTTCGTGCCGTATCTAACAAGCGAGGAGATCGCCGCTCAGGTGAAAAGAGTGGCATCCGAAATTCGCGAGGACCTCAAGGATGGCTCCCCGATATTTTTATGTGTCCTCACGGGCGCTTTCATGTTTGGCGCCGATCTCGTGCGTGAAGTTGGCATTAATGACGCCCCCATCACTTTTGTAAGATATTCTTCTTATTCAGGGCTATCCTCCACAGGGGAAGTGAAGCAGCTCATGGGGCTCAAAGAGGATATCTCCGGCCGCGATGTCGTGATTATCGAAGATATCGTCGATACGGGTCTCACAGCCTCGATGATGGTCGAAGACCTCAAAAAGCGCAACCCTTCCTCCATCCGCTTCGCTACTTTGCTTTACAAGCCTGAAAGCTCCAAGACCGGTTTCAAGCCTGACTACGTGGCTTTCTCGATCCCCCCGAAATTCATTATCGGTTACGGATTGGACCTTGACGGCAAAGGGCGCAACCTCAAGGATATTTACGTCATCCGCGATCAGAAAAACTAAAGAAGATTAAAGGTAAAAAAGATAAGATATGCTTAATGTTGTTTTATTTGGAGCTCCCGGCAGTGGCAAGGGAACTCAGAGCGAGAGACTGATCGACGAATTCGGTCTTTTCCATATCTCTACAGGTGAAGTGCTCCGCGATCATATCAAGCGCGGCACAGAGCTGGGCAAGATTGCTGACTCCTATATATCACGCGGTCAGCTTATCCCTGATGACCTTATGATACGCATCCTTGACGACGTGCTTGAGAAAGAGGCTGCCGACAAGGTGGGTGTCGTATTCGACGGTTTCCCCCGCACTATCCCGCAGGCCGAGGCTCTCAAGGAGCTCCTTCTCAAACGCGGCACTGACCTCCACGCCGTCGTTGGTCTGGAAGTGCCCGAAGAGGAATTGGTGGAGCGTATGCTCAACCGTGGCAAGGAGACCGGTCGCGCCGATGACAACATCGACACAATCAAGAACCGCCTTCAGGTATATCACAACCAGACAGCTCCCCTCCGCGATTATTATACCAAAGAGGGTAAATATCTCGGCATCACCGGCACCGGCTCCGTAGAGGAGATCTACGAGAATATAGTCAACAGCCTCCATAAGGCGACAGGTCATCCCCGTAAACAGAAATAATTTTACTGCCGTAAGGATATTTCCCAAAGCATATTTCCAATAAAAATAAATCGGTCTCTAATAAAAAATAAGCCGGTTTCTAATAAAAAATAATTAAGGAGCGTTAAGTCAATATGAAAATAAGACTTAACGCTCCTTATATATACAATATATACACATTGCTCCTCCTCGCCCTCGCCGCTCTTACCTCCTGCAAGACCCCAAAACTCTCGGAGGCTAACCAGCAGCTTGAACGCGGAGAATTTTTCAATGCCTCCAAGACTTATAAAGCCGTATATAATAAACTGAACCCCAAGAGCGACCGTGAGCTGCGGGGGGAAGTGGCTTATAAATTGGCGACCTGCTACCGCCGTCTCAATATGGCTCCCAACGCCTCCGCCGCTTATCAGAATGCCATAAGATATGAATACCCCGATTCGATGGCTTACTACTGGCTCGGCAGATCGCTCCAGCAGGAGGGTAAGTATCAGCCGGCTATTGATGCATATAACAAATTTCTCGAGTGGCGCCCCGAAGATATGCTTGCCGAAGAGGGAGTGGCGGGATGTAAGATGGCTATTAAGGCGAAGGAGGGGAAGAAGAGCAGGTATATCGTAAAGAATGCGAAGCTCTTCAATTCACGAAGGTCGGACTTCGCCCCAATGTATCTGGACAAGGAGCTGAATTATATATATTTCACCTCCTCCACAGAGAAAGCTACCGGCACGAACAAGTCGGAGATTACAGGCACAAAGAAATCGGATATATTCTTCTCCAAGAAGGATGAAAACGGGAAATGGACGCGCCCCGAGCCGGCAGAGGGAGAACTCAACACTGAGCATGATGAAGGGATAGTCTCCTTCTCTCCTGACGGGCAGACAATGTATCTCACCATCGCACGGCGACATCCGGAGGCTGACACATCCGTGGAGATCTATACCTCACGCCGAAGCGATGCGTCATGGAGCGCGCCTCAGAAATTCGAGATCACTCCCGACACTCTTTCCGCCGTGGGTCATCCCGCCGCCTCTCCCGACGGCAAATATCTCTATTTCTCTTCCGACATGCCCGGCGGATATGGAGGTAAGGATATTTGGCGCATCAATCTGGGGGAGCGTGCCGGTTCGCTGGAGAATTTAGGTCCGCAGATCAATACGCCGGGAGATGAAATGTTCCCCTATCTCCGCACTGACTCCACGCTCTATTTCTCCTCCGACGGACATCCCGGCTTCGGAGGGCTCGACCTCTTCATAGCCCGCCGTAATTCCACCGGCGACCGATGGAGCATCGAGAATATGGGGCTTCCTGTCAATTCGCAGGGAGATGACTTCGGCATCACTTACGGGCAGGGGGAATCAGGCTTCTTCTCCTCCAACCGCGGAGACGCCAGAGGATACGATCATATCTTCAGTTTTGAATATCCTGAGGTGAAGGTGACAATCTCCGGAATGGTGATGGATAAGGATGAGGAGCCGGTGCCTAATGCCGTGATACGAATTGTAGGCGATGACGGGTCGAACCAGAAGGAGGTGGCGCGCGATGACGGCTCCTTCCGCTTCCGTCTGGAGCGCGGCGTGAAGTATGTGATGCAGGCGAGCGCGAAAGGCTATCTTAATATCAAGCAGGAATTTGAATCCGAGCCCGAGGAGGAGGATCAGGATTACGAAGTGGATTTCATGCTGGCAGCTATCCATAAGCCGCAGGTGGTGGAGAATATCTTCTATGACTTTGATAAAGCCACACTTCGCCCCGAATCCAAGGAGGCATTGGATGAGATGGCGCAAATGCTCAAGGATAATCCTAACGTGACCATCGAGATGGGCGCGCACACCGACCGGAAGGGTACGGAGGAGTATAACATATCGCTCTCCAACCGTCGCGCCAAGAGCGTGGTGGATTATCTTGTCGCTTCGGGCATCTCGCCTGAGCGCCTCACATGGAAAGGTTATGGCGAGACCACTCCCAAGACTGTGACCAAACGTATCAACAGGGAATTCCCTCAATTTCCCGAGGGCACTCTCCTTAATGAAGAATATATCTCCACACTCTCCGAGGAGGATCAGGAAGCTGCCGACCAGATCAACAGAAGAACGGAGTTTCAGGTCACATCAATCGACTACGACATGTATTGAGAAAGCAGCCCATTCTCCCGTGGCGCTATAACAGGGGGATTTTATATATTATGTATAAAATTACCTCGGTAAAATGAAAAAAGCGGTTTCGGGCGTTATATTATTAGATAGAAATTACAATTATGGAAAATTTAGAAGAAAATATAGAAAACGTTACGCCTGAGAATGGGTCGGAAGAGGTGATCGAGACTCCTCAGGATTTGAAGGAGATTATTGAAGAGACTCCCGAATCTGTTGAGGAGATTGAAATCGAGGAGAAACCAGAAGGGACGAAATTCAAAGACCTCGGTATCTCCGACGAATTATTAAAAGCCATCACAGACATGGGATTTGAAAATCCTATGCCTATTCAGGAGATGGTGATTCCTCATCTTATCGAGAAGGAGGGCGATGTAATCGGTCTGGCACAGACCGGTACCGGTAAGACCGCCGCCTTCGGTCTCCCCGTGCTTCAGCGTGTCAACCCTAAGGAGAGAGTGCCTCAGGCATTGGTGATTGCTCCTACCCGTGAGCTCTGTCTCCAGATTGCGGGCGATCTCGCCGACTTCTCCAAATATCTTCCCGATATCAAGATTCTTCCCGTATATGGCGGTTCAAGTATCGAGAGCCAGATACGCTCCCTCAAGAATGGAGTGCAGGTAATCGTCGCTACTCCCGGTCGTCTTATTGACCTCATCAAGCGCGGTGTCGTAAAACTGGATAAGGTGAACACCGTTATCCTCGACGAGGCGGATGAGATGCTCAATATGGGCTTCCTTGACGATATCGACGAGATACTCTCTCATGTGCCTGAAGAGAGAAAGATGCTGATGTTCTCCGCTACAATGCCTAAGGAAATCGCCGGCATCACACGCAAGTATATGAAAGACCCCGTGGAGTTTGTAGCAGGCAACCGTAACGAGGCTTCCAACAATGTGCGTCATATCTATTATATGGTAAAGGCACACGACAAATATCTCGCCTTGAAACGCATTGTGGACAACAGCCCCAATATCTACGGTATCATCTTCTGCCGCACCAAGAAGGAGACACAGGAGATAGCCGACAAGCTTATCAATGACGGATATAACGCCGACTGTCTGCATGGCGACCTCTCTCAGGGACAGCGCGACCTCGCGATGAAGAAATTCCGCGATCATGTCACTCAGCTTCTTGTCGCTACAGATGTCGCCGCGCGTGGTCTGGACGTGGATAATCTTACACACGTCATCAATTACGGTCTCCCTGATGATCCCGCCACATATACACACCGTTCAGGTCGTACCGGTCGTGCGAACAATACAGGTGTATCCGTAGCCATTATCCACTCCCGCGAGAAGAGCAAGCTGAAGGAGATCGAGAAGCGTATCGGCAAGACTTTCGAATATCATAAGGTGCCGACTCCGGAACATATCATCGAGAAGCAGCTCTACAGCCTCGCCGACCGTCTGGAGAAGGTGCAGGTGGATGAGAAAGAGATCGAGAAGTATCTCCCCGGTGTGCGTAAGAAACTTGAGTGGCTCTCTGAGGAGGATCTTCTCAAACGTGTGCTTTCTCTTGAATTCAACCGTCTTCTTGAATATTACCGCCATATGCCCGATATTGATCTCAACGCTTCCGGTAAGGATCGTGGAGAGAGAGGCAAAGGTGAGCGTGTCAAAGGCGATGCCCGCAAGAATAAGGATCGCCGCACAGCCGAAAACGGTTATGAGCGCCTCATGGTCGATATAGGTAAGGCGGCAGGTTTCTTCCCCGGCAATCTTATGGATCTCGTCAACCGCAACGTACCGGGCGACAAACCTGAGATCGGGCGTATAGACCTCCTCCCTGAATACACTCTCTTTGATGTGCGCAAACAGGACGCACGCCGAGTGCTTGATGCTCTCCGCCATGCCGAATTCTATGGTCAGCCTGTCAACGCAGAGATAGCATCCGACAGAGATTATGCCGCCGATGCCCGTAAGCGCGGCAAGAAAGGCAGCAAGTCTTCCGCAAAAGCCGGCGCAAAGGAGAGAAAAGAGAGAAAAGGGAAAAGCGCTCCCAAGGGTGAAAGAAAACCCAAAGGGGAGAAGAAAGCGAAAGCTGAAAAGAAAGGAAAGAAGCCGGAATATAACGGCAATTACGATATCTTCATGAATAAGTAAGAATGAAGGAAATTATTAAGAAAATTGTGACGATTGCAGTTGTAATGACTGCAATCGTCCTGCCATGTAATGGAGCTAAGGTTGCCAAAGATACATTGACTGCGCGTGATGTTTTCCTTAATCTTCCGCTCAAGACTCTTGATATTCTTGACCGCAGCGAGAAAATGGATATGCTGGATTATTATGATGCCGACAGTATATATAATGCACCTAACGGCATGGAGGGATTGTCTCATCTCATAAAGGTCACTCCCGACTTCCTGAGCGTTCAACTCACCAAAGTCACCTCAATGCAGATTCTCATTCTCCCACCCGGCAAGGGACCGGCGGCTATGACTTTATACACAATAGACAGCGACGGCGAGGCGGCGGATACCGAGGTCTCTTTCTTCGACTCACACTTCAATGAATTGGAGAGGAAAAAATACCTGCAGTATCCCGATATCCTTGACTTCTTCAATATTCCCGACAAGGAGGTAAGAAATAAGATAGAAGATCTTGTCCCCTTCCCTACTATTGAGTTTCAGGTAGTGCCGGGCTCTACAGATCTGCGAGCAGTGCTTACCGTTGGGGAATATATGGGTAAGGAGGATTATGACTTCATAAAGAAATATATGAAGGAGAGTCTGCTCTACCGGTATAACGGGAAATCCTACCGCCTTGTGAAATAGTCGCGTCGGCACTATCATAAGGGAAGAAGTCATTTGCTCAAATAGCCAAATTAAGCTATCTTTGTGAAAAAATTAGGTAAAATGGAAAATCGTAAAGTAAGAGTGCGCTTCGCGCCCTCCCCTACCGGTCCGCTTCATATCGGCGGAGTGCGTACTGCTCTATATAATTATCTTTTCGCGCGCCAGAACGGAGGCGATATGATCCTTCGTATCGAGGACACTGACAGCCGTCGTTTTGTGCCGGGAGCTGAGGAATATATCAAGGATTCGCTGGAATGGCTCGGCATTAATTTTGATGAGGGTGTCGGCTATGGCGGCGAGTATGGTCCTTACAAACAGAGCGAGCGACGTGATATCTACCGCAAATATACCAAGCAGCTCCTGGATGCCGGGAAAGCCTATATCGCGTTTGATACTCCTGAAGAGCTGGAGGCTGCGCGTGCCGAAGTGCCTAACTTCCAGTATGATGCCTCCACTCGCGGCAAGATGCGCAATTCACTTACGATGTCTCCTGAAGAGGTAAAACGCCTCATAGATGAGGGCAACCAGTATGTGGTGCGTTTCAAGATTGAGCCGAATGAAGATGTTGTGGTCGATGATCTCGTACGCGGTAAAGTGACCATCAATTCTTCAATACTAGATGACAAGGTGCTTTATAAGAGTGCTGATGATCTTCCCACATATCATCTCGCCAACATCGTGGATGACCATCTGATGGAGGTCAGTCATGTGATACGCGGCGAGGAGTGGCTACCCTCAGCCCCGCTGCATGTGCTTCTTTACCGTGCGTTCGGATGGGAAGATACTATGCCTCAATTCGTGCATCTCCCCCTTCTCCTCAAGCCTGTCGGTAATGGCAAGCTTTCAAAGCGTGACGGAGACAAACTTGGGTTTCCGGTCTTCCCTCTCGAATGGCATGATCCCAAATCGGGAGAGATTTCTTCAGGCTACCGTGAGAAAGGGTATCTGCCGGAGGCGGTGGTCAATTTCCTTGCTCTATTGGGGTGGAATCCGGGCGATGACAGCGAGTTGATGTCAATGGATGATCTTATCAGCAAGTTCTCATTCGCACACTGTTCCAAGGCAGGAGCTAAATTTGACTATAAGAAAGGTATATGGTTCAACCATGAATATCTGATGCAGAAATCGGATGAGGAGCTTTGCGAGCTTTTCAAGCCCATTCTTAAAGAGAAGGGTATCGAGGGTTTCAGCGATGAGTATATCGGTCGCGCCTTAGGAATGGTGAAAGGTCGTGCAAATCTTGTTCCCGATCTCTGGGAACAGGCAGATTTCTTCTTTGTTGCTCCCGAGAGTTATGCAGAGAAGGATGTAAAGAAGCGTTGGAGTGAGGACACACCCCGCATCATG
Source organism: Bacteroidales bacterium (assembly GCA_014800895.1). Taxonomy (GTDB): domain Bacteria; phylum Bacteroidota; class Bacteroidia; order Bacteroidales; family Muribaculaceae; genus Lepagella. The sequence continues at coordinate 26,379 of JAAVFG010000044.1, forward strand.
GGAGAGCTTATCGAGGTTCTCAATGGCATCGAAGACATGACTTCAGCAAATGCAGAGAAGATAGTGCTCGACTGGATAGCAGAGAAAGGATACCACTTAGGCAATGTCATGAACGCCTTCCGTCTGGCGGTGGTAGGTGCCTGCCGTGGTCCGCACATGTTTGACATCACGGAGATGATGCCCAAGGAGGAAGTGATACGCCGCATCCGCACAGCAGTGGAGAAAATTAAATAAACTCCTCTCTCCCCGATATTTTCAAACCGATAATAACAGGAGGCTGTGTCGAAATGAACTGCACCCCAAAAGTTGGACATAAAACTTTTGGAGTGCAGTTCATTTCGACACAGCCTCCCTACTCATCTTATCTTTATCATCATTTGAAATCTTTTACTTTCTTATCCCGAATTTGAGTATTTAACTATTATTAACATATTTTTTAAAAGTTGTTTTTTGTTTAATTTTTCTCCGGGAAATATTAATATTATGAAATGCTTTGTGAAGGAATTTAATAATTCAGTATATTTATATCAGTAGATTCCACTAAAAAAATACGAAAAAAAAGAAATAGATTCTTTGTTTATCTATTTTATTATCCTAATATTCAGGAGCGTAAGAAGAAATTTCCTTGATAGGAGGATTTGCATGATTAAAAATAAAATTATAAATTCGCGGTGTCGGGTTGAATAACCCCGTAAGTAAAATAAATAACAACACGAAAGTGTCTTACTGAATCTTAAGGATTGAAGCCTGGAAACCTCAAGCCCGAATGAGAGATGAAGTGGACACTCTCGCGTCATAGGCTTACTATGGCGGGAGAGTATGCTCCATATCTTTCATTCACGGTATTTCCAGGCACCGAATCCTTAAGATATGTAAGCGGCTCTTCCGCTTTTGTGTATTGTTAACCCTCCCTGGAGCCGGGAATTTAAATTAAAGATCATGAGTAATGGTTTTGCAGATTATCTAATTGCTAAGGCGCGTGAATTTGACCGTGAACTTTGGCGGAATATCGATGGAGTTGAAGTTCCTCTTTTCAGCGAAAGATATGATGAATGGCTGAAGACAGAGGGTAAGATCTCAGAGTCGTCCCATGTGAATTATAAGCGTTGGCTTCGAAAGGCGGATGAATGGATATGTCATTCCGACCGCGACTTCTGGACGTTGCTCACCAAGGCATGGCAGGCTTCCGATTTCGATATTGTCCGGAAACTATGTTTTGAATATGAGGCGGAGCTTTCAGAGGAGAAGGCGAATGCAGAGAAGAATAGTGAATATGGTGAATCTCCTAAGGAGATGGGAAATTGGATCTCGGCTTTCAGAAACTATGTGAAATTCCTTGATAATGAGTTGGAGAAAGCCTCAGTTGATAAGAAAGCGTTGGCGGCAATGATTAAAGCCTCACGCGAAACAGCCCACAAACTTTTTCTATCCAATCAGTTCATCAACTGGGGGGTGAAGAATGGAAAGGAAGAGAGCACTTTGGAATCCTACGTCAGCAATATCAAGAGAATTAACAAGGAGCTTTTCTGCAAGACGGGTTATGACTTGCTGTCTGATTTTCTGCCCGGGTATGTGAAGACCAAAAATATGACAAAGATTGACGAGATGTTCGACGCCATGCGTAAAAAGCTCGACGAGCGTGTCGACACTTATAATGAGACTGAAATGAGTATCGACGCTCTTAAAAATTGCCGGTGCGCCCTGAGTGCCTATGCTTCATTCATAAAGGAATTTGTCGGTTAAAAAAATCAATTTTACCTGTTAAAACCTATTAAATCATTATTTACAAATCTTGCAAAACCATTTATGAGAAAATGAATCTATCAGTCTTGAAAAATGAAATCCATAAGATGGAGAGCCTCTATATTGACGAGGCTCTGAAAAATGAAGCTACCCGTTGGTTGGCAGACTTCAATAAGGAGATTGCTGAATTAAATCAATACCGTGAGCGCGAAATACTCGAGCTACTGCAGAATGCCGATGATGCAGGGAGTAATAAGGTTGATATTATTCTTGACACACGGGATAAGACACTCGTGGTAAAAAACAGCGGTCCATATACGATACCGTTCAAGGAGGAGGGTATTAAATCCATCATGTATGCCAATCTTAGCCCTAAGAAGGGGTTGAACTATATCGGAGCCAAGGGATTGGGATTCCGCTCTATTCTCAACTGGTCGGATCATATACTTATCAGAAGCGGAAATATAGAGCTGGAGTTCAGCAGCGACAGGGTTTCTGATTTCTGGAATAGCCACATGGCTCCTAATCTCACAGAGAGATCCAAATATGAAATCGCAGCGGGAAAAGATCACAGGGAAGTGCCGCTTTCTATTCTCGCTCTTCCTGAAGTGCGGGAATTAGATGATGTGGACTATACATCAATCACCATGCATTATAACCCTGAGCTTGAAGATCAGATACTCAAGGATCTAAAATCTTTCCAGCCGAAATCTCTTCTGTTCCTTCATAATCTCAAATCAATTTCCATTTCCATTGATGGTGAAACAATAGAGGATTACAGCAACCGGATCTTAACGGACGACAACGGTTTCATAACCTCTGAATTAGCCGGCAAGAAATGGATTTCAAAGATAAAAGGAGGCAAGATCAGTATTGACGGAATTGAAAAGGATTATGAAATAGGGTGTGCCTACTGCATAGATGATGATTATGAAACAGGATATGCCTACAGCTTAGATGATAAGGAACATAATGGCTATCCTATATATAGCTTCTTTCCTACACGCGACACTTTCGGCATCCCCGCCATTCTTCACGCTACTCTTGAACTGACTACAAACCGTGATCATCTATCGAGCAATGAGGACAATAATTGGGTAATGATGGATAAATTAGCCGATATTATTTCCGAAATGGCGGAATATCTCAAGGAGCGCGGCACCACTTGGGATGCCTACAGGCTGATGCGACCGAATCCTCGTTATCAAGGCTTATCCGCGTATCACACTTATCTTTTGAAAAAGCTTTATGCCCGAAAAGGAGATTATATCCCGCTTTTAGGAGGAGGATATGGAAATATAAATAATTGCCGGTATCTTGATGATTACCTCTTTGACATCATCGCTGCGACTGAATCCGGACCTTTGATTTTCCGGGATATGAGACTCAAAGAAGAAAAAGAAAAAGGGATTCTGTGTGTGGTGAATAAGGATTTCGATCTTGATGTTAAATATGGAATCGAGAAGTTCGCTGCGGAAATCGACAAAGACAGATTAGCTTCCCTGATAGTCGCTCTTCAAGAATATGCCGCCCTCAAAAGGCTGAAGCTTGACTGCCATATTTTCAGGGATAGCGAAAATAAGGTTATATCGGGAACAACATTCATAAATGAAGGACAGAAGGTAGAGGAGATTCCTTCGTTTCTGAAATTTGACTATCTCGACGACGAGCTTGCTGAGAAAATAAAGGAGCGTATGACTTTCATCGGAGAAAGACCCTGGCAACGCGAAATGGCGGATCGGCTATCGATTGTGGGGAAAATCTCATCATCTGATATTTCATCGCTTACCAACCGTATGATTCCGAAAAATGAAGATTCCCTCAGACCGGAATCAGAATATAAGGATTTGATGAAATCACTTTTCAAGATTTTCCTTAAACGAGGAGATAAATTCACTATAACAGATGGTAATGAAGCCTGGCTTCCCAACGAAACTCTATCCACGAAATGGCAGAGAGCGTCGAGCCTTATAGCGGCTGATAAGAGATTTCCTGATGGATTCCGAAATCTGGGGATTTCGCCCTCTCCTCTTACTCCGGAAAGATGCGTGGCGTATCCTTATTTCCTTGAGGAAGTTCCGGGTGGAGATCCGTCGTCAATTCAGGAATTCTTGGTAAAACTCGGAGTGAATCTTTACTTCGGTAAAAGACCTATGCACTATGGGTCAGACATGGATTACATCAATTCGCTTGATATCGCTGCCGAAATAAAAGCTAATTGTTCTTGGAAGGATGCGGATCGCGAAGCCCGTAACACTGCCTATATCGCTGATAAGGAAATTCTGAATAATCTGAAATTGCCGGATCTGATTAAAATACTTATCAGGTCAGGATATGACGAGCAGGTATGCGCAGGTCAGGAGATCCACTGGTTTAACATGATTTATAAACAACCCGTAAAAGTGGATTTGAGCTATGCCGCTTATTTACTCCGCACAGAATCCGTAGCATCTGAATTAAAATATTATGCTGTTGAAGATCAGGAGTGGTTACCCGGCAAAGTAGCGAAGGAAGATAAATTTGAGTTTAGCAATAATGACCCTCGTATCATAAGATTGCTGCTGGCCCTCGGCGCATCAAGAACTTTTGCTGATTTCAGTACGGAAGTTCTATATCAGCAGATTCAGGAGCGTACAAATAAAGCCAAGGCAGAACATAACTCAAAAGGGTTGAAGTCTTTTTACCATAAGATAAAAATGGCATTGAATGAAAAGACTTCGGTCATTCCTCCTGCCGATCTTTGTCTCGCTTGTAAAATTGGGGATGAACTGCAATTCTTGCCGGCTAATGAAATCTTCTATAGCGATAACATAGGGATCAGGAGTTTGAGAAACAGTCTTCCGATTATAGAAATGAGTTCTCGCGAAGGTGAGGATATTGTGCAGCGTGTGTTCGGTTGCCGATTGATTAAAGACCTGAGATCTGAGTTGGTAGATGCGGAATATAATTCAACTCTCACAGATCAAATAAATAAAAGGTTAGCGGCGATCAAGCCTTATATCATTGCTTTCGCCACTAAGGAAGCCGGCAGCAAGGGCGGAAATATCGATACCCTTTTCAACAATGTCAAGAGCGCCCTCGACCGTCTGTATATCCAAGTTGTAAGCAAAGCCGGTTATAAGTTGGTAAATGGACTTGATAGCACGGACAAGGTAATATGGATGGAAAACGGTGATCTGCGGATTTTTGAGGGAGAACCATTCATCTGCGGAAATTATTCCAGATTACAGGATGCTCTTGATGATCCCTATTTCTGCAATGGGATTGTGGAGGCAATCGCCATAACCCTTAAACTGAACGGAGGTGAGAATGTAGATAGGTTCCTTCGTCTGCTTAAATCATCCAAGAAAGAATTGGATTATATAGTGGAGAATGAATTTGATGATTCGCTTTGGGCAAAATGTGAGAAGACGTCTGACTTATCAGCAGCTGAAGTAGAGTTCTGGCGTGAGGTGTTTAAGACAGACGGAATCGGAGATACCTTTGATGAGGAGGCGTTAAAGAATAATCCGAGAAATTATCTTGCGAATAAGTTAGGAATAGGAGCTGACCGCGCCGACATGCACAGCTTCATCACCTATCACAAACAACAGCTGAAGAGAGCAAGAAGCCTGTATGAGGCGGCTTACCTTGCAGGTATCCATTCAATGCTTAACGAGATGGATGATGAGGCTAAATCAAGGTATGTGGATTTCAGGGATAAATTCCTCAGTGATGACTGGATTGACCATCTCGCTGATAAAATCAAATATGAAGTCGAACCTGATTATGATTCTTTAGTAGAGGAGTATATCTCCTATTATTTTGATTTTGATGCGGAGAAACATGAGATTGCCACTCTTCCACGTCGACATGATGAATATCTTCTCGGCCATGACTTCTATGAGCTCCGGCTAAGCCCGAGAGATGAGAGCCTTCTATACTTCGACGGATATGATGATTATTTTGTCCGGAAGATCGGGCAGTTATTTCCCGATGAAAATGAAGATCTCGAGAATGGCATCCCGTCAGACTACAATGATCAAGATCCGCCGGTGATTCCAAAAATCGAGGAGGTGTATACAGTCCGTCCCATTATCGGGAATCATGCAGCAACCGGATTCACACAGAGAAGACAGCCTTCCGAAACTGCAAAGAAAAGGAATGGCAGAAACGCAGAAGATATTATTTACAATGCCTTCAACCGGTCCGATTCAGAATATGAAATAGGGGCGATATATTCTGAATATCTGGCAGCCAAGAAAGGACTGTCAGGAGACGACTCAAGAGGATATGATCTTGAGTATCGCAAAAAAGGATCGGATGAAGTCTACAGATGTCTTGAAATCAAGAACTGCAGTTCGGGTGAAGAAATCAGACTTACGGCGCGTGAATATGAGGTTTCGCAATCTCCCGAGCATCGTGACCGCTACGATGTGGCGTTGGTGACGGGAGATACAATCCGGATTTGGAAGGATGCCTTTAAAGACCAGGATTCATATATTTTGACTCCTGATGGATATCATGTGAAATTTAGAATTAAAGGCTGAGATTTTTAAAATGAAAATGGACAGAAAGAAGAACAGTGGTTTCATATTCTCCAAACTTGTTGACTTATTCAAGGTTTCAGAATCCGATGATACAGGGATTAAGATTGTGGCGTGCGATCTTGAAAATGATGTAAGTGTAAAGCGTGCTCAGAAACTAAAAGATAAGGGAAATATTGTTTTAGGAATAGGTATCCTGCCTTTTTTTGCCGTTGGAGAAAAGAGTCTTATGATGGCGCTACAACGTGCAGAAAACTTGGCGCGGATTGCCGATGGCTGTTTCCTGATCAACAAGGAAGCCATACGGTCAAAAAAATCTATATCATCTTTACTCTTTCAGGAGCAACTTTTAGCAGTAGAGGCAGAAGTGGATAAAATTGTCTTGAATATAGAGACGGGCCTGAGTGATATTCTGCTTTCGGGATATATTAATATTGATTCCTCTGTTATAAAGGATGCCTTACAAGATTGCGGCACATTCAAGGTAATTCGTGGTTCGGGGGAGGGATCAGATAGAATGGAGATGGCTCTAAAGGAAGCATTTGATCAAGCTTTGAGTGAAAGGATTGATATTAATACTGCACACAAGCTGATTATTAAGGGTCTGATATCGGAAGATAAGGAACTGAAGATGGAAGAACTTGGGGAATTCCAGGAATTCATCTCCACGCTTCCCAATAATGTTGAGGTGATATTCGGCTTCAGTAATTGTAAAATTGATAAGGCTGAGTTAGAGATTGTCATGCTTGTAATCGGGGCAGAACCTATATTACGAGAAGTTTAGGTAACTATTAGTTGGAGGAATATGAATTTACATACTAAAAGAGTTGCGGCAACTTTCTCAAGTAATTGCAAAATAGACGGATATTAATTATTTTTGTAAAAACTACATTTAATATGAAACGATCTATTTTAAAAATATCTCTTGCAGCGGCTGTGTTGGGAGGCTTCCTTCCCGCTGTTGATATGGATGCATGTACAAATCTTATCGCCGGAAAGAAAGCTACGGCTGACGGCTCGGTAATGGTCACTTATGCCGCTGATTCCCATAATCTTTACGGTATGTTGACTCATACTCCCGCTCAGAAACATGAGAAAGGCGCAATGCGTAAAGTGGTGGAATGGGATACCAACAAGCCCCTCGGAGAGATTCCTCAACCGGCGGAGACATATAATGTTGTCGGTAACATCAACGAGCATCAGCTTGCCATCGGAGAGTCCACATGGGGCGGACGCGAGGAATTGGCTGATACCACTGGTCAGGCTATCATAGATTACGGATCCCTCATACAAATCGCTCTCGAGCGCTCCAAAACTGCCCGAGAAGCTATAAAGACTATGGGAGAGTTGGTAAAGAATTATGGTTATGCCTCCGAAGGAGAGTCTTTCTCTATTGCTGATAAAGATGAAGTGTGGGTGATGGAGATGATTGGCAAAGGGGCGGAGAAAGGCGCTGTCTGGGTGGCTGTCCGAATCCCTGACAATGCTATCTCGGGTCATGCCAACGAGCCGCGTATCCGGAAAGTCAACTGGAAAGATAAGGAGAATGTGATGTATTCTCCCGATGTGATTTCTTTCGCGCGCAAACGCGGCTACTTCAACGGAAAAGATGAGGACTTCTCTTTTGCGGATGCTTACGGCGAGCATGATGCCGCTACACGTCGCGGATGTGACGCCCGCGTATGGAGCTATTTCCGACGTTTCGCTCCTGATACCGACAAATACTATGACTGGTGCGCAGGTAAATCCGATGAGCCGATGCCTCTTTACGTCGTGCCTGAGAAGAAAGTGAGCCTGAAGGATATGCAATGGAGCATGCGCGATCATTTTGAAGGAACACCCTTTGACATGACCCAGGATGTAGGTGCGGGTCCGAATCATGTCCCCTATCGCTGGCGCCCGATGGAGTATGAAGTGGATGGTAAGAAATATTGCATGGAGCGTGCAATCGCAACTCAGCAGACAGGCTGGAGCTTCGTGAGCCAAAGCCGAGACTGGCTTCCTGATGAGGTGGGAGGCATCCTGTGGTTTGGCACCGATGACACCAATACTTCTGTCTACATGCCCTTCTATTGCGGTATGAGTTCAATACCCTCAGAGCTTAAGCCCGGAGATGTGAATACGTTTGACTTCGACTCTAACTTCTGGATGACCAACTGGGTGGCAAATCAGGCTTATAACCGTTACGACCTCATGATTCCCGATATCCGCAAAGTTCAAGGTGCTTTGGAGGATAAATATCAGGGGTCACGCGAAGAGAAGGATAAAGCGCTTACGGCAATGGTAGCGGCAGGCGACAAAGCGGGATATCAGAAGGCCGTTAACGAGGAGGGGGCGGCGATTGCGAAAGAAGCTACCGACGCTTACCGCGAACTCGGTAAATATCTCTTCGTTAAATTCATGGACGGCAACATGAAGAAGACCGATGAGAATGGCAATTTCATCAAGAGCGAGTACGGTCTGCCCGTCTACCCTTCCTTCCCCGGATATGACAAGAAATATTACGAGAATATCGTAAAGGAGACCGGTGACCATTTCCTGATTGATAAATAAGACAAGAAATGAGAATAATTGATCCATTAATAGATGAGGGTTTCAAACTACTGTTCGGTAGAGAAGGTATTTCCGAACCCCTTCTCATAAAGTTGCTGAATAGTATTTTTGCCGGCGATCCTGTTTTGGGTAATATTGTGAGTCTCCGTTTCACCAATACCGAGCATCCGAATGAACACATAAACGGGCGCGGATTAAGGTATGATATTACTTGTATCACCTCCAATGGTCATCATTTCATTGTGGAGATGCAGAAGGGCGAGCAGAAACATCTTATAGAACGCAGTGAGTATTATGTGGCACGGGCGATAGCCAGCCAAGGATACAGAGGTAAGGATGAAGAAAACCGGGACTGGGATTTCTCACTGATTCCGGTTGTTGGAGTATTCCTTTGTAATTTTAAAGTGCATGGACTCGAATCCGAGCCAATCACTTACGGAGGGATATGCAATTTGCGTACCGGTAAACAGATTGGTAATTCGCAGTGTTACGTCTATATACAGCTTCCAAACTTTACCAAAGAGGAGCTGGAATGTGAGAGTTTGTTAGATAAATGGATATATAATATCAAGCATATGGGAGCAGCACAGGAAGTAGCATTTAAAACAGACAATGAAATTTTCAAGTATCTCGACAGTGTGAGCAGCGTTGCGGCTCTTGATCCAAGGGAACGGGACTATTATGAGGCAGCCCTTAAATACTCTCGTGATTATAATGCCATATTGTCTACAGCTAAGGAAAAAGCTGAAGCTCAGGGCAGGGAAGAAGGGCTTGCCAAGGGGCTTGCTCAAGGTCTTGCCGAAGGGCGCGCTGAGGGGCTTATGGCAGGTAAAAAAGAGGAGCAACGCCGCATCGCTCTTGAGATGGTAAGACAAGGTATAAGTGTTGATTTGGTTACACATGTCACTAATCTTAGTATAGAGGAGGTACAGGATCTCTCTACGCAATAAGAGTATCAAATTCAAATTTATGATTATAAAAAACGGAACAATGAATCATTGTTCCGTTTTTTCAATTTTATCCATTCCTTTATGACATACCTCTAAGGTGATAAGTTTTTTACTGTGTATAAAGGAAACGCTTGATGGAGCGTTTGGGTGTCTTCTCAAATTCATGAGGGATAAGAGTGATTTTAGTCAACCGCTCATAAGGGGCAACAAGCTTGTTGAGTTCCTGACGTATTTTCTCCATTGTGGCGTCAGCATCCGCTCCCGCTACCCCGATACGGTCAAGAGCTTCATAGTCGGGATAGACAAGTCCGATTAACTTTCCATCTCTCTCCACCACCAAGCTCTCCGCCACAAAAGGCATGTTATTGAGCTTCGCCTCTATCTCCTCAGGGTAGATGTTCTGACCGGAGGCTGAAAGGATCATGGTCTTCGAGCGTCCACGCAGGAAAAGGGTGCCGTCGGATGAACGTGTCCCCATGTCGCCTGTATGAAGCCATCCATCTTTGTCAAACACCGCCTTGGTGGCGTCAGGATTCTTATAATATCCCTTCATCACATTCGTACCCTTCACGCATATCTCGCCCGGAATATTCTCGGGATCGGGTGAATCTATCTTTGTCTCCATTATCGGAAGGGTTCTGCCTGACGAACCGACTATAAATTCCCTCCACGGTGTGTAGGAGATAAGGGGACCGCACTCTGTCATGCCGTAACCCACAGTGAAGGGAAATTTAATCTTATGAAGAAATTCCTCAACCTCATGGTTCAGCGGGGCTCCACCCACAATCACCTCCTCAAATTCTCCTCCGAAAACATCCACAAGTTTCTTGCGTATCTTGGCATAAATAAGATTGTCGAGGAAGGGAACGGCGAGTGTCCAGCGCATGGTGCCCTTGGATATGAGCGGCAATATCTGGTTCTTGTAAATCTTTTCCAATATCAAGGGAACACAGATCACCAAGTGCGGCTTCACATCTGCCAGCGCCTTGATAAGTACGCGTGGCGACGGGGTCTTGCCTAACAGAGTGACATGCGAACCGGCAGCCAACGGTGTCAGCATATCAAACGCACATCCGTAGGCATGAGCAAGTGGGAGGAAAGCCAAGGCACGTGATGAGCGGAAATGTAGCACCGTGTCAAGACCGAAGCAGACATTACCCGCAAGATTCTCGCCCGTCAGCATCACTCCTTTAGAGAAACCTGTCGTGCCCGAAGTATAATTAATCTCAACTACCTCGGAATTATCACGATCAGCAAACTTTACATCTTTTGACGCGAATCCATCGGGATAACGGCGACGGAAACGGCGACGTATCAGACGCAGATTATTCGAGAAGTCCGAGCCGTCTTTCTCAAACAACACACGGGTATGATCGGCTATGGGCATCACTCCCTTCACATTAAGAAGTTTCTCCGGATCTATATGCTCAAAGATATGCTCATCAATGAAGAGTATCTCAGCCTCCGAATGGTTTACAATATGGGCTACATCCACCGGATTAAATTCCGATAATATCGGCACTATCACCGCGCCGTAAGTGACAGTAGCCATATATATCACCACCCAACGAGTGGAATCCTTACCACAGATAGCTATCTTGCTTCCCGGTTTCACTCCGTTGCTCTTGAAAAAAAGATGTATCTCCGCTATCAGACTCGCCATCTTGCCATATGTAAGAGTTGACCCGCTTACATAATCGGTGAGCGCGGGTAAGTCCCAGTTTTCTACACAACTCCTCTCGTAAAGCTTGATGAAATTCTCTATCTTTATTTCTTTCTTGTTCTTACTAATGCTCTTGCTCATACCCTTTTCATTTACCTTGATGAAATCTTAGATGAAATCTTACGGCATCATCCCTCAAGCGCCATTTCATAAATCTTCTTACAGTCATCCATAGAGAGAGGGACATATGCTCCGAGAGTATCGCCCATATTGCGATGCAGGCTCTCCACCATCTTGTTGATATCAGGCTCGCATCCGCAGAGTTCGCGAAGATTAGTGGTCATGTCAAGGTCATGATAGAAATGTTTCAACTCCGCGATACCTTCATTGATGATCTCTTCAGTGGTCTTACCGGCAGGATCCACCGACATCACATTTATAGCAAATCTCCAGAGCTTGTCAGGATTAAGGGGAGCGCAGAATTTCATCCATGCCGGAATGATTACCGCCAATCCCGCGCCATGAGCCACATCATAAAAAGCGGAAATCTCATGTTCCATGCGATGAGACGCCCAATCCTCCACTTTACCTACCCCGCATAGACCGTTATGAGCAAGAGTACCTGCCCACATCACATCCGCGCGTGCATCGTAATTCTCCGGATTCAGTCTCAGGGAAAGCGCCTGATCCATTATATCGCGGAGTATTGCCTCTGAATAGGCATCCACAAGCTGAGTGCCTTCCGTATTGGAGAAATAACGCTCGAAAATATGTGCCATCATATCTACAATCCCATTAGCAGTCTGATTCCAGGGGAGCGACATGGTAAGTTCGGGATTCATGATTGCGAAACGCGGGCGAAGATGCATCGGGTAACGGACGGATATCTTCTGATGCGTCTTTTCATTTGTAATGACGGAGTTGCCGCTTCCCTCCGATCCGGCGGCTGGGATAGTGAGCACCACCCCCACGGGTACAGTATTCTGCGGCTCTTTATGACCTTCATAAAAATCCCAGAAGTCTCCCTCGTAATTGATACCGAGTGCCATTGCCTTGGCTGCGTCTATAGGCGAGCCGCCGCCTACCGCCAAGAGGAAATCAATTCCTTCGGCGCGTGCCTTTTCAATCCCCGCATATACGGAATCGGCGGTTGGATTTGGCTTTATACCTCCGAATTTTACATATTCCAGTCCCTCCTGATCCAGGGAGTCGGTGATCTCTTTCATCAGCCCTTCCCGCTCAATACGGTCAGAACCATATACTATCATTACCCTCTTCGCGCCGTAACGTTTCAGCGCTTTTCCTGTCTCTTTCTGGGTTCCCTTTCCGAAAATGAATTCTGTAGGGGAATAATATACAAAATTTTCCATGGATATATATTCTTTTTACAGGATCTCTCTCAAGCTGACAGAGCCCATATACAAAACAGATTGCCACGCAAAGTTGTTTGCGTGGCAATCCCAATCTAAATTACTTCATTATAGTATACGACAGATTCTGTTATAAAAAACAATCCGTTATATACTATGCTTGTGACGACGTGTTCAGAACCCGGCTGCGATCTTCTCCGCTATCTCCTTCATCTTCTCGGGAGTGGGATTTTCCACTTTATGGCGGAAATCCATATCCCCCTCATTCTGAAGAGGGATGAGATGTATGTGTGCATGAGGCACCTCAAGACCGAGCACCGCCATGCCGACCTTGCGGCAGGGAATAGCCTTTTTGATGGCGGATGCCACTTTCTTGGTAAATGCCATCATCCCTCCGAGCTCGTCGTCGGAGAGGTCAAAGATATAATCTTCCTCACGCTTGGGTATTACCAACGTATGCCCCCAGTTGACGGGATTTATATCGAGGAAAGCGAAGAAATTCTCATCTTCCGCTATCTTATAGCAGGGAATCTCGCCGGCTACGATTTTAGAAAAGATAGTCATGACCGTATCAGATTTCGATTTTTACAATTTCGAAAGTCATCTCTCCGGCGGGAGCTTTCACCTTTACGGCATCTCCCACCTTATGACCGAGGAGAGCCTGCGCGATAGGAGTGTTGGAAGCAATCTTATGCTCGCGGAGGTTAGCCTCGCTCTCAGTCACGATTGTATAGGACATAGTCATGCCGTTTGCCACGTTTTTGATAGTAACTGTATTGAGGAGTTGCACTTCATCTGTATTGAGCTTGCTATCGTCGATAATGCGAGCTGTGGCTACGAGTTCCTTAAGCTTTGCAATTTTCATCTCGAGCATGCCCTGAGCCTCTTTCGCGGCGTCATACTCGGCATTCTCGGAGAGGTCGCCCTTGTCGCGGGCCTCGGCGATAGCCTGTTTGATAGCGGGACGCTGAGCCTCAAGCGCAGCTAATTCTTCCATTTTCTTGTCGTATCCTTCTTGTGTAAGATATGTTGCCATTTCTTTATTTCAGTTTTTATTAATATTCAGGTTGATAATAAGGTGTCATTTCCACAGCCCTTTTAGATTGTCATGTTGAGCAGACAAAAAGGAGAACCGGAAAAATAAGAGTTGGTTCAAAAGGAGTATAAAAAATAAAGGAGTCCTTTTTCGATTATCGGCATTTCAAAGATGAAACCCGGCAAAAAAAGATCCTTTTGACGCTTTGTCTTATTTTCGGGAGCAAAGTTAATGCTTTTATTCTTAATCCCCAAATTTAACCTTAAAATTTATGTTTTATTTACCTAATCTCTTATTTGTCATTGTTTTTTATTAACTTTACGAATTATTATTTAATATATAATATATAAAGGTTGCGATTATGACTATAAATGAGATACAGGATGAAATAATCGAGGAGTTCGAGGGGCTCACCGACTGGATGGACCGTTATGCCTATATTATCGATTTAGGCAATACTCTGCCTGATTATCCGGAGGCTCTCAAGACTCCCGAGAATCTGATAGAGGGCTGCCAGAGCCGCGTATGGATCGATGCCAAGGAAGAGGCGGATGGCGAACTGAAATTTGAGGCTGATTCCGATGCACTTATCGTGAAAGGTATCGTGGCTCTCCTCCTCCGTGTTCTCTCCGGTCATACCCCTCAGGAGATTCTTGATGCGGACCTATATTTTATTGACAAGATAGGCTTGAAAGAGCATCTCTCCCCTACCCGCTCAAACGGATTGGTGTCAATGGTAAAACAGATTCACAACTACGCCCTCGCCTATAAGGCGAAACAGGATGCGCAGAAAGGATAAAAAATTCACTCCATAATATTTAGCTTATGTTTAAAAACCAACCTGCAGGCCTATATATCCTGTCGCTTGCCAACACCGGCGAACGATTCGGATATTACACCATGCTTGCGATTTTCCTGCTATTCTTGCAGGCGAAGTTCGGATTTGACTCATCCGTCTCCGGACAGATCTATGCCATATTCCTGGCGTTAGTTTACTTCATGCCTCTTGTCGGAGGTCTTGTCGCCGACAAATGGAGTTTCTCCAAATGCGTCGTGACCGGTATCGGCGTAATGTTTGCCGGCTACGCAGTAATGGCTATCCCGACAGATATCCGTTCCACTTCTTCATTGGTGGTACTTTGCTGCGCCCTTGCCCTTATCGCCATCGGTACGGGTCTCTTCAAGGGAAACCTTCAGGTGATGGTGGGCGACCTTTACAACGATCCCCGCTATTCCGGACAGCGCGACGCAGCATTCTCCCTCTTCTACATGGCAATCAATATCGGCTCGATGTTCGCCCCTATGGCTGCCACAGAGATGTGTAACTACGCTCTCCGCGCCAAGGATCTCGTATATAACGCCGATCTTCCTGCGCTCTGCAACAGCTTCCTTGACGGTTCTATTCCCGCTGCGAAAGTGAGCGAGGCAGCGATCGCTGCCGGCATGAACCCCGGAAGCGACATCACGGCATTCGCAAACGAATATATCACCACCCTCTCCACCGGCTACAGCTACGCATTCGCAATCGCCTGCTTCTCCCTCATCGTGTCATTCCTGATATATTCATTGGGTCGCAAGACATTTGCACATATCATCACTGACAAAAAGAACAGCGGGAACAAGACTGCTGCCGCCGCAGGTCCCGAACTCACTCCCGCACAGACCAAAGCCCGCGTGGTTGCTCTCCTCCTCGTATTCGCGGTAGTAATCTTCTTCTGGATGGTATTCCATCAGAATGGAGCCACTCTTACAGAGTTTGCCAAGAGCTGCACCAGTCCGGACGCATACGGCGCAACCCGTATCGGCTTTAATGTATGGGCACTCCTCGTAATCGCAGTAGGAGTATACGCACTCTTCAACCTCTTCCAGTCCAAGTCAGGCATCAGCCGTCTGATCAGCGGGCTGCTGATCGTGATGGTAGGCGCGGCGTTATGGTATTTCTATGCACAGACCCCCGATCCCGTCAGCGGTATCCAGCCCCAGCAGTATCAGCAGTTCAACCCCTTCTATGTAGTGGCGCTCACTCCGGTATCATTGGCTATCTTCGCCGCCCTGGCAAAGAAAGGCAAAGAGCCCTCCGCACCGCGCAAAATCGGTCTCGGTATGCTTATGGCAGCCTTGGCTTATGCCCTTCTGATGATCGGATCATTCGGTCTTGACGGCACTTCAGGAAGCGTATCCCCCAACTGGCTCATCTCCACTTATCTCCTTCTGACATTCGCGGAGCTTCTTCTCTCCCCGATGGGTATCTCATTCGTTTCAAAAGTGGCTCCTCCGAAATTGAAGGGTTCGATGATGGGCGGATGGTTTGCGGCTACTGCCATCGGCAACTACCTTGTATCCATCCCTATGTTGCTATGGGGCAAGATGCCGGTATATCTTATCTGGATTATTCTCATCGCCATCTGTCTTGTATCAGCCGGCTTCATCTTCTCAATCATGAAGAAACTCGAGGCGGCTACTTCCGACAGCGAACCTATTCCCGCCAAGGTTGAGGCTGAAGCTATAGAGAATGTAGAGGATGATGCTATCTAATCCGGATTAGGCAATTCAATCTATGACAAAATCCATAACTATAATATGAGAAAACTAACCATCTCGGCTGCCGCTATCTTAGCGGCGGCCGTTTCTGCTTCGGCAGTCAACCCGCTATGGGTAAGAGATGTGAAACTCTCACCCGACGGCTCGAGAATAGCATTCACCTATAAGGGGGATATCTATACCGTCCCCTCCGCCGGCGGCGCAGCGACACGTCTCACCACCGAGCCCTCTTATGAGAGCGCACCGATATGGTCGCCCGACGGTCGCACAATCGCTTTCGCTTCCGACCGCAACGGCGGCAAGGATATCTATACTATCCCTGCTATCGGCGGCGCAGCGACACGTATCACATTCAATTCGGCAGCGGAGACACCGGAGAGTTTTTCAGCCGATGGGAAAGAGATATATTTTTCCGCACAGATTCAGGATCCCGCTTCAAGCCCGGCTTTCCCCTCAAGAGTATTGTCAGAGCTTTATGCCGTCCCTGTGAAAGGCGGTGCGACCACACGTATACTCCCCACTCCGGCAGTGCATCTCGCCCTTCTCCCCGACGGTCGCTTCCTTTACGAGGATGTGAAAGGCATGGAGGATCAATGGCGTAAGCATCACACATCATCCGTGACCCGCGACATATGGATTTATGACCCCGCGACAAAAAGCCATACCAACATCACAGATCATGCAGGCGAGGATCGTTCACCGGCTCTTATCAAGGGTGACAACAACCTCTATTTCCTCAGCGAACGTGACGGCGGCAGCTTCAACGTCTACTCTCTCCCTCTCGACAGCAAGGGAGCTACTCCCAAGCAGCTTACCTCTTTTGACTCTCACCCCGTCCGCTTCCTCAGCGGCGCATCCAACGGTCTGCTTGCCTTCACATACAACGGCGAGCTATATTCCATGCGTCCCGGTGAGAAAGCCGCTCCCTTGAAGGTGACCCTTACCGACGTAGCCCCCTCCGCCGAGGAATTCATCAATATATCTTCCGCTGATGAGGCAATGCCTTCACGCGACGGCAAGCAGTTGGCATATATCAGTCGCGGAGAGGTATTCGTGACCTCCACAGAGTACCCCTCAGTGAAACAGATCACTCACACTCCGGCTATCGAGACCGGTCTCTCATGGAGCAAGGATGGCCGCACGCTCTATTACGGCTCTCTCCGCTCCGGAAAATATAATATCTATAAGGCTTCTATCGCAAGAGCAGATGATCCCAACTTCTCCAACGCGACACTCATCAAGGAGGAGGCTCTCTTCCCCGAGGATGGTGTCGAGAGAGGTTTTCCGGAGATCTCTCCCGATGGCAAGAAGCTGGCATATGTGGAGGATCGCAACAAGCTCCGCGTAATGGATCTCGCCTCCAAGAAAGTGACAGAGCTCGACGGCGCTCCCATCACCAACTACCGCACCGGCGGCTTCCACGTTGAATGGGCTCCCGACAGCCGTCATCTTGCATTGGAGGTATGCAATCCCAAGCATGAGCCTTATGGCGATATATCGATTGTCGATACCAAGACAGGCGAATTTATTCCCGTGACTCAGTCAGCTTATTTCGATGCCGCTCCGCGCTGGAGTCATGACGGCAATGCCCTCATCTACCAGTCAGAACGCTATGGAATGCGCAACCACGCTTCCTGGGGGTCACAGTTTGACGTTATGATGACCTTCCTCAATCAGGAGAGCTATGACAAGTATCGTCTCTCGGAGGAAGACTATGCGCTTCTGAAGGAGGTGGAGAAACAGCAGAAGAAAGATGCCGAGAAAGCCAAGGATGCTTCCAAAGATAAAAAAGGAAAGAAAAAGACAGACAAGGATAAGAAAGAGGTAAAAGAGGAGGAGAAATCCAACGACCTCAACATAGAGCGCGAGGGACTTGCCGACCGCACAGTCCGTCTGACTCCCGCCTCATCTGATCTTGCCGATGCGATCCTCTCTTCCGACGATGAGACTCTTTATTATGTCTCCCGCGGTGAGGATGGTATGGATCTATGGAAAAAATCTCTTCGCAAGGGTGATGTCTCCATGGTGAAAAAGCTTGGCAAAGGAGGCGTAGGCATGGTGGAAGATTCAGAAGGCAACATCTTCCTTATGGGCAATCAGGTGAGACGCTTCACACCCAAAGGGGGCGAGATGAAAAATGTCTCTCTCTCCACCCGCATGAAACTTGATGCCGACCGTGAGCGCGAGGTAATGCTTGACTTCGTGGAGAATGAGGCACGCGAGCGTTTCTATCTTCCCGAAATGCCTGTAGACTGGACTGCTTATGTGGAAAACTACCGTCGTTTCCTTCCCCATATCAACAACGGCTACGACTTCGCGGATATGCTTAGCGAATTGCTCGGAGAGCTCAACGTTTCCCACTCCGGCTCCCGCTATTTTCCGGAGTCTGCCAAAGAAAGCACTCCCTCATTGGGTCTGATCTATGACTGGTGCGATAACGGTAAAGGTATGCTTATTGAAGAGGTACTTGCCGGAGGTCCTTTTGACCGTGCCACTTCAAAAGTGAAGAAGGGCGACCGCGTGGTCGCTATCAATGGCGAGGAGATTCTCCCCGGCGAAGATCTCTCCACTCTTCTCAACGGGACACTCCGAAAGAAGACTCTCGTATCCTTCACAAATGCGAAAGGTGACAAATGGGATGAAGTCGTGCTTCCCATCAATTCCGCCCTTGAGTCCGGTCTCCTTTACAAGCGCTGGGTGAAGCAGCGCGAAGCTGAGGTGGATTCTCTCTCAGGAGGCCGACTCGGCTATGTGCACCTCCGCTCCATGGATGACGGGTCATTCCGCGATATATATTCCAAGCTCCTCGGTAAGTTTGTCGATAAGGAGGGAATCGTCATCGATACACGCTGGAATGGTGGCGGACGTCTGCATGAGGATATCGAGGTGCTCTTCAGCGGAGAGAAATATCTCACTCAAGAAGTGCATGGTAAGGAATCGACAGATATGCCTTCACGACGCTGGAACAAGCCGAGCATCATGCTTATATGCGAGGCAAATTATTCCAATGCACACGGCACACCGTGGGTGTATAAGCATAAGAACCTTGGTAAATTGGTAGGTATGCCTGTGCCCGGCACGATGTCATCTGTCAACTGGATTGATCTCCAGAACCCCGACCTCCTCTTCGGTGTGCCTGTAGTGGCGTTCCGCACTCAGGATGGCACTGTTCTCGAGAACACTCAGCTTGAGCCGGATGTAAAGGTGGCTAACTCCCCCGAGGATATCGCTGCAGGTTATGACCGACAGCTCGCTACGGCAGTTAAGACTCTGCTCAACGATTTGAAATAATTCCGTATATTTTATTTATAAAGCCTTGCAGGATGGCAACATTCTGCAAGGCTTTAATTTTTTCTTTAACTTTTCTTTACATTTATTGGTTTATATAAAAAGATTAGATAACTTTGCACAATATTCCGCGCCCGGAATTAATAGATATTAGACATTACTCATTATGGAAACTATGATTTCCGCCACATTCAGATTATCTGACCGCAAGAGCTACGGCATGGGGCTGTGCTTCTTGCTTTTCACATTCATGCTTATCTCCTGCCACGCCAATAAGGAGAAGGCGGAGGAGCCCGCTAAAGACTCCATAGCTTACGTTATAGATGACAGTTATCATGCCGATAATGATATAGGCATGACAGTCAGAAGCGTGATCGATGCCCTGCATCAGGAGGAGGAGCTTAACGGAGAGGATTATGATTTCACCGGTATTCTCACTGACGGCGCGGGTCATCCGCTTTATACCGACCTGACAGGCACACCCGGAGAATGGGAGGTAAAGGTAGTGAGTCCCGCCAAGCTTGTAATATACAACAAGGCATTGGGCGACCTTCTTCCTCAGGCTCTGGAGATGTATATAGCGCAGTGTCTGATGATTGATAACAACAATATCATTTCAGAAAATAATTCCTTCCTCGAGGATGGCGAGAATATACATATATACGAATTTGAGGGCGGTTTCCTCACCTACAAGAACCGTACTCAGGAGGATTCCAAAGGAGTGGAGCGAAGTGTGGTGACCATCATCGCCTCCAAGACCTTACCTGTCTCCTATACCGGCAACGACCCGGATCAGTAGATATATGACTGATATCAGTCCCCCGCTATCCCGCGATCTAAAAAAGCGATAACTTTAGATTGTCAAATGAAGACATACCATCGGCTGGAATCGAAACGGGGGAGGGCGGTGAGCTGGACATCGGCATCCTTATCCGCCATTGTCTCGGCATCACCTACCTTCTTACCTTTCTCCTCCAATGCCTTCCTCACGGCTTTCAAGGCTTTCGAGGGAGTATTGTTATCTTGCGAAAGATGACAGAGGAATACAAATTTCAAATCCGGATTGATGATATCCTGAAGGAATTTCGCAGTGTCCTCATTACGCATGTGACCGTGATCGGTCTGGATACGCGCCTTGAGATATTCCGGATAACGACCTAAACGGAGCATATCGGCATCATAATTAGCCTCTATCACCAAGTAGTTGGCACGGCTCATATAATGGTAGGCGCGCTCGGTAATCGCACCCAAGTCTGTAGCCAGGACAAATCTCTTTCCTGCATATTCGATGGAAAATCCCATATTGTCGCTGCCATCATGGGGGACATCAAAGGCGGTGATCTCCATATCAAGCACATTCTTCGGTATCTCCTTGAAGATAGGCTCGTGATACTCCTTTATTCTCTTGGAAATATTATGACGGCGAAGGAGTCCGGTCAGGACTCTGGGCGTACAGAACAGACGCATGTGGCGATGATTGCGGAGAAGATTATATGAATATCTCACATGATCGGAATGGTCGTGCGTCAGGAATAGACCCTTGACCATATTCATACCGATACCGTTCTCAAGCAATTTTCTTTCTATATCCTCAGCCTTCAGACCGGCATCTATCAAAATCCCTCCCTTTGATGTGCCCACATAGCAGGAGTTTCCGCTCGAGCCTGAGCCGAGAGAGACATAGAATAGCCTGTTGTCTTCTTCTGCCTTTTCATTCCCCTTGTTATCCCTGATATCGGAATAGGGGCGGCGCCCCGGATAATTCTTCTTCCTCTCCTTCACGGAGCGGGATGTGGGAGCTGCCGGCTCAGGATTATTATATTCCGGATCAGATACAAATTCCTCAAACTGTATTCTGGGATGATTGAAAGTAATCTTACTCATCTTCTTTCACCTCCTTCCCTGTGGATAAGAAATATTGCCGGACGCTTGTCATAATTCTCCTTACAGTTTTTCCATTGCGAAGCGGGGCGGGTCTGGATGCTCTCCTTCTCAGGGTCGGTGATATCACATGCCACACAGAGGAGAGTATCGTGGCGTAGATTCTCAGCCAGAAACTTCACCATCCTGTTATTGCGATATGGAGTCTCAATAAAGATCTGTGTCTGACCTTTTTTAGATGCAATGGATTCAAGGTCACGAATGGCACGCAGCCGCTCTTTCTCATCTATCGGCAGGTATCCGTTGAAAGCGAAGCCCTGACCATTGAAACCGGAACCCATAAGCGACATAAGTATTGAAGAGGGACCCACGAGAGGATGAACGGGAAGACCCTCCCTCTGTGCTATCTCCACAACGCTCGCACCTGGGTCAGCCACTGCCGGACACCCCGCCTCGCTCATAACGCCTACAGGCTCGCCCCGGCGGAGAGGATCAAGATAGGAAGAGATAACACGGGAATCGGTGTGACCGTTCAATTCATAAAACGTGATGCTGTCAATATCAAAACTCTTGTCCCAACGCTTCAGGAAACGACGCGCGGTGCGGAGATTTTCCACTATCATATGTCGGATACCCTTCACGACAGGAAGATTACCATCCGGTATGACATCTCCCAATGGGGCATCACTGATATTTACGGGTATTAGATATAAAGCAGCTTTAAGTTCCATAATACAAATTTATGAATAATTCACCAATAAAGAAGTCATTATTTTGCTTATTTTTGTTAATTTTGTTTCACAACTAAAAATTCCCATATTTATGCAGACTCCCCTACCCTCCGGTTTTATATCTGAATTGGAATCGCTCATTCCTGATGAAGCAGAGGAATGTATCGCGGCTTTAGAGCAGGTTCCTGCTACCTCTGTCAAGCTGAATACAAGGAAATGCGACGATCCCTCCATTTTAGGATACGGGGAGCTGGAGAGAGTGAAATGGTGCGACACGGGATATTACCTGCCTCAGCGTCCGAAATTCACCCTTAATCCTTTGCTTCATGCAGGTGTCTTCTATGTGCAGGATGCCTCCTCCATGATTTATGAGACTATTATGAAGGGGTTGATACCTATGACATTCGACACATCCCTCACTCCTGCCGTCGCAGATCTATGCGCGGCTCCCGGAGGGAAGACGACCTCGCTTATCAACGCCGTCCCTGACGGAGTCTTTCTCTTAGCTAATGAATTCACGCCACAAAGGGCGGGGGCGCTGAAGGAGAATATCCTCAAATGGGGGTATCCGGAAATAATGGTGACAAACTCACCGATCTCCAAATTGGCGAAAGCCGGCGCGGCATTTGATGTCGTGGCTGTCGATGCTCCCTGCTCCGGCGAGGGGATGATGCGTAAGGAGGAGATAGCCCGCAGTCAATGGTCGGAGGGATTGATCGACCAATGCGTGAAGCTTCAGCGAGAGATTCTTGATGATGCCTGCCGGATGCTGAAACCCGGAGGCTTTCTTATTTACTCCACCTGCACTTTCAATCGCCGTGAAGATGAGGAGCAGGTGGAATGGCTTGTGGAGAATCATGGCATGGCGCCTTTTGACCCCGGCTTTCCGGAAGACTGGGGGATAATGCGAGGTATTGACACTTCCTACCCCTGTTTCCGATTTATGCCCCACCATACACGCGGCGAGGGTCTGTTTGTGGCTGTGATGCGAAAGGAGACGGATGAATATGAGAACACCATCCCGCTCCCCAAACTAAAGGAATGGCTCCGGAAGAATATAAAGGTGATTGCCGACGGCATACCGACAGAGGAGAAAAAAGGGAGGGATATGGTGCCGACTTCTGTCTCAGCTTTAGCCACTGATTTCAAGAAGGGGAGATATCCGGAAATAGAGGTGGATGAAGCTACGGCATTATCCTACCTCCGCCACGAAGCATTGCGTTTCGGTCCGGAAATAGAAAAAGGCTTCACAGTTATAAAATTCAAAGGGTTTCCATTGGGGTTTGTGAAGAATATTGGCTCAAGGGCAAATAATATGTATCCCGCCGAATGGCGTATACGGAATCTATAAATTTCTCGGTAAAGGTCTCTATTATGGAAGTTCCATATAGACTCCGATAGAAAATAGGAAGATAATGAAAGGTATATATCCAATTACCGGAATGATGTGTGCCGTCTGCTCCAACACAGTGCAGAAAACCGCATCCGACCAACCGGGAGTGATTTCCGCTGAGGTAAATTTTGCCAATGCTTCCTTAGCGTTGGAATGGAACCCGAAGATAACCTCTCCGGAGAAGATAGCCGCCGCGATCCGCGATGCCGGTTATGATATGATTATCGAGCAGTCGGAGGAGAAGGCTGTCGAGGAGAAAGAGAAGCATGATGCAAAGGAATACAGCGATATGAAGCGGCGCACCATCAT
Source organism: Bacteroidales bacterium (assembly GCA_014800895.1). Lineage (GTDB taxonomy): Bacteria > Bacteroidota > Bacteroidia > Bacteroidales > Muribaculaceae > Lepagella. The sequence continues at coordinate 50,363 of JAAVFG010000044.1, forward strand.
AGCATGGGCTCTCACCATTCCGCTTTCGGCGATGTGTATGCTTCATCTCCATTTTCCATGTGCCCCCTGGCTTTATATGGTGATGACTTTAGCCGTGATGGCAGGTTGCGGAAGCGGATTTTTCAAACGTGGCATCAAGGCTCTCCTCACCGGGGCGCCCTCGATGGATTCACTTGTGGCTCTCTCCACAACGGTGAGTTTCCTCTTCTCCCTCTTCAATACAATCTTTCCTGAAGTGATGACTTCCCGCGGACTCAATGCGGATCTCTACTACGAAGGGGCTGCAATGATTATAGCTTTTGTGCTCACAGGCAAACTGATGGAGACACGTTCACGTCATAATACCGAGCTTGCTCTTAAAGCGCTGATGGGGTTGCAGCCTACTGAAGCTCTCCTTCTCCTCCCTGACGGGGAGCAGAAGATGGTGGGGATTTCCGAAATAAAGGCGGGCGACTTTATCGTGGTGCGTCCAGGAGAGAAGATTCCCGCAGACGGAGTGGTGACAGAGGGCACGTCGGCTGTCGATGAAAGTATGCTGACCGGGGAACCGTTAAAGATAGAGAAGTCTGCCGGGGATAGCGTAACGGCAGGCACGATCAATGGAGCCGGACGCTTCGTGATGAAGGCGGTGAAGGTGGGAGCCGAGACCGAGTTATCCCGTATCATAAAGGCAGTCAGGGAGGCGCAGGGCTCAAAAGCTCCTGTGCAGAGACTGGTGGATAAAATCAGCGCGGTCTTTGTCCCGACAGTTATAGGGATATCACTCCTCACCCTCATCATCTGGCTATGTATCGGAGGAGAATATCTCGTAGTCGGTATCACTGCCGCCGTATCGGTACTGGTGATAGCATGTCCATGTGCATTAGGGCTTGCCACACCTACCGCCATGATGGTAGGTATCGGACGCGGGGCAAGAATGGGTATCCTCGTGAAGGATGCCGCCGCTCTCGAACGCCTTGGTAAAGTCAATGTCCTGGCAATCGATAAGACCGGCACTATTACAGAGGGCACTCCCGATGTGACGGATGTGGCTTCAAGCAGTTCCCTTTCCGAAAATGAACTGAAAGAGATTTATGCAATAGTATTGGGAGCCGAGATGAACAGTATCCACCCTCTATCGGAGGCAATAAGCCGCTATCTTAAAGGAAAGAATATCGCTCCCCTCTCCCCAGACTCATTTAATTATATCCCCGGGAAAGGGATCGACTGCAGATATGATGGAAAGGATTATAGGATTGGGAGCGTTGACAATGAGCAATCCGGGGAGAATACTGTTTTAATAGATAGAGCAAAGAGTTGGCTCAACGAGGGCGCGGGGGTCGTAGGTGTCTATTCAGACCTTCGGCTGCTGATAGTATTCAAGGTGGAGGATAGCCTCCGCCCGGATGCAGGCGCCACAATCTCAACCCTCTTCTCCTTGGGAATCAAGACCATCCTCCTCACCGGCGATAAACGCTCCACTGCCGAGCATATCGCGCGGGAGGCGGGCATCACACATGTCGAGCCGGAAATGCTCCCCGCAGACAAGCAGGCGTATATTTCGTCTCTGATGAAGGAGGGGAAAATTGTGGCTATGGCAGGCGACGGCATAAATGACACCCGGGCATTGGCAGAGGCTGATGTATCCATTGCAATGGGAAGTGGCTCGGATATTGCTATCGAGGCTGCCCAGCTGACCATCACCGGCGGAAAACTCTCATCAATACCGCAGGCAATAAAATTAGCAAGAGCCACATTAAGGATAATACGAGAAAACCTCTTTTGGGCGTTTATATATAATGTGATAGGCATACCTATCGCGGCGGGCGTGCTCTTTCCTATTGGATTCATGCTAAATCCGATGTTCGCCTCGGCAGCTATGGCACTCTCCTCCGTATGTGTCGTGACCAATTCCCTCCGACTGGGAAAAATGAAATTGAAATAACAAATCGGGATAATCTGGATAATCGAGATAATCTCATAAAGAATAAGAATATGAAATTCAAGACTAACGCAAAATGTGCGGGATGCAAGACTACCATCCTCAATCATCTTCAGAGTAAATTTCCTGATGAGAACTGGACTCTTGACCTGGAGAACAGTGACAAAATGCTTGAGATGCATGGTGTTCCTGATGATGGGGCGCGTGCCGCAGAGGTAGAGAAAGCTGTGGCTGAGACAGGATTCAAAGGCACATGGATGCCTGAAACGGGATATTGAAAATGATAGAACTGCGCGGAATATATAAATCCTACGGCGATCTGGAAGTGCTCAAGGATATAAATCTTGATATCCATGAGCATGAGATCATGACCATTGTGGGTCCGAGCGGCGCGGGAAAGACAACCCTGCTCCAGATAGCCGGCACGCTTGACCGTCCTAACCGCGGATCAGCACTGTATGACGGTGTGGAACTGACAGCTCTGAGCGACCGGAAGCTTTCGGATTTCCGCAATCGTAACATAGGATTTATATTTCAGTTTCATCAGCTTCTCCCGGAATTCAATGCTCAGGAGAACGTGGCGCTGCCGGCTCTTATCGCCGGGATGTCAAAGAAAAAAGCACGCGCCAAGGCTGCCGGGCTTCTTGAGCTGATGGGTCTTTCCGAAAGGATGCGTCATAAGCCAACGGAGCTTTCGGGCGGCGAGCGGCAAAGGGTTGCGATCGCCCGCGCCCTTATCAATGATCCTGCTGTGGTGTTTGCCGATGAGCCTACCGGTTCGCTTGATTCGCACAATCGTAATGAAATCTGCGAAGTGATACGCCGTCTGCGAAGCGAGCTTGGACAGACCTTCGTAATCGTCACCCACGACCCCTCGATTGCATCTATTGCCGACAGAGTCGTGACTATGACCGACGGAAGGATTACGGATATAGATATTCCCGGCATAACGGCAGGGAATGAGCAGGAAAGACCCGAAGATATTGATAATGTCGCGGAAAATTGTTAAATTCGCAATATAATATTTGGGGAATAAGGATAGTTTGAAATATAATTACATACTATTCGGTTAATTTTAGAATATTAACTTTTAAAAACTAAGATAAAAATGGAAAACAAAGAAAACAAGAATCAGCTTCAGATTCAGCTTCGTCCCGAGATGGCAGACGGCAAATACAGCAACCTCGCAATGATCGGTCACGGTCCTAACGAGTTCCTCATGGACTTCATCTTCGCAGCTCCCGGTATGCCCCAGGCTCCTGTAGTAAGCCGTGTGATCATGAGCCCCGAGAACGCAAAGCAGCTCCTCTTCGCCCTCACTGACAACATCAAGAAATATGAGGCTCAGTTCGGCGAAATCATGCCCCGCGCAGCTGCCGGTAACAACTAAGACACCCTCCTCTATGGAGCATACTCTTTATATCTACAATTCACTTGCCCGCATGAAGCAGCCTTTCAAGCCTATTCATGACGGGCATGTCGGTATGTATGTCTGCGGGCCTACAGTCTATGGCGATGCGCATTTGGGACATGCTCGTCCCGCCATCACTTTCGACATCCTCTTCCGCTATCTCAAGCATATGGGATTTAAGGTGAGATACGTCCGCAACATCACTGACGTGGGGCATCTGGAGCATGACGCCGACTCCGGAGAGGATAAGATCGCCAAGAAGGCGCGTCTCGAACAGCTCGAACCTATGGAGGTCGTGCAGTTCTATCTGAACCGTTACCATAAGGATATGGAGGCGCTCAATGTGCTTCCTCCCAGTATCGAGCCTCATGCTTCGGGACATATCATCGAGCAGATAGAATATATCAAGAAGATTCTCGAAGCCGGGTATGCCTATGAAAGCTGTGGATCCGTATATTTTGACGTGGAGAAGTATAACCGTGACCATAATTACGGCAAACTCTCCGGCAGGAATATCGATGATCTCCAGAATAATACCCGCACTCTTGACGGTCAGGATGAAAAGCGTAATCCTCTGGACTTCGCTCTCTGGAAAAAAGCTTCTCCGGAGCATATCATGCACTGGCCATCTCCCTGGAGCGAAGGCTTCCCGGGGTGGCATCTTGAGTGTTCCACTATGGGCGAGAAATACCTCGGCGAGAGATTTGACATACATGGAGGCGGAATGGATCTGATGTTCCCCCATCATGAATGTGAGATAGCTCAGAGTGTTGCCGCTCAAGGTCATGAGGCTGTCAACTACTGGATGCATAATAATATGATCACCATTGACGGAAAGAAGATGGGTAAGTCTTATGGCAACTTCATTACTCTCGAGCAGTTCTTTGCCGGAGATCATCCTCTCCTGCAGCAGGCATTCTCTCCGATGGTGATACGTTTCTTCATCCTTCAGGCACAGTACCGTTCCACTGTGGATTTCTCCAATGACGCCCTAATGGCGGCTGAGAAGGCTCTTCAGAAGATGACGGATATATATCGTCGTCTGCAGAATCTTTCTCCGGCAGATAAATCTACCGTTGAGCTACCTGACTTCATGGCGCAGTGTTATGAAGCGATGGATGATGACCTCAATACTCCGATGGTGATAGCCACTCTATTCGAGGCCGGAAAGATTATCAATTCAGCTACTGACGGCAATGTTAAGCTTTCCGCCGAAGATATTGACAAACTGAAAGTCCTCTTCCAGACCATGCTTGTCGATATTCTTGGTATGAAGATGGGGGCTGATGAGAACACTACCGACCTCAAACCCTATGAAGGAGCAGTGGATCTTCTCATGGATATTCGCAAGAATGCCAAGGAGGCAAAGGACTGGAACACGTCGGATCTTATCCGCAATAAGCTTGCAGAGCTCGGTTTCAATGTAAAAGACACCAAGAATGGTGTGGAATGGTCATTGAAATAAGGATCTATTATTCATTAATATCAGCACGAATACAACAAGTCAGCCCGACTACTCCTATACAGGAAGTCGGGCTGACTTTTTTATTATATTTATTAAACAATTTAGTGAGCAGGAAGGAAGTATCACAGCTTGAGAAGAGAGGAACCGGTGTCGGAATTGTTCAGGCTTCTCTGTCCGGTGCGGAAAATCGAACCGAAATCCGCTGAATAGCTCACAGATATACATACCATGTTGGCATTATTGCTGATATTACGGCTGAGAATGTAGGGATTTACAGCAGAATGATTCCACTGCGGATAGCGCGTACCTTTCCTGTCAAACATATACATCCAGCTCACTCCTATTGACCAATGATCGTCGGGAGCGTAATCCACCTGCAGGGCATCGCCGTTTTCATCACGTCCGATGACTGTACCACTGAGCCATTTACCCGGGAACTTTCGCCAGTAAGAGATCGTGAATGGTCCTTTAGTCCACCATATGGAGCCGGAGGCATTAAAAGATGTGAGATGGCAATTCCACCCATCCCCCATTGTCTCATCATGACGGAAGCCGAGATTGAGATTGAAACCAAATCCGGCAATATCACTTATTCTCAAATTAAGATTGCCGGCCGTGCTCCATGCCCTCCTTCCGTTAATAGTGCGGTCAAGGAAAAGTCCATCCCCTAAATAGCTTACATAATAATCCCACATCGGATTATTGACATGGCCGGTAGTGATCAAAAGGGAAGTATTGAATTTCTTATATTTGAAAGATGGCATGAGCTGATAGATAAATCTCTCCGACACCTTAAGATCCGGATTGCCATTCACTATCAGGTATGGACTCGTCTGCTGGGGATAATACGTTATGGCTGAAAGTGAAGGGATTGAGGGAGAATAAGAGAAGGCGGCGGCAATATTCCATTTGCTTGAAATATTCCATGACGCCTGTGCCGAAGTAAGATTACGGACAAAATTCCGCTTCAGGTCATCATTCTTTATCCAGAAGAGTTTCACGCCGCTGCTCAACATCAGATATACTTTCCCAACGCTTACTCCTAAACGAGCATATACATAATTATTATTCTCCGTCAGCAGAGGCTCGTAGTCGCTGGTCTTATAGTAATTCCGGCTATGTGACAAAGTGTTCTGGAAGCCTGCCGATAAATCAATCTTATCGTTAAACTCATGAACATAACTTATTTCAGAGATCAGCGAACGTCGGCGGCTTGTAGCATCCACGCTGTATAAATCCTCCCGCCCGTCCCCGAATGTATAATTGTTATCTCTGCGATAGTCAATGGAGGAAAGGGTGCCGACCACCTCCACTTCAAGCGAGTTTCGGTCGTTGATATCCTGACGGAGAAAAAGGTCGAGAGAAGGAGAGAAACTTTTCTCCTTATTCAAATTATCAGTACGGTATTCTCCAAGTTCAGAATCCATCGTCTCACCTAAAAGCTGAGACTTACTGAAATTAGGAGCAGCTCGGAAAGTGGCTGAAAAGAGAGTTTTCGAAGAGGGCTTAAAATCATATTTCAAGTTGAGGTTATGATAATGATAATAGAAAGGGTTACGATCCTTCGACTCAAGGTCCACCCTGAAATCATCACCTATATAGCTTGAAGAGCGCGAATCATATACCTTTTGATAATTTCTCCATGAGGGGACATAGGAGAGCGTGAACTGTGACGGACCCTGATGATATGAGGCGCGGATATTGGCATCTACAAAGGCAGTGGATACGGCAGAGCGTCCCCACAAATATATCTGCCCTCCATCATTGCGCGTCTTCAGAGTGATGCTGAGCAATCCCGTCTTACCCTGATCGGCATAACGAGCGGGGGTGAAACGTGAATATTCTATCTTGGATATATCCTTAGGCTGCAACGCATTGAGATCATCCAATGTGGAAGGGACGCCATTTATGAGTATAACAGGCGTGCCTCCATCTACCGAAATATTACGGTTGATAGGATTAGCCTCCAGTCCGGGGAGGGGAAGCTTCTGGAAAAGACTGATAGAGGTGGAGGATGATTTTAAATCCGATTGATTAGGATATAAGATCAGTCGCCCATGTGAATTTATTCCGGATCCTGCCGTAACCGTCACTTCATCAAGGAGAGTGGCATCATTAAGATAAACCCTTCCGATATTGAGATTCTTACCTCCTCTCTCAATGTGAATCTCGGTTGGATTAAATCCGGACTTGGAGATAATCAGCTTCACCGGAGCATTATAGTCATATTCAAGCGTGAAAAGTCCTTTATTATCCGTTACGACTTTACTGATTATCTTTTCTCCTGTATTTACTTCACACTCTGCGCCCGGGAGAGGTATGGAGTCGGATGCGGAATATAACTCTCCGGAGATAGTGCGTGCATTTGCCGTAAATAGGGTAATGATTAATGAAAGCACCAGGCATATAATCCGACCTGCAGCAATTCGGTCAGTGGGAATGTAGGGAAGATTTCTTCTCATGCTGATAGGGTATATATAGTTTATAAGAATCGTTCTAACTATATATACTACGCAAGAAGGTGATTTGTGACAGACACATGTAATTATTTTCTGCCGGATGTTCCGAAAAATTTGCAACGACGGGTGCTCTTTTTCTTCCTTGGATGAAGTGGCTTGAGATGATGGATATCCATGACTCTCATTTTCAAGCAGCCGCGCGATATATTAATCAATACGGTGTCTTCTTTAGAGACAGCGTCATAGACAGGTTTTGAGACTTCAAAGGTTCTGTTTTTTACTGCCGGGTGATATAGCCGCAGATTATACACTTTATATGGCGCGCCACGTGAAACTCCATGTCTGCCGTTGCGTTCCGTCCGATATCGGGTCTGAGTAAATTTCTTCTCAATTATCGCTCTTTCCATCTCCCCCTCCGAGCTGCGGGCGGTAAAGAAATTAAGGGCTATCAGTCCTGAGCCAAGCAGTATCCAGATAGAGACCGCAGTGAATAATATATTGATAAGAGTATTGGTAAAGCCTGTGACTCTTCCCATTCTCATTCCTATTATCACACCGGCTATGACCGCCGGAATAGCGATTATTCCTAAATATAAGCCGGTGGATACAATCGTCTCCCTCAGCATTATCCACCCGAATACTCCTACGACAAAAAGGAATACTATAAAACCAATCAGAAGAACCTCTCTTAATTTCATAATTAATTATATCTTTCTTTTCAAAACCTCACGGCGTATATATTTATTATATCTATAAAGGGTAATTATCCTGAAATATATTTGTATCATACCGCAAATTTATTTATATTCGTAAGAAGTAGAAATTATATATCATGGCATCAACTGAATCAAATAATACCGATAAGACCGGGAAATCGGCGAATTTACCAAATGATGCATCCGCATCATCCTTTAAGCCCAACCGTCTGAAGGGAAATGTATCAATGTTTATCGCCAAGACATTCTCCGGACTTAATGAGAATGCCCTCAAATATCTTCTTCCGTCATGGATGAATGCCTTTACCGGCGTGGCGCTACGTTTAGGATTCGGCTCTATTTTCTTCTGGATATTGGGATGGGTCAAGCCGGACAAGAATGAGAGAGTGACCAACAGAGACCGTTTTCTCCTCCTTCTCACGGGCGTCATAGCGGTGTTCGGATATATGTATACCCTACTTATAGGTCTGACCTACACAACCCCTATCTCATCCTCTATCTTTATCGCCCTTCAGGCAACGGTAGTATATATAATCTGTCTTATCCTCCGCACTGACCGTCTATCCTGGGGAAGATTCATAGGTATTCTCTTAGGTATAGGAGGAGCTTTGATCTGTATCCTTACTCAAAAAACGAGTGATGTAGCCTCCGATCCGTTATTGGGGAATATGTATTGCCTCGCCTCAACATTTCTTTTCAGCGCCTATCTCGTGATAGAGAAGAAATTTCTAAAGCGCCTCAGCAATGCGACGGTAAGCAAGTATACATTTTCGGGTGGAGCAATCATGGCGATAATCGCCGTGTTGTGTTCAGGCAAATGGTTTGCACCTGTCCTTACATCCGGTGTAATCTCCACTCCCTTCCTTGTGTTGGCTTTTGTCCTCATCTTCCCTACCTCGTTAAGCTATCTTCTTACCGATATAGGTCTTAAAAATCTACCTGCAACTGTTGTGGCTCTATATGCCAACTGGATTCTGATTGTGGCGGCAATCGTTAGCTATGCGCTTGGTCAGGATCATTTCTCATGGTGGCAGATACTTTCCATCATCCTTATCATAGGAAGCGTCATCCTCGTTGAATCGGCAGAGGCTAAGGATAACGCCAATCCCTCCACAAAAATTTCAGTAAGCCCGCATAGCAAATGAAATTCCGCACCGAATATCTCCCCGTTCCATCTCCGTTCAAGCTTTCTCCGCTCCAACCTGTGGTGATGCTTGGATCCTGCTTTTCCGACAATATGCTCCGGAGAATGAGGGAGTCTCTATGGAATGTAGTAAATCCTTGCGGCACTCTCTATAATCCTCTTTCCATAGCTTTCTCCTTACGCACTATGCTTGAAATTGAGGGTGGAGAGGGAGGAGAGCAAGATGAGGGAGAAAAGAAAGAAAAGCATGGGGGGCAAGAGGATATTACAAAGAGAGAAAAGGGAGCGGACAGAACTCTCAAAGAGTCTCTTTTCAGGGATTCGGAGGGGAAAGTAAGATCCTTCTTGGGTGACTTCCGCTTTGTTGGTAATGACGAGAAGGAGGTGCTGAATAAATGGAGGAGCGCCTCTAAAGTCTTGCAGGATACTCTTAATGATGCAAAGGCTCTTTTCATCACATTCGGCACTGCCATCTGCTATTCTCTCCTATCCGATAACACACCTCTTTCTACGGCAAGAAGCCGTGAGGAGACTATGGCTTCAACAGTAGCAAATTGCCATAAGCTTCCTGCAGCCCGGTTTGAGCGATTCCGATTGAGCGAAGAGGAGATAGTGGCTGAATGGAGTGACCTTTGTGAAGAGTTACACCTCCGTTATCCGGGACTGGAGATTGTTTTTACTGTCAGCCCCGTGCGTCATCTCAAAGATGGATTTGTAGGAAATATGCGTTCTAAGGCTATATTGCTGTTGGCAGTGGAGCGATTATGCGACGAGCTTCCCTACTGCTCCTATTTTCCTGCTTACGAGATACTGAATGATGATCTGCGCGACTATCGCTTTTATGATGCTGACTTGGTGCATCCCTCAGCGCAGGCAGTGGATTATATCCGGGATATTTTCTGCGCTACATATTTAGACCCTTCGGCAATGGAGCTATTAAAAAAGGGGGAGAAGATCCGCAAGGCTCTTTTACATCGTCCTCTCACCTCCACACCCGCCGAGATGGGGGCATGGCATGATAAAGTCATACATGATTATCACGAATTTCTTAAGCTTAACCCCAAAGCTCTCCCTATTGAGATGATAAGTAGTTGCTAAGAATTAAACGATATATTAGAAATACAGTCTGTCTGATTTTTCAGGAGACCACTATGGATTAAGCTCAAGGGATGGAGTAAGAGCTACTTCTTTATCCCGGGACGGTCTTTACCTCCTGACACGATTCTGCCCGGATGCTGGGCTATGAACTGGCTCCAGCTCTTAGGTCCTTTCGGTAATTGAGGTTTGCCGGTCTCATAGAAATGGGTCACGGCAGCAGCCAAGGCATCGGTGGCATCCAAAAGTCGCGGCATCTCGGCAACCGGAATGTTAAGCATCCGCTTCAACATCTCCGCAACCTGCTCCTTGGATGCTGAGCCTCTCCCTGTCACAGCCTGCTTGATCGACAAGGGAGCATATTCCGCTATCGGAATATCCCTCACCAAAGCCGCTGCCATCGCCACGCCTTGGGCTCTACCTAATTTCAACATCGACTGCACATTCTTACCGTAGAATGGCGCTTCAATAGCCATCTCATCCGGCAGATATTGAGCCACTAAGCCCGATATCCGCTCATAGATGCGATGCAGCCGCTTATAGTGGCTTTCGAATTTATTCAGTTCGATCACTCCCATCACTATAAGCTCCGGTTTCTTCCCCTTTACTCCCAACACACCATAACCCATCACGTTTGTTCCGGGGTCTATGCCTATGATGATACGGTCGTAGTCTTTCAATCCATCCATATTAAAAGAAGCCTAAGAGAGCCTGAAAGTCAACCTGGCTCTTACTATCTTTAATTTTGAATACTTATTCACACCACTTCAAAAAGCGATGTGAACACCATCCCTTCAGGTCCGAATTTACCATCAAATTTATTAGCTAATTCAGAGAAAGGACCGTTGCTCCAGTCTTTCGCACTCTTCTCATCAGGAAATTCCACCTGATAGGCTATGCTGGCGGCATCCGCCTGATCATGGCGTATTCCTCCTGCCTCGCGCATGGCTGACACGCGGGGATTGCATCCGTTTGCCAAATCTATTTTTTCTCCCTTGAGCCAGAGGATCACATCTGCCTCCTGCTCTTTCCTTACCATAAAGGTTGCGTTATGTATAGTCATATTATATATTTCTTATTGCGGATTAATCTCTTGCTGAATTATCGGGACGCCCCTTGGTGGATCGATAGTCATCCTTGGGGATATCATCCGCCACAGGCTCCTTAAGTTCTCCCTCAGCGGGAAGACGGAATGAAAGAAGCTTTATCTTCTTTCCGCGCGAAAGCCATTGCTGCTCATAATAGGTCTTTATGGAACTGACAGGATCCGCATTCCCCGTGCCATAAAGATCATCGGTATTGGTGAGCACTTCAAAACCATTAAGCTCCACCAGACGCCGCGTGTATTCGTATAGGAAGGGTGAGTCGGTCTTGAGATTTATAATACCGCCATCTTTCATAATCCGGCGATAGAGATTCAGGAAGCGTGTGGATGTGAGACGTTTGCGTACTTTCTGCATCTGGGGGTCAGGGAACGTAATCCATAATTCCTCCACCTCACCGGGAGCGAAGAAGGAGCAGATATTCTCAATCTCGGCACGCAGAAACTTTGCATTAGGGATATTCTCCTCCTCCACTTCCTTAGCGCCGCTCCACATTCTCGCCCCCTTTATATCCACGCCGACGAAATTGCGGTCGGGTTCGCTCTTCGCCAACTGCACTGTGTATTCGCCCTTACCGCAACCCAACTCGACAACAATCGGATGAGAGGCGGCAAAAACTTCATTATTCCAGATTCCCTTGTATGGAAAACCCTTTTTTATTAGTTCTTCACGAGGATACTCCAACGCGCAGGAGAATCCTTTCATATCAGCAAATTTCTTTAGCTTGTTCTTTCCCATTTTTATCTTTTTCGCATCAGATGATGCAACGGTCAATTAATCACCAAAACCTTCCCGACGGCAGCAAAGCCTTCATTTTCCGGTCCGCTTGATGCCAATACATAGTAGACGCCTGCCCGCACTCTCTTATTATTGAAGTTGGTCACATCCCACTGTATGGAGCCATCATAGGAAAGCCCAACCTCCTTCACCATATTGCCGGCACTATCCATTATTTTCACCAGAGCTCCGGGCTCGAGACCCTCAATAGTGACGTATCCATAGTAGTCAGGGCGGACCGGATTCGGATAAACGGTTACATCCGATTTCCCGTCATCTTCTGATGAGGGGGAAGAGAGGAAGAGCTCGGCAAGCCCGCTATCGGTCGAGACCATCATGGAGTTGGATACAGGGTTGTAACAGATGCCATATACCTGATTGGAGGGTATTTCAGAATTATCGGTTGTGTAACTCTTTATCACATCCTCTCCCGTAGCGGAAGTGCAGATAAGACCGGCACCCTCGGTGGCAAACCATTTTCTACCGAGATTGTCGGAAGTGATGACATTTACTGTTACGCCATTGAGCAGGAAGTCAACTATATTAGTGCCGTCATTACGTCTGACAATCGGACGCGTCAGACGGGTATCACCATTCTTGTTCAATTCCGCCGGGTCAAAATAAAAGACTCCGTTCATGCATCCCAGCCATACCCTTCCGGAAGCGGGCTCTTCAAAGAAGCTGTTATAATAACCGGTATTTACCAGGCTTCCGTACTGGTCATAGATGGCTGTATTGAAATAGGTCTCCTTATCATCATTACGGTTGTCGAGCGTGCCGTTATGATCAAGCATCATACACTGCACGCCGGTGCGCGTATAAAATAAGACCTTGTTACGATTATTCGCCGCCCGCAACGGGAAAGCTGTAGAGCGCAATGCACCGGTAAGTTTGGGAATCGTGAATGTTCCGAAAGGCATATAATTTCCCGAAGAATTAGTCGCCTTACGTGCTTCGGGAGTCCAATACATTGCTACGAACCCTTTATTATCGGTGTCATAATGAGTCGTCCACATATTTCCTGCCGCATCAAAATAAGGGGTAGAGATAGAATAATAAGTCGGTATCGAGGGATGCGGTTCAAATACCGGAAGAAGCCCCGGCTCCCCTACCGCAGCATCATTCTTACGGCCCAGACGATATGATTTGCTGACATCAGCCATATTAAGGGCAAGGAGTCCATCCATAACCGAGCCGCAATACACCATATCCTTATCGTTGGGATCAATCGCCAGTCCTGCCGGATTTGAGAGAGAGAGCCCTCCACCGGGTGAAAGGACTGTGGCGGAATATGGAGTCCACTCCATATCTTTCAATCCGGAAATCAGGTCGGGCGTGCCGGGCGAGATATTTTCAAATTTATTGGTCAGTCCGTGGTTTCTCACGAGCATACCATACTTATCGCTGTAAGCCATATTGGATGCTATGAAGGCGTTGGAGGCATTGGGAAGGATTACAGTGCCCGAAGGACTCCATGACTGAGCATCCTTTCCGGTATTAAACAGGTGTACGCCATCGTAGCCCATATCTACCCATACACCGTTTTGTCCTGACAGCGCTTTCTTTCTGCCGGCATAAGCGGCATCCATCGGGATCACAGTAACGTTTCCTTCCCGGTCATACTGCTGAAACTCGTTAAGGCATCCGAAGGTGATATTATCGCGCCCCGGCTCAAAGGTATCTACATAACCCTCCACCAGGAGATTGAATTTTCTTTCTGGATCTCCCGCTTCAAAATAACCGACATATCCGATCGGGGCGTCTCCTCCATATAGATAAAGACGATTGCCCAACACTGCAAACCGTATAGCTTTGTTTCTATCCGACACCTTAAGGAGGGATGTATCCGAAGGAGGATTGAGAGTGTAAACCCCGTCCTCACATCCTACAAAGACCATGCCATCAAATTCAGCCGTGGCGTTCACCTTTCTTCCGAGATTGACCGAAGATACTATCTCCCCCTTTTTCCCGTCAACTGTAAAGTAGCCGAAATCTGTGGAGAGGTAGGCGAGCGGAGAGTCCGGCATGACAGTGACCGACCATATATTCTTATTATACCCCTCGGCAATTTTAAGCCCCGGGATATCCTTCACATCTCCATTATCGTAAACAAGATTTACATCACCGTCATCAAAACATACTATCATGCAACGATTGCTGAAGTCATATTCCGCTTCAACAGGGATGCTTGACGATAATTTGTTCTGTGATGAAAGCCACAGCAGCTCCTCACCCTTTCTATCGTAACGATAGAGGGAGTTGGTGCGCTTGGAATAATCTGCGAAGGCAGGAGAATAAAGTTGATTCGCGCATAGGAGCCAGGTATAATCCGGCGTCTCAATGATACGGTCAAGGAGATTGGTATATGTAGGATGGAGTCTCCATTGTTCTGTCTTTCCGGCAAAAGAGACTGCCAACGATATGAGGAAAAATAAAATATATCTTTTCATTGATGGAGGGGAGAACACTATAAATTACTTAAGAAAATCAGCTAATTTTCGCATGGCGCGTCCGCGATGTGATATCAGATTCTTATCCTCGGCACTCATCTCGGCAAATGTCACTGCGGAATTTTCGGGAATGAACACAGGATCATATCCAAAACCTTTCTCTCCGGAAGGGAAAGAGGCTATTCTGCCATCTACCCGGCCTTCGAATATATATTCCTTATTATCAAGGATAAGCGCCACAACCGTAGAGAAATGAGCATTTCTATCGCTTTTATCTTCAAGTTTACGAAGTAATTTGCGCGTATTTGCAGCTGAGTCATGACCCGGACCGGCATAACGGGCGGAATACACTCCCGGCTCTCCGCCGAGGCTATCCACCATCAGACCCGTGTCGTCTGCAAACACATTGACTCCGAAACGGTCATGGATATAGCGCGCTTTCTGAAGTGCATTCCCCTCCAAGGTAGTGGATGTTTCGGGAATATCTTCATGACACCCTATATCTTCCAATGAGACAATTTCAAAGTTATCGCCTATTATGGCGCGTGCCTCTTCTAATTTATGTGAGTTATTTGTAGCAAATACTATTTTCTTCATAATGAAGAAACGCAGAAGCTAACTCCATATTATATATTACATATCCGCTCTCTTTATGATAATAGAAATGATACTGATAATAGAAATGACGATGATAATAGAAATGATGCGCCGAGACAGTCAGACTGTTTCGGCGCATCATATACGTAGTGGACTCACCAGTGGTGCAGTCGCTTTATTATCCGTTTTGTATTGGTTTATAACCGCATTAACCTAATACGACATTTACAATCTTGCCCGGCACGACAATGACTCTCTTGGGAGTCTTTCCGTCAAGCCATTTCTCGGCTGCCGCATCGGAGAGAGCCAGTTTCTCCACCTCCTCCTTTGAAGCTCCGGCAGGAGCCTCGATCGTGAAGCGGGTCTTACCGTTGAAGCTGACAGGATATTTCACTGTATCCTCTACCAAAGCCGCCGGATCATATACGGGCCATTCCGCATCCGCAACAGAACCTTCATTGCCGAGACGATGCCAGAATTCCTCTGCGATATGAGGAGCGAAGGGGGCAATCAGACGGGTGATGATATCCATAGCCGCCGGATTAGTGGATTTGAGAGCTGTCAGCTCGTTGACTGCAATCATGAAGGCTGCCACTGAAGTATTGAATGAGAAGTTCTCGATATCTTCGGTAATCTTCTTGATAAGCTTATGCACAGCCTTCTTCTCCTCCTTGGTCATCTCCTTGGAAGATTCTTTCTCCGCTTTCTCGAAGAGACCCCAGAGCTTCTTGAGGAAACGGTTTACGCCGTCGATACCGTTAGTGTCCCAGGGCTTGGACTGCTCCACCGGACCAAGGAACATCTCGTAGAGACGGAGAGTGTCAGCGCCATATTTCTCTACAATATCATCAGGGTTGACGACATTGAACATTGACTTCGACATCTTCTCCACTGCATACCCACAGATATACTTCCCGTCCTCAAGGATAAATTCTGCATCCTTATAATCGGGACGCCAGCGGCGGAATGCCTCTGTGTCAAGCACATCATTGCTGACTATATTGACATCCACACGGATAGGTGTGGTGTCATACTCCTTGCGGAGACCATGACTTACGAAGGTATTGGTGTTCTTGATACGATAGACGAAGTTGGTGCGTCCCTGAATCATTCCCTGATTGACCAGTTTCTTGAAGGGCTCCTCCTCGCATACCACTCCGAGATCATAGAGGAACTTATTCCAGAAACGAGAATAGATCAGATGACCTGTGGCATGCTCCGCTCCTCCGACATAGAGGTCGACATTGCGCCAGTATTCATCAGCCTCTTTGCTTACAAGCTCCTTGTCATTATGAGGATCCATATAGCGGAGATAATAGGCGGAAGAGCCTGCGAAACCGGGCATGGTACATACCTCGATAGGATATCCTTCCGGAGTGGTCCAGTTTTCGGCGCGACCCAACGGGGGCTGCCCGTCTTCTGTGGGGAGATAACTTGATACGGGAGGAAGGAGAAGGGGAAGAGAGGATTCATCCATAAGATATGCCACTCCATCCTTATAATATACAGGGAAAGGCTCTCCCCAATATCTCTGGCGTGAGAAAATGGCATCGCGGAGACGGTAATTGGTCTTTACCTTGCCGAGTCCCTCCTCTTCTATAAATTTCTTGGTTTTGGCAATAGCCTCTTTCACTTCAAGACCGTTAAGGTCAAGCTTCGGGCCGGCTGAATTTATCATCTTACCCTCCTTTGCATCGAAGCTCTCCTCCGATACATCCGCGCCTTCTATAAGGGGCACGATGGGAAGGTCAAAATGTTTAGCGAAGGCATAGTCGCGCGAGTCGTGGGCGGGAACAGCCATGATCGCTCCCGTGCCATAACCTGCCAATACATAATCACTCACCCATACAGGTATCTCCTTGCCTGTAAGAGGATTGACTGCATAACTTCCGGTGAATACACCTGACACTTTTTTCTCTATCTGGCGCTCGCGCTCCGTCTTATGCTTTACCTCCTCAAGATATTTCTCTACAGCCTCGCGCTGCTCGGGAGTGGTAAGCATCTGCACATATTTTGACTCCGGAGCAAGCACCATGAATGTCACTCCGAAAATGGTATCGGCGCGGGTGGTGAAGATCTCAAGCTCTATATCTTTTCCTGCCACGGGGAAGCGCATCTCAGCTCCTTCGGAGCGTCCTATCCAGTTGCGCTGGGTCTCTTTAAGCGAATCGCTCCATTCCACTTTCTCAAGGTCATCAAGCAGACGAGGAGCATAAGCCGATACACGCAGACACCATTGATTCATCATCTTCTGCTCCACAGGGAAGCCGCCACGGACACTCAAACCCTCGCTCACCTCGTCATTGGCAAGGACTGTACCAAGCTCGGGACACCAGTTGACCATTGTCTCTCCCTGATAAGCTATACGGTAATTCATCAGTCGCTCGCGTTTCTCTTTCTCGGAAAGTGCGTTCCACTCATCAGCGGTGAAAACGAGATTCTTGCCGGATGCGGCATTTACTCCATCGCTACCGTTTTTCTCGAAATGCTCGATAAGCTTTTCTATCGGGAGTGCCTTTTTGGCGTCAAGGTCATAGTAGGAATTAAACATCTTCATGAACGCCCACTGTGTCCACTTGTAGAACTTGGGATCGCATGTGCGGACCTCACGACTCCAGTCGAAAGAGAAACCTATCTTGTCAAGCTGGGAGCGATAGCGGGCAATATTCTCTTCGGTCGTTTTCTCGGGATGCTGACCGGTCTGGATGGCATATTGCTCCGCGGGAAGCCCATAAGCGTCATAGCCCATCGGATGAAGCACATTGAAGCCCTGCTGACGCTTGAAGCGGGCGTAGATATCGCTTGCTATATATCCCAGGGGGTGACCTACATGAAGTCCCGCACCTGACGGATAAGGGAACATATCGAGGACATAAAATTTCTTCTTTGAGGAATCTTCCTTAGATTTATACACCTCATTGTCGCGCCAGAATTGCTGCCAGCGCTTCTCGATTTCTTTATGATTATAGTCCATTGTTAAGCATTTCTCATTATAGTTTGCAAAGATAATGAAAATTAGGGAAAAAAGAGGAAGTTATTGCAGATAAGAGAATAATATCTACACTATGAGTTGCGAAACGGTCAGTTCCGAACTGGCGAGTTCGGAACTGACCGTTTCGCAACTGCAAATATATTTTTTCTCTTCTATGCTAATATTTTCAAACGATTCGGACCTACTCGTTTTTTTTCTTCACTTAAAGGTCACTACAAAATTAGAATCTGACTTTCCACTCATCTATACGTCGCTTCTCAGAGGAGTAATTTATACCCACCTCGATTATCTTGCGTCCGTTGACACTCCAGGGGAGTGAATATTTCTTCTCCTTAATCTGAGATAATGCCTCCTCTGCGGAGCGATCATATTTCAGCTCCATGATATAGACATACTCTGACGTGCGGAGTAATATATCTATCCTACCATTGGAGGTCTTATATTCTGCATCAACATGAAGCCCCATCAAAGAGAATATCAGAAGCAGGGCGTTCTGAACGTTTCGCTCTTCATCAAATTTCAAATCATGTCCGAAACCTGCAAACAGTGACTGAAGACGACGCATAAAGTCATCCACTCTCCCCTCTTCTATCTCGTCGATGAGGTCGAAGATAAATGGTGAGACCTTGGCTTTGGGTATGGAGGTATAATATGGTATCAGCGAGGTGAAGAACCCTTTCTTGACCTCTTCATTCGGTATACCTAAATGGAACAGTTCTCGCCGGGGGTCAAACCTCTTTATTGTAAGGTAGCCGGTCTGAAATAATAACGCCTCTACTGAAATATTATCTATATCCAGACCTTCGAGCACGGAGCGGTCGCAGACTGTATTCACTACCTCCTCTAAATCTGAATCCGTCTTTTTAAGTTGTTCTGCTAATAGTGTGGAATTGCCCGACGCTATCCAGTAATTGGAATATTGCCGATATGCCAGAACCTGAAGCAGAGAATAAGGATTATAGATATCAGGACCTGTTTCTGTGAAATGATAGCCGTCATAATGGCGTTTAAGGTGTTCTAATTCCTCTTCATATGAATGATTATATCTCTCTGCAAGTGCCTTTATACCTTCACCGAAATTATTTTTAAGCTCTTCTTCAGTTATGCCGCAGATACTTCCAAAATCATTTATAAATGATATATCACTGATATTATTGAGACCAGAGAAGACACTCAATTTACCGAAGCGACTTACTCCGGTCAGGAAAACTAATCTGATATAGTCGGCTGAGCTTTTGAAATTGGAATATAACGCTGCTAATTTATTTCTGTAGGTAACGAATCGATCCGGTTTATTGATATTGTTGACAAGCGGTTTATCATATTCATCAACAAGTATCACTACCGGCTTACCCGTAGTCTCTGCTAATTTTCTTATTAAAAAGGCGAAGCGTGACGATAGATTAGCTTCAGGCGTATCAATCCCTAATCTTTCCTCATGAACTCTTAAGGAATCATTCATAACTGCATCCAAATCCGTAAACATCAGATCTTCTTTAAATTGCTGATTATTCAGGTCAAGATACAGAACAGGATATTCTTCCCAATCCCATTCCATGCTTTCTGCATAGAGCCCCTTGAATAATTCCCTCTTTCCCTCAAAGAAGCATTTAAGGGTGGATAGGAAGAGTGACTTGCCGAATCTGCGTGGACGCCCCAAGAAAAAATACTGGCCACCATTGATGATTTTTTCAATGTATTCAGTCTTATCTACATAAAAATAGCCTTCATTGCGAAGCACTTCAAATGACTGCTGACCTATCGGATATTTCACTCTTTTTATTTCCATCTTCCTCTTATACTTCTTACTCTTTGAAAATCGGATGATACAAATATAATCAATAATAAGATTTTAACAAAACACAGAGTGAAACCATTCAGATTAAAATCTCATTTCTATTATTCTTTTTTCCTGTAATTATGCAATTAACAGTCAGCTTTACGCATATTAAAATCTATCCCCATAAGCTAAGATATAAAAATAAGAAAGGGGATAGATTCTAATCCTCGCTCTTCCGGCTAATATCTCTTAACCTCTCAATACATCTCCTATTCTTATCCTTCCGCTTCCTGTCAAAAAGCCAGCCCCACTTATTGAAATATTTGATAACGGAATTAATATGCATCTTCAGATGCTTGAAGTTCTTGTAGGAATCCTGATGATAGGCGTGATAGATCGTCACTTCAGGATTGAATACTGTGCGGCTTACTTCCCCTATGCGCCTGCATAAATCCATATCCTCCGCATATAGAAAGAAGCGCTCGTCAAAGCCTCCGGTCTTTCTAAGTACGTCGCCCCGTATAAACATAAAGCATCCGGACAGAGAGGGCACTTCCATCACTCGGTCATAGCCGCTCCATCGCAATTCATAATTCTCGTTATGTCTCCGAGTGTAATTCTTTAATGGTATGAACCTTCTTCCGATAAGATCCATCGGAGTAGGGAGAAGCTTGCACAGATATTGTATTTCTCCATTAGGGAAGAGCACCTTGGGCATCACTAAGCCACAATCCGGATGAGCATCCATAAAGTCTCTCAGCCGTTCTACAACATCCCCTTTCCAATAAATATCGGGATTGATGATGATATGATAATCGGTGTTTATATCCAAGGCTTTCCGGATACCATGATTATGCCCCTTCCCATAACCTCCATTCGGATGTATTTCATATCTCACCTTTGAAAAAGATTCTGATATATTCTTCAGTTTATCTGTATCAGAATGGTCGATTACATACACCGTGTCTACCGGACTATTCTCCAAACAGTCCAGCACAGCTCTAACCTCATCAAGAGATGTATTATAAAAAACTATTGAGGCAGTAATCATCTTCTGCAAAGTCTCTTCGTTAAATTGTAAACTAATGATAATCTGATTAAAATCTTTTTCGATAAGCCGTTCTTACTCTGAGTTCCCGCCGAGGAGTTGTTATGCATATGACGTCGGAAAAGAAGAAGTTCGTCAGATAGAATGTTAATCTTCCCTTTTAAACCTACCAGCAGCCCTATCCAACTGTCATGATAGAAAGGCACTGTCTTAGGAAATGGAGTCACGTACTTTAACACATCTTTCCTAAAAGCCATACAACATCCCGTGAACTCATTCCTCATCAGATTTCTCAAAACCCCTCCCTGAGGATGCAATTCATCAAAAAGGGACTTGCCGAGAGGTCGGAGATCGGTATCTACTATTGTGGCATTATGCAATACAAGATCAGATTCAGTTAATGTCGCAACACATTTCCTCACCTTTCCGGGAAGCCAGACATCGTCCTGATCTGAAAGGAAGATATAATCTCCATTAGTATGGCTCAGGGCATTCTCAAAGTTGGCATTCACTCCATGCGGCCCCACATTATGATAAACCTTTACTCTTGGGTCGGAATAAGAGTCAAGAATAGATAAAGTGGCATCTACGGAGCCGTCATCGGAAACAATCAGCTCATCTTCCGGCTCTAATTGAGCCAGAATGGAGTCTATCTGCTCCCGGAGATAACGCTCTCCATTATATGTAGCCATACATACCGATACCATCTCTACTTTACTATGACTTATTTTAAAGGCATATATCTTTAAAACATTTTATAAGTCTATTTATTGCATATAGCCAATTCTTCAAAAGAGAGGAGAAACTTAATTTACACGAATTTTATTACGTTGGAAAAAGTATATCAAAAGGAATATGAATAATTGAGGAATCATACCCATGAATATGAACATGTTGTCAAACAAATTCATAATTATAATTTCATCAATCGTAATAAGCACCGGCAAGAACCATTTGGAATTTTTAGGGACAATATTGAGATTAATTAATATAAACAACATTGTAAATGCAAACATAGCCCACATTCCTCCCCAGCCTAAAAATTTATATACTCGTCCATAGACGGACGTAGCATTGAGAGACTGCGTGATAAGGATTGCCTGATGCTTTTTGGTTTCCTTACTATCCTCTCCTTTTATACGTTTAGTTATAATTTCAGGAGTAAATTCATAAAGCATCATATCCTGAAGGTCTTGGGTATCGCTTTCCCTTTCCTTTACTCTATTAATTGTATTCTGCACATTTCCCAAGGGAGTGGCTATATATAGGTAACCCCAGAAGAACTCTTTAGGAATACTGGATTTCTGAAATTCCGGTGATGCCTTTCCTACCTGAAGTATAATCTTTTCAAGATGATTACCACTGCTTCCGTGAGCTTTCCATCTCATATTTCCCATGACTCCGAAAATAAATAATATGGATATCCCCACAAACACTGCCCTCCATATAATTTTTACGGGAGATGATGTGGAAAGCAAGAGTATCAGGAACATTCCTAACAAAATTGTCATGGTTCCTCCACGGTTAAACATCAATATAAAAGGTAGAAGGGTAGCGCACAATATGTATAAAAGTCTTTTTCTTACGACCTTATCTTGTGTGGATCTGTATGCATAGAAGGTGTAGATGGCGACACATGACAATCCATTAACGACTATGACATGCACACCCGCAAGACCAAATTCATCGTACAATACCTTTGGACCTACACCTAAATAAGCCAATAAAGGTGATCCTCCTGCAGCCGCAATTTCAATAATAAAAAGTATCCACAAGACTATCAGACATCTCGTTATTGCTTTTACAGAAAAGTCTTTCAATGGCAGAAAAGAAATGGTATGATACTGAAAATACCAGACTCCCGATAGTATTGATAGAACGGAGGTGCTAATCAAAAAAAACAACATGCCGTCAGAAAGAGAGGGACAGAGACGACTCCACCCCAACTGATATACCATTAATACTACCAGCCATATCAATCCATTGAGAAAAAAAGGATTGACTAACAGTGATCTGTATCTTCTTTCGGTCTGCATGTTTTATATTCAGTTATGTTTTGAATTACTAATAATTCCCCCACATTATTTTAAACGGAATCATTGACTTTCTCTTGATCGCCAAAGATAGACCTCTTTTAGCCACTACTGCCCATAATGCCGCTCTTATAGCTAAGGTATCTTTTTCATATCCTTTCAACGACCTGCAAAAAAGTTTATATCGTTCCAGCTGTCTTTCTCCGCTGTCATCCCGCGCACTAAAAGCTTGTGTCAGTTCCAAATCAAGCAAGGCGCCCTTACATCCGATTTTAGCAAGCCGGTCAATAAACTGGAAATCTGAGAAATCAAGAAAAACTTTCTCATTATATCCTCCCGCCCTTTCAAAATCATCCAATTTTACCAATAGTCCACTATTTATGACAGCAGCATCCCTCAAATTAATTATTCCATCCATACATTTCTTTTCGGGATGAGAGAAATAGAAACGTTTTGGCACGGGAGAAATGTAAGAGCCATCAGATATTCTTATCTTCGGCATATATAGGCTAATTTCTGACTCGGGCTCTATGACTTTCCCATATATACTTGCCGCCCCTTCCGGATATATTGTATCCTGATCCGTTATCATCAGCCATTTCAACCCCTTCTCCTTGGCATAACGTGCGGCGGCATTATATGCCGTGCTCAGTCCGGGATTACCCGGGACTGAAATATACCTCCAGCCGGCAGGGAGCGAATCGGGCACTGACGGCTGAGGACTGTTATCTTGAATATATACATGCTCCCGGTCATGCAGAAGGGTCCTGAAGGCTGACGTCTCTTCAAGTCTCTGTTTATATAGAACGGTAACATATAATATGTCGGAAGTTGAATTCATTGTATTTTCTATCTGACTCATCCTTATTTCGCCCATATTCCCGCAGCCTTGCCATTCACCACCTTATTGAACTGGATCACATTCAACAGCAAACCCGAAAGGTTTAACAGACACATTCCCCCGAGCACTCCTGTTATCCCAAAAGTCTTTCCCAACCACCAACAAAGAGGATAGAACAAGATTCCGACAGTCAATGTATTGATACATTGCAGCCTTATCTTATTCATTCCGTTAAGAAAACTTGAATATGCCAGGCTTAGGATAAGGATGCCGGTGTATATACCCATCCATATGGAGATCGGGAAACCGATCCTTACCTCTCCGCCTACCCATATGGAGTATATCCATTCCGAGATAACGGTCATAAATGCCAAGAGAGCCAATGCTATACACAGCAATCTGCCGACTCTCTTCATTGCGGCTCTGATCCATTCCAGCTCTCCCCTCTCATAGGCGTCTGTTGTTGCCGACCACATAGGAGCAACGACCAACGCCATTACCATTGGCACAAGACTATAATAACGGTAGGCGACGTTATAGGGCGTTACCATTGCCGGTCCGAAAAGGTGGGAGATAAGGATGTTGGCAAGCGAGAAGAGGAGTATGCCCGACAGCTGGAGTATAAAAAAGAGAACACTGACATTGAAGAGATCCTTCAGATCTTCCTTTCGAAAATACTTGAATGAGGGTCGGAGATATGGGAAGATCTTAAAGAAAGTGACCGGATATGCCATCAGATAGACAGCGAGTGGAGCAGCCGCATAGACCACTGCCACTGCCATCAAAGAGCCCTGAGTGGTCTTGGTCAGTATAAAAATGACTATCAATGCCAGGGTATGACCCGCCGTGACAAAGAGATTGTTGACAGCGGGGAGCTGGAGGGCGAGATAGACATTTCCTATGAACTTAAATATAAAATTGAAGCAGAATATGAGGAAGGTCACATACACGATATTATTCAGTTGCGCCACCTCTGCGGAATTGGTATGAAGAATGGAATACCAGTCGACTAACGGCTGTATCAATGTGCCTGCCACCACTAATCCCAACATCAGTAAAATCAGCATATAGAAGGTAGTGGAGACATATGTACGTCCTCTATCCTTATCGCCATTGGCAACCGCCTGCGCGAGCTTGTTACGCATACCGTTTCCCAAACCGATATCAAAGGAGTCAATCCATACGAGAATGGAATTGAGCGTAAGCCATACGCCATATTCATATGGCTTGAGGTATCCCAAAGTGACAGGAACAAAAAGAAGATATACCAATCCGTCAAGCCCTTTCAGAGCCATAGAGGCAAGTATATTCTTCCGTGCTTTAACGGTTCTGCCATCTCCTTTCAGGAAACCCTTTAGATTCATATAATCAGTATAAAGCCGGATTTTGCGCCACGGATGCGATAAGGTCGGATGCACTCTTCTTCGAGGGCTTCTTTGAAATCATCTCATCAAAGAAAGCAAGACGATGGATGTCGCTGCCGCATACATCTATCATCCCCTCCTTCAAGAGCCACTCCGCCTTCTTACGGGCAGTCTCGCCATAGCCTCCCACCAAAGAGGCGAAATTCGTCTGGAATTTTACCCCCATCTCCTTGAGCTGACGGTAATCATCCTCATCCATGTAGCGATAGCGCTCCGGATGAGCGAGGAGGATGAAATAGCCTGCTTTCATCGTCTCTTTCAGCATATCATGAAAACCATATGGGGGATTCATATAGCTTGTCTCCACCAACAAGTGGTTACCCTCTTCACCGATAGGAAGGAAATCACGGGTCTCAAGACGCTCCTCAAACAGAGAATCGAGCATATTTTCCGCTGCGAGCCTGAGCTCGATCGGACCCTTATATGCATCCTGCAACTCCGCGAAACGTTCACGCAATGAAGCCGGAGTATTGGGATAATCCTCCATGATATGGGGAGTAAGCCAGACTTTACGGATACCTTTCTCTTCATAGCGGCGAAGCACTTCCAGTGACTTATCCATAGAGGGGATGCCGTCATCCACGCCCGGAAGGATATGGGAATGCCAATCGGTAAATCCGTTGAACATCCCGCTCTCCTCCAAGTTATTGGTTTTGCTAAAGGGCCACATTCAGATATAATGTTATGAGGTGATGATTAGTTTCCGTAATATCCGTATCCGCCATAAGTATGGTAACGGCTATGTTCGGAAGTAGTGCCGTTGAGAATAACACTCATATTTTTGAATCGCTTATTCTTATAGAGCTTATCAATCTCTACCACTGCTTCGCGGTCAAGGAGTCCTGCACGAATCACGAAGAGAGTGCGGTCTGCCGATTTCTCCAGAATCTGTGTATCCACCACTACATCCACCGGCGGCGTGTCAAGGAAAATATAGTCATACTCCTTGCGAGCCTCGTCAAGTAGAGTATTTATCCTGCCGTTATCCAAAAGCTCGGAGGGGTTAGGCGGACGATGACCTATAGGAAGCACATCCACACCGGAATGTCCCTCCACCTCTCTGCATAGAGACTGCCAGTTATCATCCTGTCCTGTCAGGTAATTGCTAAGACCCTTTGAGGGCATTCCCACAAACTGGGAAGCGGAGCCATGCCGCAAGTCGCCGTCGATAATCAATACCTTCTTCCCCTTCAGGGCAAAAGAGGCAGCAAGATTGAATGCAATGAACGACTTACCGCTACCTGCATTAAATGATGTGAGTAGGAAAACATTCGTAGGCTGGTTTTTCACCATGAAGTCAATATTACCGCGTATGATACGGAAAGATTCAGACACAGCATCTCGGCTTCCCTCCTTGACCGCCACGATGACATTCTCAAGCTCCTTGCTCTTCTTGGAGATCTTTCCTGCCTTACCTTTACGCAATCCTACACGCTGATTACGCGCCACCATAGGAATCTCTCCCACGAAAGGAGCCGCCATTGAGGCTATATCCTTACGACTCCGTATCTTTGTGTCGAGATAATATGCAAAATAAATCCATAGAGCCGGAATAAGGATCGACAGCAAAAATGAGGAACCCATAATCAGCCCTTTCTTAGGAGCGACAGGCTCCAATGATCCCATCGGAGGGGTAAGGATACGGGTATTATATGCAGTAAACGTCTGAGTCAATTCATTCTCCTCTCTCTTCTGGAGGAGGAAGAGGTAAAGGGATTGTTTCACGAGCTGCTGACGCTCGGCAGACAGAAGGTCTTTCGCCTGAGTCGGACCTGAAGAGAGCTTGGTTTCAGTCAGCGCCTTTGCTCCTTTCATATTGCCGATCTGAGTCTGGAGAGCACTCACATGTGCTGTCACGCCCTTTACTATGGCTTCGCGAAGACCGCGCAGCTGCGCATCATAATCCAGCACAAGGGGGTTGGAGTCAGAAGAACTCTGGGCGAGATTGTTGCGCCCGAGAAGGATACTGTTATAGGAGGCTATCTGACTCTCCAGCTGCTGACTGCCCATTCCCGTATTTACCGGAATCACACTGTTGACATTGGCGGGATTAGTAACATAATCCTTCACAAATCCTGACATGGCGAGCTTATTGTTAAGCTCCAATATCTCATGGGTGATTTTAGCGTTCTCCTCCATATTGAGTTTCGCCGCCTCACGGAGATCCGGGATGAGATGGTCGGATTTATACTTGGAGATATCAGTGTCGACCACACCGAGTTCCTTCTCGATAATCTTCAGGCGCTCGCCGATAAAATCGGAAGTAGCGACAGAGACTTTGTTCTTATCCGCCATCCAGTTTTCGTTATAGACATCCATGACGGTATTGAGGATCGCATCGGCACGCTCCACGGAAGGGTCCTTTATTGTCAGGTCGATCACATCGGCATCAGTATCCGCCAGATCCACACGGAGCTTGCTGCTGTAAAGCTCGGTGGCTGTCATAAGCGGCATACGCGATACCACGATAGTCACGGCATCTTTGGATTTCTTTGTATCCGGGATATAAGAAAGATTCTTCGCCAAGACGATCCGCCCTATCGGGGTGCGGATAGCCTTTCCGTCAATTTTTCCTCTGACCTCCTCATCATATTTCTTTTTTGAACCATCTTCAAGGGTTTTGAAGAATTTATATAGCTTTACATCGCCGTTGGGGTAGAGATCAGCTCGGAAGCCGGCAGAAGAATTTGCGTGGATATCATTCAGGATAGCATTAAAAGGAAGATTCGTCCCGAAGAGAGTGGTCTTTGCCAGTCCATCTTTCTCCAGATAATTCATCTCGAGGTTGAGCCTTTCAACCACCTCATACATCACTGCCGGAGAAGAGAGGGCAATCATCTCATTATATACGTTGGTGTTGCCACCTCCAAGTCCCAAACCGGAAAAAGCTGAAGCCATATTGCCCAATGCTCCTTTGCTGTCCTCATCCTTGATGAGAATCTCCATAGAGCGTTCATACTTTGGCTCAGATATTTTCAGATAGAAGTAAGCGAGCCCGCAGATGCAGACAAAAGAGAGCAGAAACCATATCCATCTATGGCTGCATAGCTTGAGATAATCCGAAATGGACAACGAGTTTTTTCGTGATGTTGAGTTAAGTGTAGTTGAATCTTCCATAATATGATGCCGGTAGGTAATATAGAAAATCTATTTAACCGGCTATTTAAGATACGTCAGTTATTTGCTTTTATTGCTTTTCCCTGTTATTTACGCACAAATACACCCACTGTTGTTATGGCAGAGGTAATCAGAGATGCCACGGAAATCCAGAAGCCCGTGCTCAAAGCGTTATTACCGTTAAGCGAACTGTTTCTCTTCTGCATATCATTGGGCTCTACATATACGATATCACCGTTCTGCAGATAATAAGCCGGAGATTTGCCGACTGATTCTATATTTGTAAGATCCAGTGTATAGGTGTATAGTTTTCCGTTCTCCTCTCTTATCACTTTCACATTATCCCTTTTGCCGGTAATCTTGAGATCGCCTGCCATGGAAATAGCTTCAAGCACCGAGAGGTCATCCCTATTCATTCCGTATCTGCCCGGACCGTTGACATCTCCAAGTATATTTACGCCGACATTCAGAAATTCCACCGCAACAGTCGGATCCTTGACAAGATTTCTACCCATCAGCTCCCCCTTGACAAATCCTGCGACTTCACCTCGGGTCATACCCTCCACATGAAGAGAGCCAAGCACCGGAAAATCAATATCCCCCTTCTCATTTACAGTATATGGCGCCAGACTCTCGCCCGATACACCTCTGCCGACACGGTTGGTATAGACCGGCATATTGAAAAGGTCGGAAATGGCGGCATCCTTTGATTTCACCACTATTGTTAGCTTGTCGCCGGGACGCAGTGTGATCTGCTTTGCCTTCGCCATTTCTATTATAGCTGTCGTGTCGGCATCCTGAAAATATGCCACATCCTTGGGCGTACGGCAAGCCGACAGACCTACAGACACCACACAGACTGCCAAAATCGTCTTTATCGTTTTGTTCCAATTCATATTTCGATGGAATTTGATTATCAAGTTAGTTTTATCAGTTAAGCATCCCCTCTCTCCTCCATTCTCAATACAACTTCTCTCCTATCCTTTTCTCTCTCCTCCTTATGGCGGATGTGAGATAGAGGTTGCAGAGGGTCCATATTATTATATCACACACGATTATCCATGTCGCATCTACGCATGAAGAAGCGAGATAATTGAGCATGATGAGTATTGCGTCGGAGATAAGTATGATGATCAATGCCTTGCTCTGTCTGAATCCTAATGCCAGGAGCTTATGATGGATATGGCTCTTGTCGGGCAGAAAGGGGTTGCGACCTTCGCGCACACGATGCATGAAGACTCTTACCACATCAAAGCAGGGAAGGAGCAGCGGGACTATCGCAAGTATTAGAAGATTATGGTCGGCTTCCACCCCGTCCGGAGTAAGGTTCATTATCTTGAGGGAGAGATATACCAGTATCAGTCCGATAGTGAGCGAGCCGGTATCTCCCATGAAGATCTTGGTATGAGTGGCGGCTTTGCCGAATACATTATAATAAAAGAATGGGATAATCGTACCTAATGCCGCACCTGAAAGAAGAAGGGAGATATAATCCTGAGCATTATAGAATAGATAGGAATACCATCCCAATGCGACTATCGAGAGTCCGGATGCCAGACCATCTATACCGTCAATGAGATTCATGGCGTTAAGCACATAGATTATCACGAAGATAGTCAGTCCGATTCCAAGCCAGTCGGGCACTCTGTCAATCCAAAGAAAGCCGTATAAGTCATTGATCCATAAGCCGGAAGACACAATCAATATTCCTGCTACGACCTGATATAGGAATTTCGCCCTGTAACGGACCCCGATCAGATCATCTGCAATACCAAGGACATAAATGATAAGTAGAGCCGCCGCCAAAAAGAGGAGCGTGAGGGCATTTCCTCCCAACGCCTCCCCCATCTCGGATCCGCAGAAACGCATGTTCAATCCGATGGTAAGGGTGAGGGCGACTCCTAATGATGGAAGGAAAGAGATTCCTCCAAGACGTGGAATCACACCTTTATGGATCTTTCTCCCGTCGGGCTCGTCGTAGAGATGACACCTGAACGCTATCAGCAGGATATTAGGTATGATCAGAGCGCCAAAGAAGATTGACGCCGCTGTTATCATTATATAGTTAAGCATCCAGTAACTCATACCTTAAGGTGTCGCAAGGAAAATAGGTCAATAATCGTTTCTATGAATTCTCGGTTCGGATCCGCAGATGGCGATATATCTATCGTCTTACGCGGATATTTCGCAAAGTTAATCTTATTTTCCTAATTTTTCAAATCCTTTCCTTATTTTTATACCAAATAGTGGATGGAGCTTAATTCTTATACCTTATATTTTCCTACTTTAATTTAATTAGGTAACTTTGCAACGTTAACCTCGGTCAGCCTCATCAAGGAAGAATACACCGGGTAAATTATATAAAAAAATTATATTATATCAATATGTCTACAAATACTACCGATAAACCTCGCAAGGTTACCACACGCCGCCTTACAGAGATGAAGCAGCGGGGCGAGAAGATCTCGATGCTCACGGCTTACGATTACAGTTCGGCTAAGATTCTGGATCAGGCGGGTATTGATGTTATCCTCGTTGGCGATTCCGCCTCCAATGTTATGGCAGGCAACGTCACCACTCTCCCCATCACTCTTGATCAGATGATTTATCATGGTCAGTCAGTGACAAAGGGTGTGAATCGTGCATTGGTTGTGGTGGATCTCCCCTTCGGATCGTATCAGGGCAATTCCAAGGAGGCTCTTGCCTCCGCCATCCGCATCATGAAGGAGAGCGACGCGGAGGCTGTAAAGATGGAGGGCGGCGCAGAGATCAGGGAGTCCGTGGAACGTATACTCAGCGCCGGCATCCCCGTGATGGGTCATCTCGGACTGACTCCTCAGAGTATCAATAAATTCGGCACTTACAACGTCCGTGCCCGCGAAGAGGCGGAAGCGCAGAAACTGATTGAGGATGCGAAGTTGCTGGAGGAGATAGGGTGCTTTGCGATTGTTCTGGAAAAGATTCCGGCAGAATTGGCGAAACGTGTATCAGAGGAGCTTACTATACCGACGATCGGTATCGGAGCGGGCGGAGGCACAGACGGACAGGTGCTCGTGATGCATGACATGTTAGGTATCAATCAAGGTTTTTCGCCCCGTTTCCTTCGTCGTTATGCAGATTTGGCAGGAGTGATGACAGACGCCGTGAGCCGATACATCGAGGATGTGAAATCGGGAGACTTCCCTAATGAGAAGGAGTCTTATTAAGCCTCTTTCCCAATAAATTAGATCTTACGGAATAACCAAATAAATTAGATCTTACAGAATAACCAATCACGGGAGCATGGAGAATTTCCATTGCTCCCGTGCTTACTTTACACTTTTACCATTCTCGCACGGAAAAATCAATTACTCTCTCTCCTTCTCTCACGCACCATTCATCGATACGTCGTTTAGCGGAAGAGTAACTAATACCGATTTCCATGATTTTTCTTTTATCAAGACTCCATGGCAGAGAGTATTCTTTGCGTGCTATCTGCTCCAATGCTTCGGATGCCGGACGATCATATTTTAGCTCCATGATATAGACATACTCTGACGTGCGGAGGAGTATATCTATCCTTCCGTCGGAGGTCTTATATTCCGAATCAACATGAAGCCCCATC
Organism: Bacteroidales bacterium; assembly: GCA_014800895.1. Lineage (GTDB taxonomy): Bacteria > Bacteroidota > Bacteroidia > Bacteroidales > Muribaculaceae > Lepagella. The sequence goes on from JAAVFG010000044.1 coordinate 82,340, forward strand.
AAAGAGAATATCAGAAGCAGGGCGTTCTGTACATTGCGCTCTTCATCAAATTTCAAATCATGTCCGAAACCTGCAAAAAGTGATTGAAGTCGACGCATGAAGTCGTCCACCCTCCCCTCTTCGATCTCATCTATAAGATCAAAGATAAAGGGGCGGACTGTTTCTTCACGTAAAGAGGAATAATAAGGGAGAAGAAACTCAAAGAATCCTTGCTTCACCTCCTCATTGGGTATGCCGAGATGAAAGAGTTTGCGGCGCTCATCATATCTTTTTATTGTAAGATATCCTGTCTGGTAAAGCAGAGCTATCGGGCGAGGACTTGAGATATCCAGACCCTCCAATGTGTTCTGCGTGCAACGTGTATTAATTATCTCTTCCAGATTTGAATTTGTCAATTTCAACTGTTCTGCCAGAAGAGATGAATTTCCTGACGCAATCCAGTAATTTGAATATTCTTTTCCGGCAAAGATCTGGAGAATGGAGAAAGGATTATAAATATCAGGAGATTTTGAAGAGAAATGATAACCGTCATACCATTTTTTAAGCTCAGCTATCTCTTCCTGCACCTTTCTACCATTTTCTTCAGCAAGCGCAGCAATCCCCTCTTGGAAATTATCCAGCAACTCTTCTTCAGTAATCCCACATATGGCAGAATACTCATTTAGAAAAGAGAGATCCCTTATATTATTGAGCCCGGAGAAGACGCTGAGCTTAACAAAACGACTCACGCCGGTCAGAAACACCATGCGGATATAATCAGCCGAACTCTTGAAGTTGGAATATAGGGCAGCGAGTTTATTACGATACCCCTCAAACTGCTCATTATAATGGATGTTATTTACTAACGGCTTGTCATACTCATCCACGAGTATGACCACGCCTTTTCCTGTGCGTTTTGAAATACACTCTATTATATTAGCAAACCGCAAGGAAATTACCTTATCCTTGACATCAATCTTATATTCCTCTTCCCATTTCCTGAGATGATACTCTATGACCTCATCAAGATCAGTATTTTCCTTATATTGGCTTATATTCAGATCCAGATATAGTACCGGGTATCTTTCCCAACTCCAATCCATGGTATCGACATATAGACCATTGAAGAGCTCGCGCTTACCTTCAAAAAAGCATTTCAGAGAGGAGAGGAAAAGCGATTTGCCGAAACGTCGAGGTCGTCCTAAGAAAAAATATTTTCCCGCATCTATCAATTTACCTATATATTCAGTCTTATCCACATAAAGGAAACCCTCTCTACGGAGTAACTCAAATGACTGTTCGCCTATCGGGTATCTTACTTTCTTCTTCATATTCATACCTTCAATTAATTCCTTATCTTCCAATCACTATCCGCTGCAAATATAATAAAGATTCTCCGCAAATTAATCAGACTGTATCATAAAAATCCGGAATGGAGCTTCACCCTCAATATTATATTTTCAATCACCCTCCATGATTATATTTTCTATAAAGATAAGCACAGAGATATGAATAATATTGAATAATATATGGAACACTAATATAGATAACGAAAAAGAGCAGCCGACGACCGAAGTCAATCAAACTGCTCTTCCTCTCTCCTCAGCGGTGCGGACGGGACTCGAACCCGCGACCCCATGCGTGACAGGCATGTATTCTAACCAACTGAACTACCACACCAAAACTGCGCTCCATCAATTTTTAAATCGCTCTCTCAAGCAAATTAATCTTGCGCTTCATCAATTTCAATAACTCTATCGTTACCGGCAATCATCGGATTGCGAGTACAAAGTTAATACTTTATTTCGTTTGTTCCAAATTTTTCTCCATTATTTTCTAAAAAACTTTTGAAAGTTTCCATTATCTTGATTATCTTGAGAGTTTATTCAATCGAGCGTCTGGACGCCGCCGCCGTTGACCATCAGCGTCTGGCCGCTGACCCATTCCGATACGGGGGCGGCGAAATATAACACAGCTCCGGCAATGTCGGCTACCTCTCCGAGGCGATGGATGGGCGTATGGGCAAGCATCCGGGCTTCTATCTCTGGAGTGAGCACGGAGGCAAGTGCTTTTGTGCGTGTAGCGCCTGGTCCGACATTATTGATACGGATACCCATCGGGCCGTAATCAAAGGCCAGGTTAGAAGCCAAATGGTTGAGTGCCGCTTTCGACGACCCGTAGATAGCCATAGCCGGACTGTTGTTTACGCTGCTCATCGACGTAATGTTGATGACGCTTCCGTAGCCCGACTTCTCCATGTAGGGGGCGACAAGTTTGCAAAGCTGCCAGGGGGCAAAGACATTGATTGCATATATCCGCTCCACGTAGGCGCGGTCAATCTTATAGGGATTCTCCCTGCCACCACCACCTAAACCTGCATTGTTTACGAGTATGTTGACCGTCCCGAACGTATCGACAGCACACTTCACGAGCTTATCGAGATCCGCTTCTTCAAGCACGTTGCAGGCTACAGCCACGGCCTTCGAGCCACCAGCTGTGATTTCGTCAGCCACGGCCTGAGCCTTTTCAAGCGAAATGTCGCTAACCACAACAGAGGCGCCGGCGGCAGCGAGTGTCTGGCATACACCCTTCCCTATTCCGTCGCCTCCTCCGGTGACGATTGCTACCTTTCCGGTTATATCGAATAAATCTGCGTTTTTCATATTATCTGCTTTATCCGATAAACGCCTCCGCGGCTCCAAGGGTTCAATTATTTCAGGTTGGCAATGGCATGATAGCAGAACCAGCTGTTGAGATTCTCGAAAAACATCGGTTTCTCGCGCGCTCTTTCCAACTGCATTTTCACTTGCAGGTAGAATCTGCGTTCATAGCTTAATCGAAAAAAATCAGAAAAAAAATTTGCAAATAATTTGGTGGATTCAAAAAAAGGTTGTAACTTTGCATCGCAATCGGGAAGGAAACAATAATGGTTCTGAAACGAAAGCATCATTCGGGGTGTAGCTCAGCCCGGTTTAGAGTACGCGTCTGGGGGGCGTGTGGTCGCAAGTTCGAATCTTGTCACCCCGACTGAGCAAAGGCTGGTAAGCAATCGCTTATCAGCCTTTTTTCTTTTTTATACAATGATATTATGAAAATTGCTGTCATTAATGGTCCCAACCTAAACATGTTAGGACTTAGAGATAAAAACATATACGGGAGTGAGACACTGGATGATGTCATCAATATGCTCCGCGCCAAAATGCCGGATCTCGAAATCGACGCCTTCCAATCTAATGGAGAGGGAGAGATAATCGACCGTATCCAGGCCATACGTTATGAAAAAGATACTATCGGCATCATCATCAATCCCGGAGCATATGCCCATTATTCCTATGCCATTGCCGATGCGCTCAGAGATATAAAGGGTGTCAAGCCGACTGTTGAGGTGCATATCTCCAATATACATGCCCGTGAGGAATTCAGAAGCCATTCCGTCACTGCCGGATGTGTCGATGCCGTTGTGGCGGGCGCGGGAACACACGGCTATCTCCTCGCCGCCCTTCAAGTGATTTACCTTCATAACAATATGCCCGGAAATGAAGCCTGAACTTGAAGACTATGTGCTGAAGCATATCGACCCGCAGCCGGAGAATCTCCGCAAACTCGACCGCCTCACCAATCTCCGCCTGCTCAACGGAAGAATGTGTTCCGGTCATCTTCAAGGTAGACTCCTCAAGATGCTGACGGAGATGATCAAGCCCCGGCACGCTCTGGAACTCGGCACTTTTTCCGGTTATTCCGCCCTCTGTATCGCAGAGGGGATGGAGGAGGACGCAATACTCGACACCTTCGAGATAGATGACGAGCTTGAGGATTTCATTCGCGCAGCACTCCATGACTCTCCTCACGGCCATAAGGTAAGGCTGAATATAGGCGATGCTGCTCCGGTAATCGCCGGATGGGAGAAAGAGTCGCTCGACCTCGTATTTATCGACGCCGACAAGAGAGCCTATCGTGATTATTATAATATGGTGTTCCCTCTTGTGCGTAAAGGGGGATATATCATAGCCGACAATACATTATGGGATGGTCATGTCACTGAACCTCCGGAGAAGCAGGCTGCCCAGACGCGCGAGATTGTAGCTTTTAACGATATGGTGGCAAATGATGAGAGAGTGGAGAAAGTCATCATACCGCTGCGCGACGGGCTGACAATAATCAGGAAACTCTGAACTTCCATAATAAGGAAAATCTAAACGAAACGCCCCCTTACAGTGTTTATCCTTTAGAAATTATAAAACTGAAAAATTATGGAAGGAAAACGTCAAGCGAAAATCGCGCGTCTTATACAGAAAGAATTGAGTGAAATATTCCGTCGTCAGACAGCGGCAATGGGAAATGTGCTGGTATCAGTAAGTGAGGTCAGGGTATCTCCCGATCTCAGCATTGCGAAAGCATATCTGAGCATATTCCCCTCCGAGAAGTCGCAGGCTATCCTTGCCAATATCAAGACGCAGTCGAAGACCGTCCGTTATGAGCTGGCACAGGCAGTGAAGCAGACTCTCCGCAAATGTCCCGATCTGCAATTCTATCTTGACGACTCGCTCGATTATATCGACAATATCGATCGCCTCTTAGCCTCCGACCCCGCCAAGAGGGAGGATAAAGCCGCGGAGGCAGAGTAATATAAAGAAGAAGAAATGAATCTACCTCTTTCCGCGCGGATAGCATGGCGCTATCTGCGCGCCAAGAAATCGCATAGCGCAGTTGGCGCGATAACGGCGGTGTCGGTCTGCGGCATCGCCGTCGCCACAGCTGCCATCATCTGTGTCCTCTCGGTATTCAACGGTTTCAGATCGCTGATTGCCGAGAGGATTGACAGTCTTACGCCCGATGTGATTGTCACTCCGGCTAAGGGGAAGGTATTTGCCAACGGTGATTCCCTGGCGGAAGTCATCCGGAACGTGCCGGGAGTGGAGATTGCCACCCCAACTATTCTTGACAATGCCTTGGCTGTTTGCAACGGCAGGGAGACGCCGGTATCAATCAAGGGAGTGACAAAAAAGGAGTATTCTAAAATCACTGCCCTCAACAGCATGATTATCGACAGCATAGCCCTACCCGCTGCCCCCTCTGTCGATTCAGATGCTGAAGATATATTTGAAGATGATAGAGACCGCGCCACACTGATAGCCGTTGGCACCTCCGCACGGCTCAATGCCTTTCCCGGCAATAGCTTACTCCTGTTCGCTCCCCGAAGAGAGGGGAAGGTAAATCTTGCCAATCCCGCCGCCTCTTTTCTGAGAGATTCGCTGATCGTGACAGGTGTGTATCAATCCAATCAGGCGGATTATGATGAGAACCGTATTGTGGTGGATATAGATATCGCGCGGGATATATTTCTTTATGATGAGGAGGCGTCGGCGGTTGAGGTGAAAGGTCGGGACGGCATCACCTCCACGGAGCTGGCGGAGAAGATAGCTGCCTCCCTGAATGGAGGAGAGACGAGCGGAGCATATGTGGTAAAGGACAGGCTTCGGCAGCAGGAGATGAATTTCCGTATGATTTCAATAGAGAAATGGGTCACGTTCCTTCTCCTTTTCTTCATCCTTGTCATCGCGTCGTTCAATATTATCTCCTCCCTCTCGATGCTGGTGATAGACAAGGAGCGCTCCATTTCCACACTCAATTCCTTAGGGATGAGCAAGGGGAAGATAGCCTCCATATTCCGCTGGGAGAGTATATTCGTTTCTCTTACGGGAGGGGCGGCGGGTCTCGCCATCGGGCTTCTGCTCTGCTGGCTCCAGCAGAATTTCGGATTCATCAAGCTTCAGGGAGATCCATCACAGCTTGTGGTGCAGTCTTATCCGGTGATGATCGACCCGCTTGATATTCTTATCACATTTATCCCCCTGATACTTATAGCATTTGTAACTGCCCTCATTACCGGAAATTTCGCTAAGTCGCGTATAGGATAGGGATGAAAACGAAACCAACGGGAAAAATAAAGAAAGGGTTAATAAATGTCAAAAAAGAGTGTAAGGCTTCTAACTTACACTCTTTTTCATTTGTTCTAATGATGTAAGTTTGATAATGATAATCATGCTTGCACGATAGAAATTACTATTTTAAGAAATTACAATTTATAAAGATTTAATATTATGAACACAGCACCATTAAGCGGAATTAAAGTAGTGGACTTTACCGAAGTCCAGTCAGGTCCTTCATGTACACAGATGCTCGCATGGCTCGGAGCGGATGTAATCAAGATCGAGCGTCCGGGTGTGGGCGATGCCACACGTAAGGAGCTCCAGTGGAATCCTGACCTCCCCTCCTATTACTATCTGCAGCTCAACTCCGACAAGAAGTCTCTCACACTTGATGCGAAGACTCCTGATGGAAAAGAGATTCTTACCAAGCTCATCAAGGAGGCGGATATCTTTGTAGAGAACCTTCATCCGGGCGCAATGGATAAGCTCGGTTTCTCATGGGAGGAAGTTCACAAGCTCAATCCTAAATGTATCTATGGTACAATCAAGGGTTTCCCTCTTTCATCAAAATATGCCAATCTTAAGGCTTACGAGCCTATCGCACAGGTGACTGCCGCAGCAGCATCTACAACAGGATGGTTTGAGGGTCCGGACAATATCCCGACTCAGTCAGGCGCGGCTCTCGGCGACTCCAACACCGGTATGCACCTCCTTATCGGTCTTCTCGCAGCTCTCTGTCAGCGTGAGAAAACAGGCGAAGGCGTATATGTATATCAGTCAATGCACAACGCATGTCTTAACCTTTGCCGTATCAAGACCCGTGACCAGCTCACTCTCGACAAGATCGGTTATCTTACTCAGTTCCCGCAGTATCCTAACGGTAAATTCGGTGACTGTGTGCCCCGTGGCGGTAACATCGAGGGCGGCGGCGTGCTCGGATGGACTTACAAATGTAAACCTGCCGGCGATATGGATTCAGCAGTGGATGCCAACAATTATGTATATGTCATCCTTCAGCGTGGCGCAAAGGACTTCAAACTCTTCTGTCAGGCTACAGGATTTACTGACTGGCTTACAAATCCTGATTTCAACACAGCTGACGCGCGCGACCGTCACAAACAGGAGATCTATAAGAGAATCGGCGAATGGTGTGCCGACAAGACTAAATTCGAGGTTACTGAGATCCTTGGCAAAGCAGGCGTTCCTGTCGGTCCGGTGCTTTCTACAAAGGAGATCATGACTGATGAGTCCCTCTATGATGGCAACACTCTCGTCCGCATCAATCAGGGTGGCGAGATTGGTGAATTCGTCACTGTCGGATGTCCGTTCACAATGTCCAACTATCAGCCTACTTACGGTCCGGCTCCTGCCCTCGGTCAGAACACGGAGGAAGTGCTTGCTTCTCTCGGTTACACTCAGGAACAGATGGCTGAGTTTGCCAAGAACGGTACTACAAAGCCTCTTGCTGACGGTCAGATGTAATATAAAGAAAACAGTGTATTGCGGCAAGCTCAGACTTGCTGCAATACCTCTTCAATTTTCTTCCAACTCACTATAAACTTAATTTTTAGAATTATGGAAAACACAACAAATGGTACTGCTCCAAAATTTCCGGAGCAAGTGACCGGAATGTATATATTGGCGGAATCCCTCAAGCGTCTCGGACTGATGGATGTCTACGGCTTGATAGGTATTCCTGTTACCGAGGCGGCATACGCGATGCAGAAGATCGGTATGAACTATTATGGTTTCCGCTTCGAACAGCAGGCAGGTATGGCTGCCGCCACCCACGGCTATCTTACCAAACAGCCCGGAGTGCTCCTTACTGTTTCATCACTCGGATTCCTTAACGGCTTGACCGCCACTACCAACGCTACAGTCAACTGCTACCCGATGATTCAGATCTCAGGAGCTTCCGATCCGACAATGGTGGATATGAATATGGGCACATACGAACAGCTTGACCAGCTCAACACCGCCCGTCCTCTTGTGAAGGCGGCTTTCCGTTGCAGTCATGCCAAGGATATCCCTTCTGCCGTAGCACGTGCTTATCGTGCGGCAGTGAGCGGTCGACCCGGCGGTGTATATATCGATATGACCACTCCCGCTCTCGGCGAGATCATGAACCGTGAGGATGCTGAGAAACTCTTCTATACTCCCGTGGATATCGCTTCTCCCGTTGTTCCTACCAAGACTGCGGTAGATCGGGCTGTCGAGCTTCTTCTTTCTGCCAAAAAGCCGGCTATCCTTCTCGGTAAGGGTGCGGCATACGCCCAGGCAGACGATAAGATCAAGGAGCTTGTCGAGACATATAAGATTCCTTATCTCGCTATGTCAATGGCGAAGGGTCTGCTCCCCGATAACGGCGAGCTCAGCGCACTTTCATGCCGCTCCACCATTATGGAAGAGGCGGATGTAGTGATGGTGATCGGCGCCCGTATCAACTGGATGCTTTCATTCGGTAAAGGGAAATGGAATAAGGAGGGCAAATTCATTCAGCTTGACGTAGAGCCTGAGGAGATTGACCGCAACGTTCCTATCGCCGCTCCTGTGGTCGGCGATATCAATGAGTCGCTTGATTGTATCCTTGCCGCAATGAAAGGGAAGACAATGTCAACAGATCCCACATGGATTCCCGCTCTGCAGAAAGAGAGCGCGGAGAAGAACGCAAAGTTCCAGGCTCGTCTCGCAGACGCGGCAAAGCTTTCTCCCATGACTCACTGGAGCGCATTGTCAGCCGTCAAACCTGTCCTTGAGGCTAATCCAGATGTTATCCTTATCAATGAGGGTGCCAACACATTGGATGATACCCGTGACGCAGTGGATATGTTCCTTCCCCGTCATCGTGTGGATTGCGCCACATGGTCAATCATGGGTATGGGAATAGGCTCCACAATCGGCGCGGCTGTCGCGACAGGCAAGAGCGTAGTAGCCGTGGAGGGTGACTCCGCATTCGGATTCTCCGGTATGGACTTCGCCACCATCTGCCGATACAAACTCCCTGTCACTGTAGTGATCTTCAATAACGGCGGTATTTATAACGGTATCGGTGTAAATCCCGGTGGCGGCGAGGCTCCGGCTCCTACCACTCTTGATATCAACGCCCGTTACGATAAGATCGCCGAGGCATTCGGAGGCGACAGCTATCATGTCGAGACTCCCGAAGACCTAAAGAAAGCGCTGGAGGCGTCAATAGCTTCTAAACGTCCGACTATCATTGATGTCCAGCTTGCGGCTGATGCAGGTAAGGAGTCAGGTCACATCGGATATCTTAATCCTACTCCTCTGATTGATTACACCGTATAATCGGAGACTGTGTTTATAAATAAAATATAACCGGAGCGGGCTGTAGACTGCTTGGCAGGATACAGCCCGCTTTTTATTAAAAAGCCTTACTTATGGGTATTTCACATGTCATATTATATGCTATTGTCCCGATTATCGTTGTGATGCTTGCCGGATTCATCGCGGGCAAGAAGGGGGCTTTCACAGGCGAAGACTCTAAAAAATTCAATAAGGTAGTGCTCGACTTCGCTCTTCCTGCAGCGTTGTTCGTCTCTATCGTCCAGGCTTCGCGTGAAGATCTCGCAAAGGACATCAAGCTGACAATAGTTTCAGCTGTCGGCATCATGGCCGTATTCATGGCGGTCTATTTCATTTTCAAATATTGTTTTAAGAAAAACACAGGTGCGGATGCCGCTGTATCAGCCCTGATCAGTGGTTCGCCGACTATCGGCTTCCTTGGCTTTGCCGTGCTGGAGCCTATTTTCGGAGTGAATCCGTCGGTGGCGTTGGTTGTGGCTATTGTCGGTATCGTGGTTAACGCTATAGGTATTCCTGTAGGTCTCTCCCTTATGGATGCTTCACTGGCAAAGCAGAATCCCGACCATAAGAAGACCAATCCCTGGAAACCGGTGCTCCACGCGCTTGCGCAGCCTGTGGCTTGGGCTCCTATCTTAGCCGTGATATGGGTGCTTGTCGGTATTCCATGGCCCAAGGAGCTTTCCCCTTCATTTAATCTTATCGCAAAGGCGAACGCTTCAATGGCGGTATTTTCAGCAGGTATCACCCTTTCAGCCATCAAGATTCAGATCAACTGGCAGGCTGTGTTGGGCTCAATCATGAAGATGATCGTGATGCCTGCCGTAATCCTCGCCTTAGGTCTCCTCTTCAAGATGGATGCAGACAATCTGCGTATGCTTGTTGTGGCAGCGGCTCTTCCGCCGGCATTCTCCGGTATCATCATTGCCGACGAGTATGACACATATGTCGCTACAGGTACATCTTCATTAACACTCTCCGTGATCCTCTTCATAGGGTTCTGCCCTCTCTGGATCTGGCTGACCAATCTTGCTTTATCCGCATTCTAACCTATAATACTATTATAAAAATTCCAAAGAGCCGGTATCGCTGCCGGCTCTTTTTATATATTTAGGCTCCCCTATAAAACTGCCGCGATATTGCGTATCGAAGCCAGACGCTTCATGAATGAAGCGTCACCCTTTGCCACCTGCATATTGTAATCACTTTGCAGATTGAGCAACAGATCTGCCGGAATATTCAGGGCTGCCTCTATAAGTAGAGCCATCTCGGTATTGACCCCTCTCTTTCCCTTGATTATCTCATTCAGAAGCGATGGCTGAACGCCAATGCTTTCTGCGAGTTTTGCCTGCGTCAGATGTCGGGCTTCAAGTTCATCCTTGATGAGTTCTCCCGGATGAGTCGGTTCAAACGGAGTTAGATTATTGGCTATCATATCAGGAGCTATTCCGTTTAATGTAATCATATCAATCGTAATGGTTTGAGAGTTCAACAATATTACAGATAGTAAGTATAGGCTCTTCCGCGGTTTCTCTCAAGGTAAACTCTATACGATACTGATCATTGACCCTAACAGAGAACCGTCCTGATTTATTACCTCTTAATGCCTCGAAATTCAAAGAGTTGATCCGAAACAAGTCCTCTTTACGGGTTGCCCATTTTAGATAATCTATGCCACGTTTATAACGCTTTATTACATCAATTCTATAACGATGTTTCTTATCGCTACATTTACCTTTGGTATAGAGGTCTCTAAGATATTCTTCTTCAAATTCGACTATCATATAATAAAATATAGCGTAAAGATAATAAAAGTTTCTTTTATTCACAAATTTGTGAATAAAAATTTCTTACTATTAATCCGAGTTATTTGTGTCATAATAGGATTAGCCTCCTTTTATATCCATACTACATGACAGTGACGGTAATGGGTTTCCGCGGCTAAAATAGAATAGAGGGTTCAACTTGCATTTTGATAGCAAATTGTTGCATTTAGGGGCAACATACCTATATTTAGTCATGAATCTTATCATTTTTCTATAATTTCTTTTACATATTTCTTGCAGAGTCAATTTTTATGTACTAATTTTGTAAGTAAGTATTCAAAATTAATTTATACTATATGCGAGCTTATTTTTTAGGCAATTTTGATGCGGAGCGATGGAGAATACATTCGTATTCGACTGAGCGACAAGTCAAAAGTGACAAAAAAGAAGCCGCAGATAGTATGAAAGATAATTGAATTACTTACTATCGTTTAATTTTGAATACTTACTTACGTATAATTATTAAAAAGATACTTACAGATACAATGGAAAAGATTGACGCGCTCGACAAGCGTATCCTTAACATCATCACATGTAACGCCCGTATACCCTCTAAAGACGTTGCTGTACAATGCGGAGTTTCCCGCGCCGCTATCCATCAGAGAATTCAACGGCTTATCGACATGAAGGTTATCACCGGCTCCGGATATACTATTAATCCGCACCTGCTCGGGTTCAACACCTGCACTTATATCGGCGTCAGTCTTGAGAAAGGATCAATGTATCGGGAAGTTGTCAATGCGCTTGAAAAGATTCCCGAAGTGGTGGAGTGTCACTTCACGACAGGTCCCTATACACTTCTTATCAAGGTATACGCCAAGGATAACCAGCATCTTATGGAGCTCCTCAATGATAAGATCCAGCGTATTCCGGGCGTGACCGAGACCGAGACTCTTATCTCACTCGAGCAGTCGATGAATCGCCAGATTCAAATCAATACAGATAAAGATAACGATTGATGAAGAAAAATGTAATCTATTCGGTCATTACAGCCTTAGGGCTCGCCATTCTCGCTCTCCTCTTCTTCGCTCCGGACGACCTTGAGGGAAACGTGCTCCAGCAGCATGATATGCTCCAGGGCACTGCCAACGGTCAGGAGGGAATTGCTTTCAAGGAGGCTACAGGCGAGACCACCCGCTGGACCGATTCTCTCTTCGGAGGAATGCCTAATTTCCAGATCGCACCCTCCTACCCCGCAACCGACGCACTGTCATGGATAGGCAAGGCCTTCTCTCTGTGGCTCCCCGATCCTGCCAATCTCCTCTTCGCCATGATGTTCGGCTTCTTCATCATGGGGCTCTGCATGAAAATGAAATGGTATACCGCCCTCTTCGCTTCCGTTGCCTGGGGCTTCTCTTCCTATTTCATCATCATCATCGGGGCGGGACATATATGGAAATTCGTAACCCTATCATATATCCCGCCGACCATTGGAGGAATAGTGCTCTGCTACCGTGGAAGATACCTTGCCGGCACTGCTCTCGCCACCCTCTTCGGCGCGTTGCAGCTCAATGGCAATCATCCTCAGATGACATATTATTTCCTATTTGTCATTCTCGCCCTCATGCTGGCGTGGCTATGGACCGCTATCCGCCAGAAGAAGGGAGCGCAATGGTGTGTGGCTACAGCTTGCGTCATTGTGGCGGGAGTGATTGCCGTGGCGGCTAATTCACCATCTCTCTATAATACTCTTGAATATTCCAAGGAGACAGTACGCGGTCGCGCCACAGATCTCCCTACAGATTCATCCACCGGCGGAATGGATCGCTCAGCCATCACTGCATGGAGCTATGGCATCGACGAGACTCTTACATTCATGATTCCCAATGTGAAGGGCGGAGCCACCATCAAACCGATAGCCGGAGAGAATGAATTTCTATCTACCGCCGATACCGACAAGGCGGCTGAATTAAATCTTTCGCCGCAGGAGCGACAACTGATGTATCAGTTCCCGCAATACTTCGGCGACCAACCGATGACAAACGGACCGGTATATGCAGGTATCGTGGTTCTGCTTCTCGCCATCCTTGCTCTCTTTACAGTGCAGAGTCCGGTGAAATGGGCGCTCTTCGGCGTCTCCGTGCTCGCTCTCTTCCTTTCATGGGGACATAATTTCTCTGCTCTCACTGATTTCTTTATTGATAATTTCCCGGGTTATAATAAATTCCGTGCTGTGTCAAGTTTCCTTGTAGTGGTGGAATTTACCATTCCTCTCCTTGCGGCTCTCTGTATCAAGAAGATACTTGACACTCCCGATTTCTTCTCCCGCTATCGCGCCCTGATATATCTTATCGGCGGAGGAGCGGCAGCCATATGTCTTATCGGATGGATTGCTCCTTCCCTGTTCGGTCAGCCTTTCAGTGCTTCGGAGAGTGAGGCTCTCTCTTCGCAGGGGGTATTCAGCGAGCCCAATTATTATAATCTTATCAACGGCATACGGGAGAGCCGTCTCTCTCTTGTCTCTGCAGATTGCGCCCGTTCACTACTATATATCATCATGGGCGGTCTGGTATTATACTTCTACTTCAAGGGAGCGGTAAGAAACAAAGCGGTGTTCGTATGTATGCTCACGGCGGTAGTGCTTCTCGACCTCTTCTCTCTCAACAAGCGATATGTAAGTTCGGAGAGTTTCACTCCCAAGGTAAGCAATGAAGCCGCGCTGAAGATGACGCCGATAGATGAAGCGATACTTCGCGACACGGCAATCAATTACAGAGTGCTCGATATCCCCGGCTTCAGCCAGGCGCGCAGCTCCTATTTCCACAAGACATTGGGAGGTTACCACGCCGCTAAGCTGACCCGCTATAATGATCTTATCGAGCATCAGATCATGAAGAGCAATCCGGCTGTGATCAATATGCTTAACGCTAAGTATATCATCACGGGCGACAGCGTCGGTTATATTCAGAATCCTGATGCCTTGGGAAATGCCTGGATTGTGGATAAGGTCAATTATGTAGCGGGAGCGGATAAGGAGATGAATGCTCTTGACACTATCAATCCCGCCCGGGAGGCTGTGGCTGACAATTCATTCCGCGCTATCCTCGGCAATTCCTCTCCCAAAGCTCCCGGCGATACTATCTATGAGACCACTTACGCTCCAAATCACCTCACCTATCATGCCAATACGGCAAAGGGAGGAGTGGCGGTATTCAGCGAGATATGGTTCCCATGGGGCTGGAACGCCACTATCGACGGCAAACCTGCGGAGATCGGACGTGTCAACTATGTGTTGCGCGCACTGAATCTTCCCGCCGGTAAGCATACTATCGATTTCCGTTTTGATCCGAAGAGTGTGAAGGTGACCAATAATATCTCGGTCGCAGCGGTAGTGCTTATCTATCTGCTCTGCGCTGCCGCGTTGGGGCTGGCAGCAATAAAATATGCCGGCAGGAAAGGTAAAGAGAGCGCCATAAAACTTGACAAGAAGTCATAAAACATCTCCTTATCATATGGCTTTCAGTTATCGGCGCTTGCGTCATACATACGGATTCGGGGTGCATTCTCCCTACGCCTTCAGGATGGTCAGGGATGTGGTGCGCCCCGGTCGTCAATATGCCTGGTATGGATATGAGGATATAGATGCGGCTGTCAATTCCGCCCGCGCTTCGGCGAAGATGGAAAGAATGGTGAAGATGTTTCATCGCCTTATCGCTTTTCTCCATCCTGCCTCTCTTTTCCTACCCTTAGGCATCGACCCTCTTTTCTATACCGCCGCCTCTTGTGTCGGTTCCGGCATGAAGATAGAGAGGAAGCCTAAATTGGCGGAGAAATGCGTGATGGTGGCGACACATGACGACTTCCTTCCCCTTGAGCAACTAAAGAAACATCTGCTTACTGACGGGAACGCTCTTGCAATCCTGAATTATCCCGAAGGCTGGGATCACGAATTATTCCGGACTCTTCCTCATGGGCTGATGCTCTATGGGACGCATAATCTGATTATCGTAAACCGTCACGACATGATGAAGGTAGCTTATAGCGTAAGAATCTGATGGACCGGTTTAACGGACGCCCCCTTAAGGATGGCGAGGCAATTTTAGAGGATTTCAAGTCTTATCTCGGGCTTGAAAGGGGGCTTTCCGTCCATACTCTCTCCAATTATGCTGTTGATGTAGAGCATCTGTTAGATTTTTCCGAGCAACATTCCATTCTACTGAATGAGATAACGGAGGAAGATCTGCATTATCTTCTCGCCTCGCTACGGGATATGGGTATTCATGCCCGTTCGCAGGCAAGGCTGATCTCCGGCTTGAGGGCTTTCTTCAAATTCATGCGTCTGGAGGGTTATATTGATTCCGATCCGACAGCCATGATCGAATTTCCTTACCTCGGGCGCACTCTACCCGACGTACTCTCCCTTGAAGAGATTGATAACATGATTGCCGCCATTGACCCTGACAAAAACGAAAGTCTCCGCAATGAAGCCATTATCGAGACTCTATATGGGAGCGGTCTGCGTGTCAGCGAACTTACAGGTCTGCGCATCTCGCGCCTCTATCTTGAAGAGGGATATATGCGGATAGAGGGGAAAGGGAATAAGCAAAGGCTTGTTCCGCTCTCCCCCCGTGCTTCAGAGCTTATAGGGCTTTATATGGAGCAACGTCTCTCCGGACCTGTAAAACCCGGGAATGAGGATATACTCTTCCTCAATCGGCGCGGCGCGGCGATGTCGCGTGTTATGGTGTTTTATGTGGTGCGCGATTTGGCGGCTGCGGCAGGGATTGACAAGACTGTCTCTCCGCATACCCTGCGCCATTCATTCGCCACTCATCTATTGGAAGGGGGAGCCAATCTCCGTGCCATCCAGGAGATGTTGGGGCATGAATCTATTGCCACTACCGAGATTTACGTTCACCTTGACCGCTCACGGCTGCGCGCGGAGCTCATGGCTCATCACCCTCATTATCGTGAGAAACGATAAAGGATATGGCGGCTGTATCTCTCCCCGGGCTTCAGTGCCTGGCTCGGGAATGACGGCTGATTGGGAGCATCGGGAAATCCCTGCATCTCTATCGCCACTCCGTCATAATCCTCATATCCCTTCCCTGAACAGTTTGCGGGAGATCCTTTAAGCCAGTTGCCGGTATAGACCTGCACTCCGGGCTGATCGGATGATATACTCAATACACGCCCGCTCTTGGAGGAGCGGAGCTTCACCACATCTTTCTGTATCACTCCGGGCTCCCAGCCGTCAATGGTCCAGCAATGGTCGTAACCTTTCCCTATCTTCAAGGGCTCGAAGTCGGCGCGTATATCCTTCCCTACCTCTTTCCATTCCATGAAGTCCATGGGAGTTCCACTCACGGGATCAATCTCGCCTGTCGGTATCTGGGTTGAATCTGTCGGCAACCAGCCGGACGCCTTCATCTTCAATTCATGATGAAGAGCTGTGCCGCTATCCGCGCCGTCAAGATTCCAGTAGGTATGATTTGTCAGATTCACCACGGTTTCGGCATCTGCGACGGCTTCCATATCGATTGACAGCTCATTATCCTCGCTCCAGCGATAGGTGACGGTTGCTTTAAGTTCGCCGGGATAATTTTCATCCCCATTTTCAGAGATGAGGGTAAAGCGCACGCCATTCTCAAATATCTCTGTCTCCCAGTTGCGGTTGGAGAAGCCATCCTTGCCTCCATGCAGATGATGAGGGGGGAGATTGTAATCAAGCTGATATTCCTTTCCGGCTATCGTTAATTTTCCATGCGCCACACGATTGGCGTATCGACCCGGAGTTTTACCCATGTTGGGGCCATCATAGATATAATCAAGAGGATTCTGATAGCGTAACGCCACATTCTCTATCTTGCCGTTACGGTCGGGAACTGCAACCTCCACGATTCCGGCGCCGAAAGATGAGAGAATAACGTATGCCCCCTCTTTATTCACAATTTTAATCAGTTTAATCTCCCCCTTATTGGAAGAGAAAGATTCTTCTCTTACAGTCATACTCAAAATATGATTTTAAGGTTTCTACTTTCAATGATACTACTACTTAACACAAATATAGAAAAAATTTTATTATTCTCCACTAAAAAAGTGATTAGGAAATAATCTGCCTTGAAAAGTATGCTCAAATGACAACTATCCATTATTATTGTAGACTCACATTAGCGGCGACTGGGGGCGGGAGCATCCCGGCTTCCGCAATGCAGGCCGCGGAGCGGTCAATCTTTGTTTAGCCGTGGGTAAGGGCAAAGCCCGCAGCCCACGGATTTTCCCTATGGCGCATCCTTGGCCGCGGAGCGGTCAGTCCTTGTTTTACATTAGCATAGTGTTGGAAAACCGACCGCTCCGCGGCCGTCGAGACGCGCGAGGTTTAGATCCGTGGGCTGCGGCGTTCCGCCTTACCCACGGCTAAACAAGGACTCGCCGCTCCGCGGCTACCATCCGGATCTTCCTGTCCTCCTGTCAAAAATATATTCTACTGTCGTACATTTGTACGATTAAAAGTTTTTGAATAAATTTATCTTAAATTTACAGGATATCCAAGCATGGATTAAGACAGATCTACTGTAGGCAAAAACCATAGAGAACGATACGCCC
>JAAVFG010000045.1 GCA_014800895.1 Bacteroidales bacterium
ACGAACCCTCTTTTTAGCTTTTACCCAAAGTATATCTCGGGAGTGGCAAATGCTGCCTGAATCTTCCGATTTTATGTATAAAATAGAGACTGCCTAACTTTGGTTGTTAGACAGCCTCTTTTTCCGTACTAATTTTTTACCCTTTTCAAGATAATTTAATATAACTTTGCGGAGAAAATATAAGTGGGTAATTGAGCTCAGGCTCATGATCTCAGACTATACTTTTAATCTGTGTACCATAATATAAGGATGCTAAAGTATTGGAGGAATCTCTACTAATGTCAATCAATCAATAATTTTAAGGTCAAATTATATGAAAATAAGAAACTACTTGCTAACCTGCTTGTTAGTGTCATCAAATCTGATGTTGGCTCAAGCTCTGGATAAAGATACTATTCAGGAGCATGAACTGAAAGAGATTGTGGTAGAAGCACAGATGCAACGGACATCCGCAAATGGTTCCACCTATATCCCTTCTGCACGACAGAAGAACTCCGCCTCAGATGCAGTTTCCCTTTTGAGCCAGATGGCTATACCGCAGCTTGAGGTCAATCCTTCAAGTCTGTCTGTCAAGACAATATCCGGTCAGCCGGTCTCTGTTTTCATTGATTATGTTGCCGCAACATCTCAGGATCTTGAGGGGATGCAACCCAAGGATGTCAAGAGAGTGGAGTTTCTCCTGAATCCGAAAGATCCGAGATTTAAAGGCGCAACATATGTGGTGCTTTTTATCATGCATAAATACGAGTGGGGAGGATACACAAAAATAAATGTCAATCAATCCTTCATAGTAAAGCGTTCGCAAGCTTACATTTACTCCAAATTTGCATATAAGTCAATGATTTTTGATATATATGCTAATGAAAAGTATCTCAGCGACCGACATTCCGGAGTAAAATCAAAAGAAATATTCCATTTTACTGATTTTTATGGGGAAGGTCCAAGAACCATTACTCGTCTTTCAGACCCGATTTCTTCACTTTACAGAAACAACAGCAATGACGTGACATTTAGAGCTCGATATAACTCCGATAAGGTGCAGGTATCGAATATGGTGTCGTTCAATAATACCTTAACTCCTCACAATGATAATAGCAGTACGCTTCATTATCAGGATGATATCATGGATAGCTCTCATGCATTCAATCGCGCATCGGATCATAGCATCGGGGTTAAGTATGATTTAGAAACTTATCTGACACTTAATAACAAGATGGCATTCGCTGTTGAAGCTACTTATAGTTTCAGTAATAATAAATCCAAGTCATTGTATAGTAATGACGAGCTGAGAATTGTCAATAATGCCGCCGAGCATTCCCACTTTGCAAATATAAGACCATACCTGACATGGAATCTGAATGAATACAACAGTATTATGCCGTTTATCTTCGGAGAATATTCGGGAACACAAATTGATTATACGGGCAATTCACTCTCTCAGCAAACTTATGATATATGGGGATTGATGGCGGGGTTAAGATACGCCTATAGCCGGCAGAATTGGTCGGCTGGAACTTTTGTGGGTTGGGTATATGCCAATACTAATCTGTCAGGTAATAAAATTACTGATAACTATCCCTCAGGAAATGTATTTGCCACCTTCTCGCCGAATAATCAGCACCAATTTGAATTGAATTATGGTTTTGGAAAGGAGGTGCCTGAGACCTATCAGAAAAGCCCCAATATGCTCCGTCAGGATGCACTGATGTGGTATGCCGGTACGCCGGATCTTGATAACTACTGGAAGCATCAGATAGGTTTTCAATATCTCTGGCTGCCCAATAACAAATGGCAGATTGCCGCTGACTCCTATTATTTTACAGAGAGAGACCATATCATCACTGCTTACTCTCCCACAGCTCCTGATGGGGTAATACTCCGTAAGTATGTCAATGATGGAGATTTTAACCAGCTGATGGTGGGACTGAGTGGCACTGCAAAATTACTCAACGGAAAACTGGTTGCGAAAGTACGCCCTCAGTATTGGCATAGAAGCACCACCGGAGAGTATAGTCTTAATATCAATGAGGTGACATGTACGGCACAGCTTACATGGTATTTCGGCAATTTCTATCTTTTCGGTTGGTATGGCACTCCTTCCACCTATGTCGGTGCAAATGGCATATCAAAGGTGAAGTCCCCCTCTTCTTATCAGATCCAATTCAGTTGGGGTAAGGGACCATGGCGATTCACAGCAACCGCCTATAATTTTCTACGTTCCTCATGGGAGACGACCAAAGAAACTCTTTCCGGAGAGTATTACGGATATGACCGCAGGACATACGGCACGTCAGATCACATGAGTTTCAAGCTGACTGCCAGCTATACAATCGGGTATGGAAAGAAAGTCAGGATGGGATCTGAAGTAAGTGGTGCCGGCACATCCAAGAGCGCTATCCTTAAGTAATTTTTTGTAGCGGATCCTGCAAAGGGAAGAGTAAGATATAGTCTGTCACGCTTTATACCCGATATTTCTTTTTAGTCCGGCTAATTTAGCCCGCTTTATGGGAGAGCCCTTAAAGGTTCGGGAGAAGTCCTCCTGTGTCATCTCCCGAATATCTTGAGGCGAGAGCTGCATAATCTTTTCTTTGGGTTTTAACCCTTCTAAATCAGTGGGAGGAGTGGCGCGGTTGAGATGACATGTCCTGAGACACAGATCGCAGCCGAAGATTGTATTACGTCCTGGCCGGGTATTCATCGCCTCTCTCTCTTCCTCCGAGATCCAGTCGCCTCGATGTTCGATGGTCAGATAACTGATACATTTGCGCGAATTTACCATACCTGAAGGCAGTAACGCTCCGGCAGGACAGCTTCTCGTGCATGCATTGCAGTTATCACACCCTTTTTGACAGTTATCCTTATCTTCAGGATGACCGATATAATATTCTTCTGTGACTGATGATATGTCCAGCGTGGTCAGGATTTCTGCCAGAAAGAGCATATTGCCGAATCCTTCCACTTCCACCGAGCCATTGGCGCATCTCCTTCCCAATCCGCTTTTTACCGCCCAATAACGCTCCATGATGGGAGCGGAATCGATACATATTCTATATTCTCCCCCGAATTTTTCTTTTAACGCCTGTACGGAATTATTGAGTTCACGACGCAAAAGGTCATGATAATCTTCCCCGTAGGCATAACAGGCTATCATGCCGTCAGCATTGTCCCTATACTCCGCCGGATGAAAATTAAAGGCAAGAGTAATGATGCTTTTGGCGCCCTCCAGCAATAGCCTCGGATCTTTTCGTATGTGGAGATGATTTTCCATATACGTCATAGATGCGTGCATGCCATCGGAGAGCCAATCCAGATATTCCTTCCATGCGCGCTCCTCCACTTCCTCGGCATGAGTGGCAGCCACGGCTATCGCTCCGCTTTTCTTAAGTATACAGGCTATCTCCTCCCTGACCTTACTCATTTTCTTCCGAAATCGGCAGGTACTTCCCCCCAGCGGTCAGTTTCCCATTTAAGTATCTTGGGATAGCCGGCGGCAGGGTTGCTGTTCAACCATGACAATGCACGCTCCATCATTTTGAAGCTCTTTTCGTTTCGGGCATTCCGGGTGAGCTGTGTCTTCACTTTCCTGTTTCTCACCCAAGCCATCCCTGTTTTTGAATCAGAATAGATGGTATGGCTCTCTCCCATTTGCTTTTGAAGAGCCAAGGCATGCACAATGGCGAGGAATTCCCCGATATTATTGGTGGATTGTTCGAACGGTCCGACTTTGAAAAGTTCACGTCCCGACATTAATTCGACTCCGCGATATTCCATCTTGCCGGGATTGCCGAGACAGGAGGCATCCACAGCCCATCCATTCAGATCAATCTCATGGAACTGGAAATAATCCGGTTCGCCGGCTTTGGGAAGCCGATGTTCGGAAGCACCTGCTATAAGACGGCTGAGATCGTCACGGGTCTCCTTCCGTTCTCCCTTTCTATACGCCTCGGCAGCTTCGGCAGCACTTCCGAAACTCTTGAATGAGGCGCCCTGAAAGCCCTCCACCTGCGCCATCGCATCTTCAAGGTCATCATATACTCCCGGCACTCTTCCGCGCCATACAACGTAATATTTCTTGTTTACTGCCATATAGATTGGTTTCTCATATTCTGACTTTCCTTCCTCTCCTCCTCAGAAGATCATCACAAGGAAGAAAATCAGGTATATCGCGGTGATTATTCCGAGCCATAGCCCGGGCTTACGGATGGTATAGAGAGAGAATGTGCTTCCTATCGTGAACGCCACGGTCATATAGAATGTGGCGAGATATGTGGGAAGATTGGAGAAGTCAAAAGCCAGACCTGCTATACATACCAGTCCTATTATCGCGATGGAATTATTATATAACCTCCGCTGGGTATTTCCGGCATATAATTTTACGGAATTATTCAATGTAAGGATCGAGGCGATCACTGCTGTGACACCTATGCTCAGCACTCCCGTGAAGATATCTCCCGCGGAGGCTGTATTTTCCCAGACGGTGGTGAAATTAGGGATAGAGAATTGGTCGAGCGGAATCAATCCCAATCCTATCCCGCACCAGTAAGGGGCTGCTATTCCCATTAAGAACGCCGCACACTCCTTCCATCTGAAGCATTGCATCAAGAGCCCGATCACAATATATGCAGGCATAAGGAAGATGAACGCATACTGGAACATGCTCCCTACCGACAGCATCGTGGCGACGACAAATACCTCCTGCGTGGCATTGAAAGACTTGTAACAGCTGAAAATAGTGGCTAAGCAGAAGAGATTGATCATTACCATCAGCGATGAGCTTCCTAATGCCCCGCCCGCCCATGGATTGGTAGCGGTGAGCATGAGAAACATGGAGGGGAGCACCATGTCAGCACTCTGTATCACGGAATAGCCCTTGTTGAAGAATATCAGTGCCACGCCGGAGCCAATGATCATGGCGTAGTTTATTCCCCACGACCATAACTCGGGGAGAGCCCAGTTATTGGGGGAGGGGAGACAAACGCCGAAATCAACTGAATAATTTCGTTGGGAGGCGAAAAAATATTGTAGTAAAGCGAGGCCTATGGTCAATACCACAGCCCCCGCAAAACCTTCTGAACCTAATGTTTTTGATTTCATTGATTAGGTTAAACTTCCTCTTCGATACTATTATTGAGTTAATCTTCCTCTTCGGTGTTCTGACGGCGCTTGCGCGAACGCATGGGCACTTCTGAAATGATATAGGCGTTGTCTGCCGAGATCTTCGGTCCCTGTGGCTTTACGCTCACCGGTCCGCGTCCTTTACGGGTGAAGTTACGGTCGCCGCTATAATTTTTATTCTCACGCCGGTCGTCGAATTTGCGGTCGCCCCCATAATTTTTCTTCTCACGCCGGTCGTCGAATTTACGGTCGCCGCTGTAGTTCTTTTTCTCACGACGATCCTCAAACTTTCGGTCACCACCGTAGTTTCTTCTTTCGCTCTCTGCCGCAAAATCGTTATCGTAGCGCTTGCGGTCGGAACGTGCCGGCTTGTTTTTCTTGTCAAAACGGCGGTCGGAGCCCGCGCCTTTTTTATCTTTGGATGATCTCTCCTTGCCATGACCGAATCTGCGGGTCTCCGCCTTCCATTCATCATCAGAGAGACGGCGCATCTTTCTGGGAGCACGGCTTTCCTCATCCTCTTCGTGACGGCTCACTTTTCCGCCATCCGCACGGAAATCGGAATAACTGCCGTCAAAGAGCACATATTCGCGGAGAGAACACTCGAGACTGCCGTTTAGCATCGGTATCTTTACCGAGGGTTTAAGCCCTATATTGGCGAAGTCATCATCGTTCATGCCGATAATCCATGCGTGATACCCCGGGAAATTCTTCTTCAGGCAAGTGCCGATCCCTTTATAAAGGGCAGTCATATCATCCGGACGAAGACGTGCGCCATAGGGAGGATTCATCACGAGGATGCCGGCTTCCGGATTGTCGATCCAGTCGCTCATCGGACGGCAGGAAAGCTCCACCATATCCTCCACTTTAGCCGACTTGATATTCTTGCGGGCGATAGCCACAGCTTCCGGATCTATATCGCCTCCATATATCTTATAATTGAAATCCCTCTCGGCGCTGTCATCATTATAGATCTCCTCAAAGAGTTCCTTGTCGAAATCGTGCCATTTCTCAAAAGCGAACGACTCCCTGTAGATACCGGGATTGATATTGGCGGCTATAAGGGCTGCCTCGATAAGGAATGTTCCGGAGCCGCACATCGGGTCGACGAAATTACAATCTCCTCTCCAGCCCGTCTTCATGATTATTCCTGCGGCAAGCACCTCATTGATGGGCGCCTCTGTCTGCTCCACGCGATAGCCGCGCTTTGAGAGAGGCTCGCCGCTGGAGTCGATGGAAATAGTGACGCGATCATCCGAGATATGGACATTAAGCATGAGATCAGCACCTGTGACACGGATAGAGGGGCGTTCTCCCGTGAGGTCACGGAAATGATCCACTATGCCATCCTTTACACGATAGGTCACAAATTTGGAATGTGTAAAGTCCTCGCTATTGACAGTTGAATCAATAGAGAAAGTAGTGGAGGGAGACATATATTTTTCCCAAGGTATGTCACGGACGATATCATATAATTCATCGGGGTCGTGAGCAGTGAATTTCTCTATCGGTTTGAGTATTCTCAATGCTGTCCGACAGCAAAGATTGGCTTTATACATTATGGCGAGATCGCCCTCGAAACTCACCATCCGGCGGCCCATCTCCACATTCTCGGCGCCCAAGGATATAAGCTCATCGCGGAGCACATCCTCAAGACCCTGAAAAGTCTTTGCCACCATTTCAAATTTATTATCCATCGTTTTGTTTTCGTTTATTCTCAGAAGGTGATGATATTTTCATTATCCGGGGCTGCCGGACTTGAGGAGGGACGTGAAGGTCGGGAGGGAGACATGCTGAACGACTCCCTGGGCTCGGGCTTTGACTCGGGCAACGGATTGGCTGCATTTGCCTTGCGTAATGTCTCATTGAAATTGGCGGGACGGTTGAACGCCGGGGTTCGCTCGAGGAGAGCGATCACCTCGTAATCATCAAACATCGCCGGTGTCAGCACGGCATATCGGGTCTTAAGACTGTCTATACGGTGACGCTGGAGACGCTCGCCGCCATAGAAATCCTCTATCTGCGCCATCTCCTGCTTCTTCTTGACATCATCCACCTTGTTGTTGTCATCATTCATGATGATGGTCGGCTTGCCGTCGCCCCCGGTGCCATGCACGGAGTTGTCATCGCTGATGGAGACATCAAATCCGGAGGCAAGCACCGTAATCTTTACCTTATCTCCCAATGAAGGGTCATCACCGATACCCCATTTCACATCAATGCTTGCAGGGAGCTTGTTGGTGAATTGAGTGATCTCAGAAATCTCCTCCGTGCGCAAAGGATTGGGAGAATCCTTCCAGCACATGAATTTAAGCAGCAATCTCTTTGCGGAGTAAATGTCATGGCTCTTCAGAAGTGGGGAATGGAGTGCGTTCTGTATGGCATCCGTAATACGGTGTTCTCCCTCACCGACAGCAGTAGAAATGATCGCTGTGCCCGACTCCTTCAATGTAGTCTTCACGTCGTTGAAGTCGACATTGATATAGCAGGGGTCGGAGATGATCTCCGAGATGGAACGTGCGGCATTGGCAAGCGTATCATCCGCCTTGCCGAAAGCGTTGAAGAAGTTGAGGTCTTTGTAGAGACCCACGAGGTTCTCATTGTTGATCACCAACAACGAATCCACATGTTTCTGCATCTCCTTGGCTCCCTCGAGAGCCTTGAGAATCTTTTTCTGTCCCTCGAATAGGAAAGGCACTGTCACGATACCGATTGTCAACATTCCGGCATCCTTGGCAATTTTCGCCACGATAGGGGATGCGCCCGTACCGGTACCTCCACCCATTCCGGCAGTGATGAATACCATCTCTGTCTGGTCGGTGAAGAGCTGAGCGATCTTATCCTGATATTCCTCGGCATACTGTCGTCCCACCTCGGGGCGGTTGCCGGCTCCACGTCCGGGACCAAGAAGTATCTTATTGGGGACGGGCGACATCTGCAGACTCTGTTTATCAGTGTTGCAGACCACGAAATTGACGTGAGGTATCTGGAGCCTGTACATGTAGCTCACAGCGTTGCATCCGCCGCCTCCGACGCCCACTACCTTGATTATGGCGTCGTTTCCCTCTTCAACAAAACCGGATGTGTCGGTGATGTCGCGGAGGTCTGTATCTTGTATGAATTCTTCTGTCATTAATAATGGAGTTGAGAGGGTGAATTAATCAATGATGTCATCTTCGTCATCATCGTTACCGGTAAAGAAAGTAGTGACGCGATTTGCCCAACGGTCGAACGCGGAGGGACCTTTCTTCTTTTTCTTCTCCTTCTTGCGCTCATGACTCTCCTCCTGAACGGGGAGCTCTTCGGGATGGCTTGAGCCATTTACCGGAAGATCCTCACGCTGCGGGATAATCAGACATTCGGCATTGTTGTTTGTGGCGCCGGTGAAGAGTACGCTTGCCACTTCGATAATCTCGACTGAAGGAGATTTGCTGTCCTCCACACGGATATAGCTCGGCAACTGACCGCGTCTTACTGTCAGACCGCTCAGATTGCCGAGAAGTTCGAGCATTCCGCGCAACTGGGAGCCGCCGCCGATACATACTATGCCGCCTTGTAGATCTTTCTCTGTCAGCCCGGCGTAATTGATCTGCTCTATGATATTGGCTACGATCTCTTCCGAACGCGCCACGACAAGATTGGAGACATCGCTCATCTTGAAGCCGTTGATATTCACTGTCGAGATTGAATCGCGGGCTATTGCATCCCCGGAGGAGGTTTTCATATCCTCCGCTTTATCTTCAAGGAGAGTGGGGAGGCTGGCGATATCCCGGGTGATATTGCGTCCGCCGATGGGGAGAGTGGCGAAATAGCGGAGGTGTCCGCTCTTGTAGATAGTCACGGTCGTGGTCTCAGAGCCCATATCCACGAGCATACAGCCGAGGCGTTTCTCCTCTGCCTTGAGCACTAACTGGCTTGTGGAGAGAGCTGTCACCAATGCTCCGTTAATGCGGAGTCCCAATTTGTCATGGAGTGTGCGCTGCAGATTGCGTCGTAGTTCCTGACGGCATACGATCAGATCATATGTTCCCCTGATGGTGCTTCCGACCATTCCTTTAGGGGATGTGGTCTCCGTCTTATCCACTTTAAAGACGCGCGGTATGGCATCGACCACTTCCAGAGAGCTGTCGATAGCCGTCTTGAGAGCCTGCGCGCGGAGCTCGGCTATGATCTCATTGGTAATTTCGGTATCGTCCGGGAGATTCTTGCTCACTTCCGTAGTGATCGAACGCAAAGAGCGTCCGGAGAGTCCGACATAGACTCCGACAATTTCTCTCGGATAGACTGCGGAACGGCGCTGTAGGCTGGTGAGAAGGTGCTGGATACGTAATGATGTGTCCTCCAGATTCTGGATCACACCATACCTCACACCTTCCACCCCCTTATCCTGCTCGCATGCTATGATATCAAGCTGATTTGTGGGGCGTAATTTTCCAATTACGGCTATTATCTTGGAGCTGCTTATTTCAATGGCAGCGACATATCTCTCTTCACTCATAACCCATCTATTCTTCGGTTCGTGCGACATCCTCTTCCGTAGGGTGGATATTGTCGGTGAGAGTGCTCTCATCCGGATCATCATCATCGGAATATTCCGTCAGGGTCTTGACCACCGGCTTAAGGCGTCGTGTGGCAACGACCTGCCCACGGAATTTTACCGAGATAGTATCATATTCCTCCCACCCTTTATAGGGCATCACTTTTTTATAAAACAACTCAAGGGCCTTTTTTTTCTCCTTGAGACGTGTAGTGTCGCCGAAATTGACCACATGGCCAAGCATCCGCGGCACTATCAGAAGGTTGTTGGCATCCGCGGCATGTATCATCGCTGTCAGCTCGCGCATCCCTCCATCTTTCTGAATGAAATTCACTAAGGGGAGCACATCCTCGGGAGTGAATTTACTATTGAAATTTCCCGTTACAATCGGCGCATCCGTATAGAATTCCGCCTTGGTGTCGATCTGCTTTCCCGCTTTATTGATATACCATGATTTATCGCCGCTGAATACTCTCATCACCGGCACGAGGGGAACGATCTCTATTTTCAATCGTCCTCCTGAGGAAATCATACAGCTGACTCTCTCGAATGCATTCAGATCAGCGAGATATTTCTCGAGAGCCATGGTATTTATTTCATTAAGCCGTGCTCCTTTGAGGCGATGGGGATAAAGAGCAAGTTCGCGCGCCACGCCTCTGACCACGATGGTGTCCATCTGGCGGCTCCCTTCCACTACAATGTCTATCCCCTCGCAGACATGACGGTTTGCCTCCCCTTTCGCCCAGATGCTCATGCTGATGCAATAGACGAAAAGGAGAGTCATCAGGCTCCATTTCAATATGGTTCGTGTCCGCGCTGTCATGGTCGTTATGGGTTTTTGCCCTTCTTCTATCCCTTAATGAGACAGTATCTCTTTGATCTCGGGGAGCAGCCGATCGATATCGGCGGCTCCTAAGGTCATTAAGATTTCAAAATTACTATTTTTTATCAGATTCAACAAATCTTTTCTTTCACAATAGGTTTTTTCCTTGCTTTTTACTTCATCAAGGATTATCGCCGTGGTCACACCCTCTATCGGCAGCTCGCGTGCGGGATATATCTCAGGCATGATCACTTCATCGGCTGCGGATAGGGCTGCGGCAAATTCTTTTGCGAAGTCGCGGGTGCGGGTATAGAGGTGAGGCTGGAAGATGACGCTCAGTTTCTTACCGGGATAGAGTTTCCTGACCGACTCTATCGAAGCCTTGACTTCATTGGGCGAATGTGCGTAGTCATCTATTAGCACCGCGCCATTCTCTCTCTCTGTTCCGTCGAGATAGATTTCAAAACGGCGACGTGCCCCTTTGAATGAGCGCAGACCCTCTTTTACTTCTTCGGGTGTGGCGCCGGCATGTAAGGCGGCGGCAGCGGCAGCCACGGCATTATCGATATTGATTTCCACAGGCACCCCGGGGCTCACTCCGTCAATCCGCACGCCCGGACCGACAAGGTCGAATTCAACCCTGCCGTTGCCATATTTGATATTTTCCGTATGCCAGTCTCCTTCAGAGCCTCCGCTGTATGTTTCGATTTTCACCCCCTCCTTCACACGCGGCTGATATTTCAGACCGGTATGAGTGATCAGTGTGCCACCCTCCTTGATGAGTGAGGTGAATTCGGAAAACGCCTCGAGATAATTCTCTTCGTTTCCGTAAATGTCGAGGTGATCGGGGTCGGTAGAGGTGACCACTGCTGTCGTGGGGCGCAGCCGATGGAATGAACGGTCATATTCATCCGCCTCTATCACGCTTATATCGGAGTCCTCGTCGAGCACGAGATTGCTGCCGGTATTACGCAGGATACCACCTAAGAATGCGGTGCATCCCTGCTTTGAATCCCGCAGTATGTTGGCTGTCATGGAGCAAGTGGTGGTCTTTCCGTGGCTTCCGGCGATACATATGGCTTTTGTATGGCGTGTTATTCTTCCCAACAGCTCGGAACGCTTGATGACTTCAAATCCTTCGCGGCGGAACATGCTCAGAATCCTGTTATCCTCCGGAACGGCAGGTGTATATACCACCAGAGTCTCCGAAGGATCGCGGAATTGAGCAGGCACCTCCTCCTCGCTATCGGTAAATGTGAGCAGAGCCCCCTCTTTCTCAAGAGCTGAGGTCAGCTCGGAGGGTGTGCGGTCATATCCTCCCACGGCTGCGCCGTGACGAAGATAATATCTCACTAAATTTGCCATCCCTATTCCTCCGGCTCCCACGAAATATAGACTCTTCTGTATGTCTTGCTCTCTCATCTTCAGTTATTCTCTTTGAGTATCTTAACAATCTCCTCTACAATTTTATCATCGCTCTGCGTCAGAGCCATTGCGGCGATATTCCTCTCCATAACCGCAAGTCTCTCCTTATCTCCGATGAGTGTCAGGACGGTATCGACTAATTCAGCCTGTGCCTCCGCATCCGCCACCATCACGGCGGCATCCTTATTTACGAGCGCCAAGGCATTTTTAGTCTGATGATCCTCAGCCACATTGGGAGAGGGGACAAGGACACAAGGTTTGCCGAGATTCTGCAATTCGCTGATAGAGCTGGCTCCGGCTCTTGACACTACAAGGTCGGCGGCTGCATATGCGGAAGCCATGTCATTGATAAACTGAGTCACGACCGTTCCCTTCAATCCTTTGGCTGCTTTCGGACCGCGGTCGCCGAAGTTTTTGCCTGTCTGCCATATCACCTGTATGCCTCGGTCGGTAAGGTCGCGCAGACGTGCTTCCATACTCTCGTTAAGGGTGCGGGCTCCGAGGCTTCCTCCCACCACCAGAACCGTGGGGCGGTCGGCATCAAGTCCGAAACTCTGGCGTGCTTTCCCTTTCTCCTTCCGAGCCTCTATAAGGTCCTTACGCACAGGATTACCTGTCAGCACGATTCGGTCGGCGGGGAAGAAGCGTTCCATCCCCTCATAGGCTACACATATCTTCTTTGCCTTTGACGCAAGGAGCTTGTTGGTCACTCCGGCGTAGGAATTCTGCTCCTGAAGGAGAGTAGGCACTCCTGCCTTCTGCGCCGCCTTGAGTGTCGGTCCGGAAGCATATCCCCCTACGCCGATAGCTATATCGGGACGGAAGTCCTTCACAATCTTGCGGGCCTTGGAGATACTCTTCCAAAGCTTCATAAGGACCGGTATATTCTTGAAGAGATTCTTGCGATTGAATCCGGCCACGGGGAGACCCTCGATCTCGTAACCGGCGGCGGGGACTTTCTCCATCTCCATACGGTTGTCCGCCCCTACGAAGAGGATATTGCAGTCAAGACGGCGCTTGAGAGCATTAGCAATGGAGAGGGCGGGAAAGATGTGTCCTCCCGTACCCCCTCCGCTTATGAGTATATGGTATTTCTGAGCCATTATTTCAGCTTATTGGTTGATGGTATAATTACTGAAGTTGCTTGCCTGAAGATCTTCAGGGAGAGCGTTCTTCTCAGCTTTAATTTCATGTTTGTTACCGCTTGTGACGGCGTAACGGCTCACGGAGAGCATCATTCCGATGGCGGCAGACATCACGAGGATGGATGTTCCTCCCTTTGAGATGAAGGGGAGGGGTTGTCCCGATACAGGGAAGAGTCCGGTCACGATCGCCATATGGACCAATGCCTGGAATACTATCAGCACGGCGCAGCCCATGATAAGGAATGCCGGGAATGCGCGGGAGCATTTATATGCTACACGTCCGGCACGGAGCACAAGGAGGAGATAGAGGAGTATGATGCAGCATCCTCCCACAAGCCCCGTATCTTCTATGATAATCGAATAGATATAGTCGGAGAAGGCGAGTGGCAGACGGGCGCTTTCGCGTGAGTTGCCCGGTCCCTGTCCGAAGATGCCTCCGTTTGCCTGGGCGAAGTTGGAGAATATCACCTGGCGGTTCATGTCATCTATCTTATCATCCGGGTTTGTGCCGGCGAGCCAGCGTGCGAGACGCCCCTTATGGGTATCGGCACGTCCCGCCTCCTTCTTGGTATCAGTGCCGGCTACCACGCTTTCCTGTCTCACTTCATCGAAATTGGAAGTGTCGGGCTTGGTATATTTTATCATCATCAACGCTCCGGCGCAGACGCCATAGACCAACAGGACGATGCCTAATTTCTTCCACTGGATACCCCCGATGAGGAACATACTCAGACTCACACCCATCAGAAGGATCATATTTGTCAGACCGTTGCTCCAGAGCAATCCACCAAATATCATAACGACGACCGCACATTGTATCACGCCGCTGTTGGTCACACCACCCGGCGCCTGATTCTTGGAAAGGATGGCTGCAAGAAGGAGGACCGCCGCAAGCTTGATGATCTCCGCCGGCTGGATTGTCATTCCGGCAAGACGTATGGCTCGCTGGGCTCCGTTGATTTCCACTCCGGCAACGGAGGAGAGCACAAGCAGCGCCAAGGAGAATACGGCAAATATCCACGCCATGCGTTTAAGCACCACATAATGCGTGCGTTGAAGTCCTAACACGATTGCCACACCCGCTACCAGAAAGAGACCGTGACGTATCAGCGGACTGTAAACGTTGGAGGAGGAGACTTCCGAGCTTGAAGCGCTGAAGAGCTCCACCACGCTGATGAGCAGGAACATTATATATATCCCCCAGATATAATGGTCGGGGCGGGCAGACTTTATCGCCTTTTTAGCGCGTGCGGCATCCGCTGCCACGGAAGCGAGAGCGCTCTCCGCCGTGGGCACGGCTACGGGCTTCCCGTCCATGGTCTCCCGGATGTCAAGTCCGGAATTATCAGGTGTAAAATCCGATTTCATTTACAGGTCAGTATATATTTCTTATCCTTTGAGTTTCTTTACCTCTTCCTTGAATTTGCGTCCGCGGTCTTCATAGCTTGTGAAGAGGTCGAAGCTGGCACAGCAAGGGGAGAGAAGCACTGTATCGCCTTCCCCGGCAAGACGCGCACATTCCTTCACAGCCTCTTCTATGGAGTGGGTATCGGATATCATATCCACCTTCCCTTTGAAGAAGTCAAGGAGCTTCTGATTATCCTTACCCATGCAGACTATAGCTTTTACCTTCTCCTTTACGAGAGGCTCGATTTCGGTATAGTCGTTACCTTTATCTTTCCCTCCGAGGATAAGGACAGTCGGGGCGGTCATGCTCTCGAGCGCATACCAGGTGGAATTGACATTGGTGGCTTTAGAGTCGTTGACATACTTCACGCCATCCACTGTATCGACATATTCCAGACGATGTTCCACTGCTTCAAAGTCCTCGAGGGCACTTCTGATTTTCTCATCCTTGATATTGAGGATGGAAGCCGAGAGTCCGGCAGCCATGGAGTTATAGAGGTTATGCAATCCATGGAGCGAGAGCTTTTCGCGGGGAATCTCCCATACCTCTTCCGGACCGATGAAATGTACTATGCCGTCTTCAACATATGCCTTGCTGTCCTCCTGCTTGAATTCGCTGAAGGGCATTAGGATCGCCTCTGTCTGAATCTGGCGTATCTGCTCGGTCACCACAGGATCATCCTGCCAGTAGATGAAATAGTCTTCCGGCGTCTGGTTCTGAAGGATACGGAATTTGGCTTTGACATAATTCTCCATCTTATGGTCGTAGCGATCCATATGATCGGGAGTGATATTCATAATCACGGCTATATTCGCCTTGAAATCATACATATTCTCGAGCTGGAAGCTTGAGAGCTCGATGACGTAATAGTCATGATTCTCACGAGCCACCTGCAATGCAAGACTCTTGCCGACATTTCCTGCCAGTCCCACATCCAGCCCCGCCTTGCGGAGGATATGATATGTCAGGAGGGTAGTGGTAGTCTTGCCGTTGGAGCCGGTGATACATACCATCTTGGCATTGGTGTATCTGCCGGCAAATTCTATCTCGGAGAGGACCGGGATACCTTTCGCCGCTATTTTCTCCACCATTGGAGCGTAGGGAGGAATACCGGGGCTTTTCACCACGATATCCGCATCCAGAATTTTCTCTTCGGAGTGTTTCCCCTCCTCGAAGTCTATCCCCTCTTCGAGGAGTATATCTCTATAATGGTCTGACAGACTGCCCATATCGCTGAGGAAGACCCTCATACCTTTTTCTTTGCCGAGGATGGCGGCGCCTACACCGCTCTCGCCACCGCCGAGCACTACCAGTTTTTCCATTTTTTATCTGATTATTTATTATACAGGGTAAACGCCCCGACTTGTTATCTTATTTTTAATGTCACGAAAGTCAATACCGCAAGGAGGATGCCGACGATCCAGAAGCGTGTCACGATCTTTGCTTCGGGGATGCCATGCACCGGATGACGCCACAGCACTTTGGCTGTCGGGTCAAGATCCTTCTGGAAATGATGATGCAGGGGTGTCATCTTAAAAACGCGATGACCCTCTCCATATTTTTTCTTTGTATATTTAAAATATCCCACCTGTATCATGACCGACACATCCTCGAGGAAGAATATGAGGCAGAGCAGGGGAATAAGGAGTTCCTTACGAATGAGAATAGCGAATACCGCCAGGACTCCTCCGAGGGTTAGGCTTCCGGTGTCGCCCATGAATACCTGTGCCGGGAAGGCGTTATACCATAGGAATCCCACCAACGCGCCCATGAAGGCTGCGGCGTAGACACATAATTCCTCCGACCCGGGTATATACATTATGTTAAGGTATTCCGAGTATATGACGTTTCCGCCCAGATAAGCCATAATCATCAGGGCGACTCCGATAATGGCGGAGGTGCCGGCACATAATCCGTCGACTCCATCCGTGAGATTGGCTCCGTTGCTGACTGCGGTGACAACCACTATCACTACAGCCACGAAGAGAAGCCAGCCGAGAGTCTCCGCCGTGTCTTTATTCTTCATCCAGGAAGTGAGCCACTGATAATTGAAGTTATGATTCTTTACGAAGGGGATAGTGGTCTGGGGAGACTTTATCTCCTCTTTCGAGAAAACAATCTCCACTTCATGACTCTGCACATTCTCCACCTCCCTGTTCTCGCTCATCACGATATCGGGGGAGAGCCACATCGTCAGCCCCACGAGAAGTCCGAGACCTACCTGCCCCGTCACTTTATACTTACCTTGCAGACCATCCTTGTTGTGATATTTCAGTTTGCGGTAATCATCCAGGAATCCTATCGCGCCCATCCATATCGTGGCGATTATCATGAGAATCATATAGATATTGCTGAGGTTTCCCATGATGAAGCAGGGCACGAGGATGGAGAGTATTATGATGATACCTCCCATAGTCGGTGTCCCTTTCTTCTGCATCTGACCTTCCAGACCGAGATTGCGTATCTCTTCCCCGACCTGCATCCTTTGCAGGCGATGGATGATTTTCTGTCCGAATATCAGGGCTAAGAAGAGGGCGAGTGTGAAAGCCACTCCTGAGCGGAATGTCAGGTATCTCATCAGATGATGACCCGGGAAATCCCAGTTGGCGAGGTATTCGTAAAGAGCGTAAAGCATGGCTGCCGTTTTATTTTATATTTTTGGGTTAGTTATCTTTAGATTAAGCCTTGAATTCATTCATCACCTCTTCACGATCGTCAAAATGATGTCTCACACCCTTCACTTCCTGATAGGTCTCATGTCCTTTTCCGGCGATGAGCACGACGCTTCCGGGTTTAGCCATCCGCAGGGCAGTGCGTATCGCCTCCCGGCGGTCGGTGATGCAGAGAGTGCGGCGGAGCTCCTCATTGGTCAGGCCTTCTTTCATATCGGCAATGATTGTGTCGGGCTCCTCATCGCGCGGGTTATCGCTTGTGAGGATAAGGAGGTCGCTTCGGCAGGCGGCTTCTCTTGCCATCATCGGGCGTTTGCCATGGTCGCGGTTTCCGCCGGCGCCTACCACTGTCGTAATCTCTCCGCCGGCTCCGATTATCTCGCGGATGGTGTCGAGCACATTGACGAGAGCATCAGGTGTGTGTGCGTAGTCTACGATAGCGGTTACATCATTCCCTCCGTGAAGTGTCTGGAAACGACCTGCCACAGGCACCAGACGGCTCATGTTGACCAGCACCTCCTCCGGATTAAATCCGGTAAGGATTGAGGCTCCGTAGACGGCGGTGAGGTTATAGGCATTGAAGCGCCCGGTGAAATGGACCTCCACCTCATGATTGTTGAGAAGCAGGAGAGTGCCGTCAAGGCGGGTCTCAAGAATCTTGCAGCGGAAGTCGGCATCTGTGCGTAGAGAGTAGGTGTATTTTTTAGCCTTGGTGTTCTGCAGCATATATGCGCCTGCCTTGTCGTCAGCATTCACAAGGGCGAATGCTCCGGCAGGAAGCATATCGAAGAACATCTTCTTGGCATTCATATAATTTTCAACTGTTCCATGATAATCGAGATGGTCGCGCGTGAGATTGGAGAAAACTCCGCCGGCGAATGTCAGACCCGCGATGCGGTGCTGATGGGCGGCATGTGAGGAGACCTCCATGAAAGCATAATCGCAACCTGTCTCCACCATCTCTGCCAGGAGGGCATTGAGGGTGATGGGGTCGGGAGTGGTATGAGTGGCTGGCACGGCACGCTCATGCACGTAATTGCAGACAGTGGAGATAAGCCCCGCCTTATAACCCTCTAATTTAGCCATTTCATAAAGGAGTGTGGCTGTGGTGGTCTTTCCGTTTGTTCCGGTCACGCCCACGAGTTTGAGCCTGGAAGAGGGATTGCCATACCAGTTGGAAGCTAATATTCCTAAGGCAATCGCGGAGTTGGGGACACGGATATATGTCACATCTTTCTCAAGCGATGCGGGAAGATCCTCGCATACGATAGCGCCTACATGTGTGCTCGCCACGACCGGTATATACTTATGTCCGTCAGTGTTGACTCCGCGCACCGCTACAAAGAGTCCTTCCTTGCGTGCCTTGCGGGAATCGCTCTGTAGATCCACTATGTTTTTATCAATCTCTCCTATCACCTCCAGAACCTCAAGATTCTTGATAAGGTGTGATAATTTTGCTTCCATTCTCTATATCTGAATTAAAAAACGGTTGAATCAATTTTTCCTCCCCATTATAATCTTTTTCCTCCCGGTTTTACTATTTTACACTCTCAACATCAAGGTTATCTTCATCCCTTTCTTGAGTGCGGAGCCTGCGTCTACCGATTGTCCGCGCACGATACCGTGTCCCTGAACCCTGACTTCCATACCCGCCTGCTCAAGAATACGGATAGCGGTCGGAGCATCATACCCCACAACGTTGGGCACAGCTCCTGCTGAGGGAGGAGTGGGGGTCTTGACCCTCTTGACGCGCTCCACACCGATGTTCTTTGATAGTTTTTTCTGATCAAAATTGGTGGAAGCTGCCAATACGGGTCGGCTCTCCTTACGCTCGGATGAATATATCGAGGAGTTGTCGAGCATACCGCGTGAATACATCTTCACTGCCATATTTTTCACTACCTGTCCGGAAGTGCGGTTGGCTGAGCTTCCCTGATTGGCGAGAACAAGCGCGATACAGCTGTATTTGGGTTCATCGTAAGGGAAGAAGCCGGCGAAAGCATAGCGGCGTTTCGATTTGTTATATACACCCTGCTCCACAGGAAAGGCCGTACCGGTCTTTCCTACGATTGTGACCCGGTCGTCGCGCACAAGTTTTGCCGTGCCATGTTCGCCCCACACTACCTCTCTCATACATTCCTTCACTTTCTGCGCTGTCTCGGCGGAGCATATCTGATCGCGGATATACTGTATAGGGATGATAGAGTCGCGTCCATCCTCATCCACGAGACCTTTCACAAGATGGGGGCGTACATATTTGCCTCCGTTCGCGATGGCATTATATACAGAGAGGGTGAATAGGGGAGGGAGCTCGGTATTGTAGCCGTAAGCCTGACGCGCGAGGTCGAGATGACGGGCGGTCATGGTGATGTTATTCCCTTTGGAGTCTTTGCTTACAAGACGGCGGATGCGCGGAGTGCATTCTCCTGCGATACCGGAATGGATAGGCTCGAAAAATCCAAGTCCTTTCATGCGGTCGTAAAATTTCTCGGGGTGATCCTGGTATCCGCGGAATATCACGCGGGAGATACCGGGGTTGGATGACTGTTCGATCACCTGCTTCATGGTCTTCATACCGCTGCCATGCGGGTCGCTTGTCTTTTGGAAGGGGGCGCAGCTGATCATATCGTTGACGCTCTTGACCAGACCATCCTCGAAAGCTATCATCAGAGAGATAGGCTTCATCACGGAGCCGGGCTCGAAGGGGAGCACCGCGCGGTTGAGCGCTTCTCCATAAGTGCCGTCTTCAAGAAGCTCGATATTGGAGATAGCCTTGATTTCGCCTGTGGCTACTTCCATCAGAATGGCTGTTCCCCATTCGGCTTCCACGCCGGAGCAGATGTTATAGAGCTCCTCCTCAAGCATATCCTGAAGGTCGATATCGATTGTGGTGCGGATATCGTATCCTCTCTTAGCCGGGGTTGCCACCCAGTTGGTGATGCCGTTGGTGAGCGCCACTTTCTTTGATAGTCCCGGCTTGCCATAGAGGAGAGAGTCGAGGTCTTTTTCCAAGCCTGAGTAGCCGTGTATCTCGCGCGTAGCCTGATTCTCGTTCACACGTCCGATACTACGGTAAGCCATTCTGCCGTAAGGATACATCCGTATCTTTCGCTCTTCACGATAGAGGGGGTTGCGGAAGCCTTTCCCTTTGAAATCCTTGACAAAGGGGAATCTCTTTATAATCTCAAAATCCTCTATTGTGCCTTTGGCTACAAGACGCAAAGCGCGCGTGCGCTTCTCATGCGGCTTGGAGAGTTCCTTTTTCAGGCGTGTATGCCATGAATATTTCTTGAAAGTATCAGGGTGGGCTGTGAGATTCTTGATACGCGGATAATATCTGTCGAGCGAATCGGCAAGGGAATCGACCTTAGTCCAGGGGATACTTTTCAGGGCTTTGATTTTGTTATGTCTCAGGTCAATTTTGACATCATATACCTTGAGATTGCAGGCTAAGATATTGCCGTTGTCGGCAAGGATGTTGCCGCGTTCGGGAGCGATGGTGTCTACTTTGGAGAGCTCCTCCTTGGCGCGTCGATTCCATGCGCCGGCATCGATGATGGTGGTCTTTACAAGACGCCCGACAACGAAGATGCTGAAGAATACGAACGCAATGCAGATGAGTCCGTATCGGAAAAGTATATGTTTTTTATTATTCTGTTTTGTTGCCATTTTAGGGTAGTCAATTTTTTTATCAGGAGTGTGAGCTCTGAAGGCTATTCATCCCCTAATTGATACGGGGGTTGCTCTTGAAAATCCAGGTCAAGTCCTTTTTCAGCCACCATTTTACGCATCTCCGTCTCGCGGATAAGCGACATGTATAGGGCTTTCTCCTGTAGCTTCTCGCTCTCTGCGCGTTGCAATTCGATAGTAAGCTTCTTGATCTCGCTCATTTTCATCTTGGTCTTATAGCGCAGACCCATCAGTGATATGACCGCCACTACGAAGAGGAGCATGAGCCATGCGTTGGCTTTAAAAAACTCCAGACTCACGGAGCGGCCTGCGCGGAGCTCATTCATCCAGCCCGTGCCCTGAGGCTCTCCTTTCTTATTTTTCCCTTTTTTCTTTTTCTCTTTCTGTGTCTTTCCTGCCATGATAGGGGGGCTAATTAAAGTTTCTCGGCGATTCTGAGTTTTGCGCTTCTGCTTCGCGGGTTTCTCTCTATCTCCTCTTCGGAGGGAACGATTGGGGTGCGTGTGATTGCTTTCCAGGGGGTATGGACCTTTCCGAAGAAGTCTTTCTCTTCTATTCCCTCCACATTTCCTGTCTTGATGAAATTCTTTACGATTCTGTCTTCAATGGAATGATATGTGATTACTGCCAGTCGTCCTCCGGGACGCAGGATTTTTGCCGAGGCTTCAAGAAAAGCCTTGAGGGCATCCATCTCTCCGTTAACCTCAATGCGGAGCGCCTGAAAGACCTGGGCGAGGTCTTTCTTCTCCTGTCGGGGGTTGATAGCACCTTTCACAGCCTCCACGAGCTCGAGAGTGGTGTTGATACCTCCCTGACTGCGCCGGCTCAGGATAGCCTTTACGATATTACCGGGACGTTTGAGATCGGTATAGGTGCGAAATAGAGAGAAGAGCTGCTGCTCATCATATTCTGCAAGTATATCGGCGGCGGTGGGTCCTCCGCGGCGGTTCATGCGCATGTCAAGAGGAGCGTCACTACGAAAAGAGAAGCCACGTTCAGCAGAATCGAAATGATGGAATGACACGCCGAGATCCGCCAATACACCATCTACGGAGTCTTCACCGTGATAGCGCATGAAATTGGAGAGGTAGCGGAAATTGGAATGGATGAATGTGAATCTCTCATCGTCGGGAACATTCCGGAAGGCATCCATGTCTCTGTCAAAGCCATAAAGCTTTCCCTCCTCGCCCAGACGGGCGAGAATACCACGGGAATGACCCCCTCCTCCGAAGGTCACATCTACGTAAATTCCACCGGGTTTTATATCAAGTCCTTCTAAGGATTCTTCAAATAGTGCTGGTATATGGTAAGTCTCTTCGCTCATCTTAATCTTTTCTTCTGAAGTTGTTTAAACTTATTTTTTATTCACATTTGCGAGAGATTTTTGAGCTGATTTCGCCACTCGAAGAGGTAGCAACCTATTGGTTGGTACCGATGAGAGGGGCGGAAGCAGCCAAAAAGATCCGCAAAGGGGGATAAAAGAATGAAGAATATTTCTAATTTTAACATTCGTAAATTAGTTTAAACAACTTCTTTGTAAAGTTAGTGATTTTTCCTAAAACAATATTCACCAATTCAAGCCTTTAAACATATTTTTAGAAAAAACTTATCAACAGCCTTTTCTATCTTCTGTGTCCTCCCATGGCAGGGGGATTAAATCTTGACTATACGGAGAAGATAATACGGTGGATGCGGGGCTTGATTTTGAGAAGTCTGTCCACTCCGAGCACGGTCAGGGTAATTGCCATTGAAAGGAGCAGGACGAGGGGAATCTCCACCCATGCGCCGGTCTTGATAAGGCTTATAAGCCAGGGGAGATCCATATCGTTCATCATCCGGATGATGAAGTAATGGAGGAGATAGATGGGGAGCGTGTTCTTGCCGATGAATTTCAATAGCTGGGCAGCCCCGCGGCTGGAGGTGAAGAAATTACGGAAGGCGAGGAAGAGTGTGAGTGAGAAGAGGATACCCGTGCATGCCGCCCCGTAGAAGGCGGGGAGGGGGACATGGAAACGGGGAGTAAAATAATATACCGCTATTGTCAGGGCAATCACTGC
This sequence comes from Bacteroidales bacterium, assembly GCA_014800895.1. Taxonomy (GTDB): domain Bacteria; phylum Bacteroidota; class Bacteroidia; order Bacteroidales; family Muribaculaceae; genus Lepagella. The sequence goes on from JAAVFG010000045.1 coordinate 22,873, forward strand.
CATTATCGATATGCGACGGCTCAGGCATTGCCATATCGCCTTGTCAAAAGCTCTTGCCGCCGCTCCCAAATAGAAGAATACCTGATATTTAAGGAGATGGGTGAGGCTGAAAATCTCTGTAGCTTTTTTTATCCATCCGGCTGATTCGGGTGAATAATTAGCACTGAAAAGCCCCTCTATAAGCGTGCATGAGAGAGCGATTCCGAGGAATATCAATCCCTGTGTACGCCTTCCGATGTTGGAACGTGAAAGGAGATAATTCAGAGGGGCGAAGATGCAGAATATCTCAACCAATACAAATGTAAACCAATAGCCGGATTTAAATTCGCTTAGGGCGTTTTTGCCGAGCGAACGGAAGAGATTGCCTAAACATTCGCCGATGTTATTGAAATTGGCAGCCCAAAGCAGGTCAAAGATAATGAAGGCAACGAAGATAATGACGGTAGGGACTAACTGCCGATGCCAGCGGTTGGAGAGACGTTTCTTCAGCTTGGAGGCATCGTAGCGCAGAGACCATGCGAAGAAGCCGCTCACGAAGAAGAACAGAGGCATACGGAAAAGTTGCAGGGTCATGGCGGTGTAGGTGGTGACGTTAAGGCTCATGACCAGTATATGCCAGTAGACCACCATCAGCATCGTGATGCCGCGCAAGCCGTCGATAAAGTCGAGACGCCCTTCGCTGAGAGTCTCCGATTTCCCTCCCGCGGGAGAGAGGATATAAGAAGCTGTTGAGCTAAGAAATTGTCGTAGATGTAAATTCAGTTTCATATAGAGAGAAAGATGTAAAACATCAACTTAAATAAACGTTATCAAGCGGTTGGTTAGTATAGTGGAAGTGTTAAAAGGGGATTGTGAGAAGATATTTTGAATATGATATTTGCATAATTATTTTCCGGGGCGTAACTTTGTATCAGATTTCAATTACTTATGGAACTGATCAAGCATGAATGCGGAATCGCCATGATCCGCCTCCTCAAGCCTCTCTCTTATTACGAGGAGAAGTATGGCACAGCGATGTATGGTCTTAATAAGCTCTATCTTCTGATGGAGAAGGAGCATAACCGCGGGCAGGAGGCTGCCGGAGTAGGAGCAGTGAAGCTCGATGCTTTGCCGGGTAATGAATATATCTTCCGCGAGCGTGCACAGGGTTCGGATGCTATCCAGAGTATATTCGGGTCGATCGGCAGGCAGATAGATGAGGCACGCCGTAACGGTGCTTCTACGGATGAGCTTCCTTTCCTTGGAGAGGTTTATATGGGTCATCTTCGTTACAGCACCACGGGAAGATCGGGTATGAGCTATGTGCATCCGTTCATGCGTCGTAATAACTGGTCGGCGCGTAATCTTCTCCTTTGCGGCAATTTCAATATGACCAATGTCGATGAGATTTTCGAGCAGATCACGGCAGTCGGTCAGCATCCCCGTCTTTATGCCGATACGTTCCTCCTTCTCGAGCAGCTGGGGCATGCCCTCGACCGCGAGAACGAGAGATTATTTCAGAAGCATCATGATGCCGGACTAAAGGCTCTTGACCTCTCGGCGGCTATAGCCCGCGATCTTAACGTCTCCAATATCCTGCATCGGTGCGCCCCCACTTGGGACGGTGGCTACGTGATATGCGGCATCGTGGGTAACGGAGATATGTGGGCGATGCGCGACCCCAATGGTATCCGTCCCGCCTTTTACTATCGTGATGAGGAGATTGTGGTAGTGGCGAGCGAGCGTCCGGTGATTCAGACCGCGTTTGATCTCCAGGCTTCGGATGTGAGGGAGCTTTTGCCGGGAGAAGCTATAATAGTGGATAGGGATGGCTCTTCACGCATTGAGCAGATTCTTGAAGGACGTGAGAATAAACGCTGTTCCTTCGAGCGTATCTATTTCTCCCGCGGATCGGATGAGGATATCTATGTGGAGCGTAAGCAGTTGGGTAAGAACCTTGTGCCTCAGGTGCTGGAAGCGGTGGATAATGATATCGACCGCACTGTCATCTCCTTTATTCCCAACACTGCGGAGGTGGCTTTCTATGGACTCGTGGAGGGGATAGAGGATCATCTTATAAAGGCGAAGATTGAGGCGATAAAGAAATTGTCGTCCGCCGGCGAATTGACTGATGATAATATACGCAATATACTGTCACATAGAGTGAGGAAGGAGAAGGTGGCGATCAAGGATATAAAGTTGCGTACCTTTATAGCTGAGGGAAACACGCGCAATGACCTTGCGGCTCATGTCTATGATATCACTTACGGCTCGATCCGTCCCGGCGACAATCTTGTAGCGATTGATGACAGTATAGTGAGAGGGACGACTCTGAGGGAGTCAATCCTTCGTATTCTCGACCGTCTTTCCCCCCGTAAGCTTGTTATAGTCTCCTCCTCTCCGCAGGTGCGTTATCCCGATTGCTATGGTATCGATATGAGCCGCATGGCGGAGTTCATCGCATTCCGCGCTGCTATCGCCTTGCTTAAGGAGAGAGGGATGGAAGATGTGATAGAGTCTGTATACAGTAAATGTAAGGCACAGGAGAATTTCCCCAAGGAGGAGTGCGTCAATTATGTGAAAGAGATATATGCTCCCTTCACTGATGAGGAGATAGCTGCCAAAATAGCCGAGCTCCTGACTCCGAAGGGCGTTAGGGCGGAGGTTGAGATTGTATATCAGACGGTTGAGAATATGCACCGCGCTATCCCGAATCATCCGGGTGACTGGTATTTTACCGGTGATTATCCCACGCCCGGAGGAAATCGTCTTGTTTCCCATGCATTTGTGAATTACTATGAAGGAAGAGCTAATGCACGGTAATAATCCTAAAAACTGATAATCCTCATACTCACGCATCAGCTGAGTATGAGGATTATCAGTTTTTATGCCTCCTCCCTGTAATTATAATTATGTCGCAATTTCTCAAATGAGGATGGATTGGCGCGGAGATTTTCTGTATCTGTCGCAGGATCGTAGGAGGAGATAATGGTCTCGCGGCTCAACTTCTCGGGGGAGCGGTAGGCGCCGGTCAGTCCCGAGGTATCTATATTTAATCCGAAGTATTCATTGAGAGCTTCAATCGCCATGCGTGTGGCTCTCTCCTTTCCCTGACGGGAATATCCGGCTATATGAGGAGTGGAGTAGATGGTAAGCTCCATGAGTGAGGGGTCTATGTCCGGCTCATCCTCCCATGTGTCGATTACTGCTCTTATTTTCTTTTCCGCCAAAGCTTTCTTTAGAGCCTTTGAGTCTACTACCGGACCGCGGGCGGCATTGACAAGAAGAGCACCGGGTTTCATTTTCTCGATCTCCTTATCGCCGATTAGATGATATGTGGGGTGGAGACCATCGCGTGTGAGTGGGGTATGGAGAGTTATGGCATCACACTCTCTTAAAATCGTCTCTAATGAGGCATCCCGTATGTTGTCGTTCTCCATATTCTGAGGGAGCCAATCGCTATTTTCTTCCGCCGCCTTGTCGGCGAGAGGGGGATCGGATACCAGGACTTCGCAGCCAAGAAGGCGTGCCCAATCTGCCACTATCTTTCCGACATTGCCGCAGCCTACCAGACCGAGTTTATCTCTGCCGGGTGTGAATCCTTGGCGCAGTAGCGACGACCACACATATTGAGCCACACCGGGGGCATTGCATCCGGGGCTGTTTCTTACAATTATTCCTTTCTCCTGACAGTAGGGGAGATCAATATGATCAGTACCAATAGTTGCCGTCACCACTAATTTTACTTTTGAGCCGTCAAGCAGCGCCTGATTACAAAGCGTGCGTGTGCGCACCACTATCGCATCCGCCTCCTTGACTTTTTCGGGAGTAATATCCTCCTGATCAAGATATTCCACATCCGCCTCTTTTTCCGGGCGTCCCTCCATGAAAGGTATATGTCTATCAATAATTATCTTAGGTCGCTTCATATACAAAATATAACGGAAATGGGAGCGTTTTAAATATTAATTACTCTTAAAATTAAGCATATGGGAGCTATGATAATGTTGATTTTGGTTTCTCTTATTGCAATAGTTAGTGGTACCTACTATTACATTCAGGATAGAAAAGAGGAGAAACGCCACTCATCAAAAAAATAAAGTGATATTATTTCGTCAGTAAATGATAAAATAAAAAAATCGTCCATTCGGCAGATAAATTATCTTTTGCCGGATGGACGATTTTTATCTATCTGATATCGGGAAGCTTGCTTACTCCCACTCTATAGTTGCCGGTGGTTTGGATGAGATATCGTAGACTACGCGGTTGATGCCACGCACTTTGTTGATTATCTCGTTGCTTGTCTTGGCAAGGAATTCGTATGGGAGATGTACCCAGTCGGCTGTCATACCGTCTGTGGAGATTACTGCGCGGAGAGCCAGACAGCTCTCATATGTGCGCTCATCTCCCATCACACCCACACTCTGCACGGGAAGCAATACCGCCCCCGCCTGCCATACCTGATCGTAAAGACCGGCTTCACGCAGTCCGTTGATGAAGATGGCATCCGCCTCCTGAAGTATGCGTACTTTCTCCGGCGTAACTTCGCCCAAGATACGGATACCAAGTCCGGGTCCGGGGAATGGATGACGTCCCAAGAGTCGCTGATCCATATCCATCGCCTTTCCTACACGGCGCACTTCATCCTTGAAGAGAAGGCGGAGCGGCTCTACTATCTTAAGGTTCATCTCCTTGGGGAGACCGCCTACATTATGATGACTCTTGATTGTGGCAGAGGGGCCCTTTACAGAGCAACTCTCGATTACATCGGGATAAATCGTGCCCTGTGCGAGCCATTTGGCATTCTCGATTTTCTTCGCTTCCGCATTGAATACCTCCACGAAGTCACGACCGATGATCTTACGCTTCTGCTCAGGATCCGTAATGCCTTTCAAATCGTTGTAGAAGCGCTCTGAGGCATCTACGCCGATAACATTGAGACCCATGTGCTTGTAAGAGTCCAACACGTCGTCAAACTCGTTTTTACGAAGCAGACCGTTATTAACGAAGATACATGTCAGACGGTCGCCGATGGCTTTATGCAGAAGCATTGCCGCTACGGATGAATCCACACCGCCGGAAAGCCCCAATATCACACGCTCATCGCCGATCTTATTGCGGAGCTCCTCGACTGTGGTCTCGATGAAAGAGGCGGGACTCCATGTGCCGGAACATCCGCAGATGCCGAGCACATAGTTGGCGAGAAGTTGCTTGCCGTCGGTGGAATGATACACCTCGGGGTGGAACTGTATGCCCCAGGTCTGCTCTCCCTCGATATGATAGGCGGCATACTTGACATTCTCCGTTGAGCCGATCACTTTATAGTTAGCGGGTACGTTAGTGATTGTGTCGCCATGGCTCATCCATACCTGTGTGGGAGAGGGGAGACCCTTCATGAGAGCGTCCTCCGGGTAAATGACTGTGAGCATCGCGCGGCCATATTCGCGTGAGGGAGCGCCCTCTACATGACCGCCGTAAGCGTATGCGAGGTACTGTGCGCCGTAGCACACACCGAGCAAGGGGAGTTTTCCCTTGATATTGCTCAGATCAGGCACGGGAGCGTCCGCATCGCGTACTGACGAAGGCGAGCCCGAGAGAATGACACCTTTTGTGTCGGCGTCAATCTCCGGAATCTTATTGAAAGGATGAATCTCGCAATATACATTCAGCTCACGCACGCGACGCGCTATCAGCTGCGTATACTGGGATCCGAAATCTAATATTAATATCTTTTCCATATATGTTTACGCTTCTCTGCGTGAATAATTTGGAGCCTCTTTGGTGATTGTCACATCATGAGGATGGTTTTCTGTCACGCCGGCAGAGGTAATCTTGGTAAATTTGGCATTGTGAAGAGCGTCGATATCCTTGGCTCCGCAATAACCCATACCGGAACGCAGACCGCCGGTGAGCTGGTAGATAGTTTCGCTGAGTGTGCCTTTATAGGGGACACGTGCCACGATTCCTTCGGGTACGAACTTGCTTGAATCCACCTTCTCGCTCTGGAAATATCGGTCTTTTGAGCCGGCTTCCATAGCCTCGACAGATCCCATGCCGCGGTAAGCCTTGAATTTACGTCCGTTGTAGATGATAGTCTCGCCCGGAGACTCCTCTACGCCTGCAAACATCGAGCCCATCATGACGCAGTCGCCACCGGCTGCCAAAGCCTTGACAACATCGCCTGAATAGCGGAGACCGCCATCGGCTATCACGGGCACACCATATTTGTGAGCTACTTTCGCCACTTCAAAGATTGCTGAGAGCTGAGGCACGCCTACGCCTGCCACGATTCGGGTGGTACAGATAGAACCGGGACCGATACCTACTTTAACGCCGTCAGCGCCTGCATCGATGAGATGCTGCGCCGCCTCGCCTGTAGCGATATTTCCTACCACTACGTCAAGATCGGGATAAGCCTCCTTGATTTTCTTGAGAGTGTTAGCCACATTTGCCGAATGACCATGAGCCGTGTCTACCACAACTGCATCGACATCCGCCTCCACGAGTGCTTTTACACGGTCGAGAGTATCGCTGGTCACGCCAACGCCGGCTGCCACGCGAAGACGACCTTTGGCATCCTTGCATGCGTTGGGATAATCCTGCAGCTTGGTGATATCGCGGTAAGTGATAAGACCGAGGAGGTGACCCTCCGCATCTACTACAGGGAGCTTCTCAATCTTATTCTTCAGAAGGATATCGGCTGCTGAGGCGAGATCTGTCCGGCTGGTAGTGACGAGATTCTCGGTAGTCATCACATTCTCGATCTTGAGATCCATATCTTTCTGGAAGCGAAGGTCGCGGTTGGTGACGATACCGATGAGTTTCTTATCCTCGTCCACTACGGGTATGCCGCCGATACGGTTGTCGTGCATATACTGCAAAGCCTCTCCCACGGTCTGATCTTTGGAGATAGTGACGGGGTCGTAAATCATACCGCTCTCGGCACGTTTTACTTTTCTGACCTGAGCCGCCTGATCGGCAATCGACATATTCTTATGGATTACGCCGATACCTCCCTCACGTGCGATCGCGATAGCCAGAGCCGCTTCTGTCACGGTATCCATAGCCGCGGAAACGAAGGGGATGTTGAGGGGAATATTGCGAGAGAATCGTCCGCCTAAATTGACCATATTGGGAGTCACCTCCGAATATGCCGGAATGAGCAGAACGTCGTCGAAGGTGACACCTTCGAGCACGATTTTTTCATCTATAAATGCCATCTCAGTATCAGAATTTTTTTAATTTTTCGTCTATGATGATTGTCTGTTTGCGGTCGGGACCTACGGAGATGATACCGACTTTGACGCCGGTCAGCTCCTCGATCTTGCGCACGTAAGCCTTAGCGGCTTCGGGAAGAGAATCAAAATCCTTGATATCGGTCAGATCCTCTTTCCATCCCTCCATCTCGATAAGCACGGGCTTGCAGCGTGCAAGCTTGGAGACTGTGGAGGGGGGATAGTCGATTACCTTGCCGTCAAGTTCGTAGCCGGTGCAGATACATACTTTGTCAAGTCCTGAAAGGACATCGAAAAGCATGAGCGCCCAGTTGTCAATACCAGCCAGACGGCTTGTATAGCGTGCCACAACGGCATCAAACCATCCGATGCGGCGGGGACGACCCGTAACTGTCCCATACTCATGACCGCGCTCGCGGATCTGGTGGGCACGCTCGTCAAAAAGCTCTGTCGGGAATGCTCCCTCGCCTACACGTGTGCAGTAAGCCTTAGCCACTCCTACCACTTCATCTATCCATTTGGGAGAGATGCCGGCTCCTACAGGCACTGAGGCTGAGGAGGGGGTGGAGGAGGTGACGTAGGGATATGTACCGTGGTCGATACAGAGCATCATGCCCTGAGCGCCTTCGAAGAGAATCTTGGCGTCAGTGAGGAGAGCCTTGTTGATAAGGTCAGATGTGTCGCAGATGCGCGGACCGAGTATCTTGGCAATCTCCATGTAGCGGTCATATACCTCCTGGAAGTCATATTCCGGCAGACCGAGCATACGGAGCTGAGGATTCTTCACGGCAAGTGCTCCTTTGAGGCGCTCGGCGAAGTATTCAGGCTCGAGAAGGTCGCCCATGCGGAGACCGTCGCGGCTATACTTGTCGCAGTAAGCCGGACCGATACCGTTCTTGGTCGTACCGATAAGGGCATTTCCCTTAAGAGCCTCGTAGGCGCCGTCGAGCTGGGAATGCCAGGGCATTACCATTGCCGCGCGATCGGAGATATAGAGCTGATAGTCGGTGATGCCCTGATCATGGAGCTTCTGCAACTCTGTGATGACGCTTTCGGGATTCACCACCATACCATTAGCCATGACATTTACGGTATGAGGATTGAAAATGCCGGAGGGGATGGAACGCAAGGAGTATTTATGACCGTCGAATACAACGGTATGACCTGCGTTGTTACCTCCCTGGTATCTCACCACCATATCCGCCTTGCAAGCGAAATAATCGGTGATCTTACCTTTTCCCTCGTCTCCCCATTGGGAGCCGAGCACTACTAATCTCTGTGACATCAGCCTTCGATATTATTACGTTTGTAAATGTAGTCTACATTCTTCATGTAGTAGTCGAGTGTGAAGCAGCCGTCAAGCTCTTCTTCGGTGAGAGCACCCATCACGGTAGGGTCCTCTTTGAGGAGGTCGTGATAATTGCTGTTGGTAGCCATAGCTTTCATTGCGATAGGCTGTACAGTATCATATGCTTTCTCACGGGCGAAGCCTTTGCCGATGAGGGCGTTCATGACGCGCTGTGCGAAAATAACGCCGTTCGTCATATAGATATTGCTCTTCATGCGGTCTTCGAATACCACAAGATTCTCGAGGATGCCGCCCATACGGTTGAGCATATAGTCGAGAAGGATAGTTGCATCGGGCATAAGGATACGCTCGGTAGCGGAGTGTGAGATATCGCGCTCGTGCCAGAGAGCCACGTTATCGTAGCATGTCACCATATAGCCGCGGAGCACACGCGCACATCCGCAGATATTTTCGGAGGATATAGGGTTGCGCTTGTGGGGCATCGCGCTTGAGCCTTTCTGACCTTTGCCGAATGCCTCTTCCACCTCATGCACCTCTGTGCGCTGAAGGTTGCGCACCTCGAGTGCCATCTGCTCGAGAGAAGCTCCGATGAGGGCGAGCGTTGCCATATAGTATGCGTGGCGGTCGCGCTGTATCACCTGTGTGGAGATATTTGAGCTCTCGATGCCGAGTTTCTCGCAAACGTAATCCTGCACGAAAGGAGGGATATTGGCGAAGTTGCCGACAGCGCCGGAAATCTTACCTACCTCTACACCACGTGCCGCCTCCTTGAAACGCTTGAGGTTGCGGCGCATCTCCTCATACCAGAGCACCCATTTCAAGCCGAAGCTTGTGATATCGGCGTGGATACCGTGTGTGCGGCCGATACAGGGAGTGTATTTATATCTGATAGCCTGCTGACGCAGAATTTCGATATAACGCTCGATATCCTCGAGAAGAATTTTATTAGCCTGAAGGAATAAGTAACCGTTTGCTGTGTCAACAACGTCGGTAGAGGTAAGACCATAGTGTACCCATTTACGCTCCTCGCCGAGAGATTCGCTTACGGCGCGGGTGAAAGCCACGATGTCATGGCGGGTCTGCTGCTCGATCTCTTTGATGCGGGCGATGTCAAACTTTGCATTCTCACGGAGTTTCTTTACATCCTCCTCAGGCACGACCCCGAGTTTGCTCCATGCTTCTGCGGCAAGGATCTCCACTTCGAGATAAGCCTTGAATTTATTCTCTTCTGTCCATACGCGGCGCATCACGTCGCGTCCATATCTTTCTATCATGATTCTGTGTAAGTCTTGTTGTTGTTGTTTTATTGGATGAAGCCTTTTCAGGAGAGCTTGATTGCGGCTTTACCTATATCGGAGCGATGGAAAAGAGTAGGACATTCTATCTCCTTGAGCGAACGCATTGCGGAAGCGTGTGCCGCCTCGAGATCCTTACCTTTACCGGTGACCATCAATACGCGGCCTCCGGCTGTCAGAATGTCGCCATCCTTGAGCGTCGTGCCCATATGATAGACGCTTCCTTCCGCTTTGTCAAGCCCTTTGATCACTGCTCCCTTGGCATAGCTGCCGGGATAGCCTTTTGAAGCCAATACCACGCCTAATACGGCATCGTCATCCCATTCGATATTGAAATCCTCACCTTTCAAGGCTGCATCGAAGAGAGCATAGATATCGCTCTTGAGACGCGGGAGCACCACCTCTGTCTCGGGGTCGCCGAAACGGGCGTTGAACTCAATCACTTTCGGACCATCTGCGGTAAGGATGAGACCGCCGTAGAGAATACCGGTGAAGGGGTTGCCTTCACTTACCAATCCTTTGGCTACAGGCTCCATTATCTCCTTCAGGGCGCGCTCCTTTACATCTTCTCCGATGAAAGGAACGGGGGAGTAAGCACCCATACCTCCTGTGTTGGGTCCTTTGTCGCCGTCATAGGCGCGTTTGTGATCCTGCGCAAGCTCAAGAGGATAGACCTTGTCGCCCGACACTACGCACATGAAGCTGAATTCCGGACCTTCAAGGAAGTCTTCGATCACTACCCTCCCTTTACCGAAAGAGGAGTCGAGGAGCATATCGCGGAGAGCCGCGTCAGCCTCCTCAAGGCTCATGGCTACCACCACGCCTTTCCCTGCAGCGAGTCCGTCATACTTGATGACTGTGGGTATCTTCCCTGCCTTGACATATTCCAATGCCTCTTCATAATTATCAAAGGCTTTGTAGCCGGCAGTAGGGACGTCATAGCGGTCCATCACCTGTTTGGCATATTCTTTGGAGCTTTCGATACGTGCTGCCTCTCGTGTCGGACCGAAAATTTTAAGTCCGCGCTCGTTGAAGGTATTCACTACGCCTGCGGCAAGCGCGGCTTCGGGTCCCACTACAGTCATGTCGATACCCTCTTTCTTCGCGAAATCCGCCAATGCCTCGGCATCTGTCACACCGATGGCTACACATTCCGCAAGGGAAGCGATCCCGGCATTGCCGGGAGCGCAATATATTTTGTCTACCTGCGGGCTGCGGCTGAGAGCTTCCACGATAGCGTGTTCTCTACCGCCGCTTCCGATTACAAGTGTCTTCATACGTTTGAATTAGTGTTTGAAATGACGCATGCCTGTGAAGAGCATTGTGATACCCTTCTCGTTGGCTTTCTTGATAGCATCCTCATCGCGGATAGAGCCGCCGGGCTGTACGATTGCTGTCACGCCATATTTTGAAGCGAGTTCAACAGTGTCGTCAAAGGGAAGGAAGCCGTCGGAAGCAAGCACCAGACCCTCTGTGAGTCCTGCCGCCTTAGCCTCCTCGAGCGCGATGAGGGCTGAACCTACACGGTTCATCTGACCTGCGCCTACACCTGCTGTTGCGCCATTCTTAACCACTACGATTGCGTTAGACTTAACATGCTTTACAACCTTCCAGCCGAAGTTGAGGTCTACAAGCTGCTCCTCTGTGGGCTTCACTTCAGTCACACACATATCGGCTGTGATCTCCTTACATTCAAGGTCGGCATCCTGAACGAGCAGACCGCCTGTCACGCCGACATACTGTTTCTGCTTCTTATCGGATTTCTCCATATTGACCTCGAGAAGACGGAGATTCTTCTTGCTTGCGAGCACTTCAAGAGCCTCAGGCTCGAATTTGGGAGCCATCACGATCTCAAGGAAGATAGGCTTGAGAAGTTTAGCTGTCTCTGCATCCAAAGGACGGTTCATTGCCACGATACCGCCGTAGATGGATACCTTGTCAGCCTCGTATGTCTTCTCCCAAGCCTCTTTGATATCCTTGCCGATAGCCGCGCCGCAGGGGTTCATGTGCTTAAGACCGAGGCAGAAAGGCTTGTCAAATTCGCGGACAAGCTGAAGAGCCGCATTGGCATCCTGAATATTATTGTATGAGAGTTCCTTACCTCCGAGCTGTTTTGCGAAAGCCACTGAGAAAGGCACCTCTTCCTGAGCGCGGTAGAACATCGCTTCCTGATGAGGATTCTCGCCGTAGCGGAGGCTCTGCACTGCATCGAAATCAAGGAAGAGTTTCTCGTTGAGTCCTGCCTGCTTACGCATGTAGGTGGCGATCATGCTGTCATACTCCGCGGTATGGGTATATGCTTTTGCAGAGAGCTTGAAGCGGGTCTCATACTCTGTATGACCGTTGGCGCGAAGCTCCTCAAGCACCTTCGCATAGTCGTCGGGATCGCATACCACAGTCACATCGCGGAAATTCTTTGCGGCTGAACGGAGCATGGAGGGACCGCCTATATCGATATTCTCCACTGCATCTTCAAGTGTGACATCCTTCTTGGCGATGGTCTCTGCGAAGGGATAGAGGTTTACGCATACCATCTCGATGGTCTCGATGCCGTTCGCCTCAAGCTGTGCCATATGGTCGGCGAGATCGCGGCGTCCGAGAAGACCCCCGTGTACTTTCGGGTGAAGAGTCTTCACACGACCGTCACAGATCTCGGGGAAACCTGTTACGTCGCTGATATTGATTACCTCGATTCCGGCTTCGCGGAGTTTGGTCATTGTCCCTCCGGTGGCGATGATGTCCCACCCGAGTTCCTTAAGCGCTTTGGCAAATTCTACTATGCCTCGCTTGTCGCTTACGCTGATTAAAGCTCTCATTGTTGTTATGATTGTTTTTGTCGGGGTCAATCTTGATTTATCCTGATGCATCTTGATTTATCTTGGAGCATCTTGATTTATCTTGGTGCATCTTGATTTATCCTGATGCATCTTGATTTATCTTGCAGCATCTTGATTTATCTTGGAGCATCTTGATTTATCTTGGAGCATCTTGATTTATCTTGCAGCATCTTGATTTATCCTGATGCATCTTGATTTATCTTGCAGCATCTTGATTCATCTTGGTGCATCTTGATTCATCTTGGTGCATCTTGATTCATCTTGCTCTATCTTGATTTATCCTGATCAGATTGATCCCTGTCTTGATTAATTATTTCATTATTACGCCGCCCTTTTCAGAGTCGATGATCTTGCCGATCACGCTTGCTTTCTCTCCCTGCTCGGTGAGAATCTCAAGTACGCGGGGAGCATCTTCGGGCTTAACCGCGAGCACCATTCCGATGCCCATGTTGAAGATATTGAACATCTCGCGGTGAGGAATCTTGCCATATTTCTCCAGGAGACGGAATACGGGGAGAATCTCCCAGCTACCCTCTTCTATTTCAACAGCCTGACCTTCCTTGAGGATACGGGGGATATTCTCATCGAATCCGCCGCCGGTGATATGTGCCACGCCGTGGACATCCACCTCCTTGAGCACTGCCAATACCTGTTTCACATAAATCTTGGTAGGAGTGAGAAGCATCTCGCCGAGTGTCTGCTCTCCTGTTTCGGGATATTTCTGGTCATACTCCAGTTCTGCATCGCTGATAACCTTGCGCACAAGCGAGAATCCGTTGGAGTGAACACCTGAGGAGGCGATACCGATAAGGAGGTCGCCTGCCTCCACCTTGCTGCCGTCGATGAGCTTTGATTTCTCTACCACGCCGACTGTAAAGCCTGCGATATCATACTCTCCGACAGTGTACATTCCGGGCATTTCCGCTGTCTCGCCTCCGACGAGGGCACATCCTGCCTGACGGCAACCCTCAGCCACACCTGAAACGATTGCTTCTACCACCTCGGGGTGATTTTTACCTACAGCCACATAGTCAAGGAAGAGGAGCGGCTCTGCCCCCTGTGCGAGGACGTCGTTAACACACATTGCCACGGCATCGATACCGATAGTGTCATGTTTCTCGAGTGCGAAAGCGATTTTGAGCTTTGTGCCCACACCGTCCGTACCGCTCACGAGGATAGGATGCTTATATCCTAAGCTGCCAAGGTCGAACATTCCGCCGAAGCTGCCGATATTGCCCATGCTGCCTGTGCGCTCTGTGCTCTTCACATGCTTCTTGATGCGGCTTACCACCTCATATCCGGCTTCGAGATTCACGCCGGATGCTTCATAACTTTTTGCCATATATCGTCTTTTATTTTTTCTTAAAGTATCTTACTGCATTTGCGAAGAGATTCTGGTTCTTGTTGCCATGAATGTTCTTCATCAGTCCGTCGTGATAGCGTTCAGAGTGAGCCATCTTTCCGAGGATACGTCCGTCCGGGGAGATGATACCTTCGATTGCATCTGTCGAGCCGTTGGGGTTGGCGGGTGAGGTCATTGTGGCATTACCCTCGGCATCGGCATACTGGAATGCGATCTGACCGTTTGCCGCGAGTTTGTCAGCTAATTCGCGCGATGCAGTGAATTTACCTTCGCCGTGAGATGCAGCCACGCTGTGAAGCTCACCGAGCGTGAAGCCGGCAAGCCAGGGTGATGCCACGGATGCCACGCGCGTGGTGACTATCTGGGAGATATGACGGTTGATATCATTATGGAAGAGTGTGGGAGAGTCTGCCGAGAGCTCGCCGATCTTGCCATAGGGGAGGAGTCCTGACTTCACAAGAGCCTGGAAACCGTTGCAGATACCGAGAATCAGACCGCCGCGCGCCATCAGACGCTCGATTGCGCTCTTGACTGTCTCGTTCATAATCACTGTGGCAATGAATTTACCGCTGCCGTCAGGCTCGTCGCCGGCTGAGAAACCGCCGCTGAATGCCAGAATCTCGCAGTTGTCGATATGCTCCGCCATCTCTTTTACGGAGTCTTCGATATCCTTTGCGGTAAGATTGCGGAATACGCTGCTGCTTACTACAGCACCCTCCTTTTCAAAGGATTTCCACATATCATAATCGCAGTTTGTGCCGGGGAAGACGGGGAGATATACGCGGGGATGATCTATCGGTTCGCCGGGCCATACTGCGGTGTTGGCGCCTGATGTGGCGTTGACTGCCTCGCCTGTCACACCGCTGCGGTCGGGATATACCTGTGAGAATCGGTCTGTATTGGCTTTGCGTGCCTCCTCGATGCTTATTTTCTCGCCGTTGATGATTAATTCGGGAGCGGAGATGGTTTTGCCGATTAGTTCTGCGCCGGGGATATCAAGCTTCTCGCTGCTCTCCACAAGGATCGAGCCGTTGCCGGATGCGTAAAGATCCTTCTCGTCGATATTGATATCGGCACCTATCTCGTTGCCGAAGCTCATCTTCGCCACTGCCTCGCCTACACCTCCGAAGTCGATTGCGTAGGCTGCCGTAATCTTGCCGTTATGGATATTCTCTGTCACGGCGGTGAAGATATTCTTTAGCGCCTCGGTGTCGGGAGTGAGGTCGGCGTTGGGTGTGTGCTTGATAAGATAGAGATTATCGCCTGCCTGCTTGAATTCGGGGGAGATGACCTTGCGCGCATCCACGGGAGCCACACCGAAAGCTATCAAAGTAGGAGGCACGGAAATCTTATCGAAAGTGCCGCTCATAGAGTCCTTGCCGCCGATGGAAGCCAGACCGAAATCAAGCTGCATCTTCAATGTTCCCAAGAGAGCCGCAAGCGGTTTGCCCCATGACAGGTCGCTGTTCATGCGCTCGAAATATTCCTGATAAGAGAAGCGCATACGGGGATACTCCGCACCTGCCGCCACTGCTTTTGCGATAGCGCTGATCACGGCATACTGTGAGCCGTGATAGGGGCTCCAGCTGCTGAGATAGGGATTAAATCCGTAAGCCATCATTGAGGCGGTGTTGGTGTGACGGTTGCCTACAGGAAGTTTCTGTACGCTGACCTGAGTCTCTGTGCCCTGGGTCTTGCCGCCGAAAGGCATCAGCACTGTTGAGGCTCCGATTGAGGAGTCGAACATCTCTATCAGACCCTTCTGTGAGGTGACGTTATTGTCGGCGAGGTTATTGAGGAAACGGTCACGGAGGTTATCGCCCTCAGGAGTGCGCTCGAAAGCGTTCTTGGGCTCGATTGCTCCGATCTTCACCTTGGCATAATGCTTGGCGCCGGCGGAGTCAATGAAGTCGCGGCGGAGATCGGCTACAACCTCGCCGTTATAATACATTCTCATTCTGCCGCTGTCAGTCACATCGGCTACATGGCGGATCTCGAGATTCTCCTCAGCGCAATAGCGCTCGAATTCCTCCTTATCCTTTGCCTCCACTACTACCGACATTCTCTCCTGACTCTCTGAGATGGCGAGCTCGGTAGCGTTAAGACCTGAGTATTTTGTAGTGACGCGGTCAAGGTAGATGTCAAGACCGTCGGTAAGCTCACCGATTGCCACGCTGACACCTCCTGCCCCGAAGTCGTTTGATTTCTTAATGAGACGAGTCACTTCCGGACGGCGGAAGAGGCGTGCTATCTTACGCTCTTCAGGAGCGTTACCTTTCTGCACCTCGCTGCCACATTCCTCGAGTGAGCTTGTGTTATGCTCCTTGGAACTACCGGTTGCGCCGCCGATACCGTCACGTCCTGTCCTTCCTCCGAACATCAGGATCACATCTCCCGCTTCGGGACGTTCACGACGCACGTCATCTGCTTTCACAGCCCCGACGACAGCGCCGACTTCGAGACGTTTCGCAACATATCCGGGATGATATATCTCGCGCACATGAGTTGTGGCAAGACCTATCTGGTTGCCGTAACTTGAATATCCCGCTGCGGCGCGGAGCGTGATGACGCGCTGGGGGAGTTTCCCCTCCATAGTCTCGCTTACAGGGAGCCAGATATCACCGGCACCAGTGACACGCATAGCCTGATACACATAGCTTCTGCCGCTCAACGGGTCGCGGATTGCGCCTCCGAGACAGGTGGATGCTCCTCCGAAAGGTTCGATTTCTGTAGGATGGTTGTGGGTCTCATTCTTAAACTGCAGCAGCCAGCGCTCTGTCTCGCCATCCACGTCCACGTCCACATAGATGGAGCATGCGTTATTCTCCTCGCTCTGCTCGAGATCGTCAAGCAGACCCTCTTTGCGGAGATAGCGTGCGCCGATTGTGGCGAGATCCATGAGGCAAAGGCTCTTCTCTTCGCGTCCCAGAGCCTTGCGCACCTCTTTCCACTGCGCCACGCTCTCCTTGAGAGTCTCCGCCATGGGGGAATCTTCTACCTCTATGTCAGTGAGCTCGGTAGTGAAAGTGGTGTGGCGGCAATGGTCGCTCCAGTAAGTGTCGAGGATACGGAGTTCGGTCTCATTAGGATCGCGTCCCTCCTCGGTGAAGTATTTCACAACTTCCATAAGGTCATCGCCATTCATGGCAAGCCCTTTCTCCTTGCAGTAGGCGACAGCTTTGTCGGCGGTGATATTTCTGAAGCCGTCAAGAGTCTCCACGGGGCGTGCTGTGGCACGTTCCGGACGCTTGAGCAGATCAAGGTTCTTCTCGCGCGACTCAACGGCGTTGATTGTATACTTTGCTATTTTCTCAAGCTCTTTCGGACCGACGGAATCGTCAAACACCATCATAGTGGCGGAGCTGATCTCCACATCGGCGTCGGGCTCGAGGAGGTTGACACATTCGCGTGCTGAGGCTGCGCGCTGGTCAAACTGTCCGGGGAGGCACTCTACGGCGAGGTAGGGGCGTCCCTCGGTGTCGACCGAGTCGGTCACATTGTCTGTGGCAGGCTCGCCGAATACTTTATAGCGGCTCTTCTCCAGAAGTTCGGGAGTGAAGCCGAAGAGGTCATAGACGCAAAGGAAACGTAGATCCTTGATGTCAAGACCGAGATTGGAATTCAATTCGTTGCGCAGACTCTCCGCTTCGATGCGGTAAGGGGCGCGTTTTTCCACAAATATGCGGCTATCCATTTTATCTGATGTTGATTAGTTATTATTGGCAAGTACGTTAGCGGCCTGCTCGGCGCGGAAGTCATCAAGTTTTGCTTTAAGCTCCGCGTCGGTAATGGCGAGCATCTCGATAGCGAGAAGGGCTGCGTTTTTGGATCCGTCGATGGCGACAGTGGCGACGGGAATACCGGAAGGCATCTGCACCATTGAGAGCAATGAGTCAAGACCCTCGAGAGAGCGGGATTTTACCGGCACTCCGATGACAGGGAGAGTGGTGAATGCCGCCACTACGCCTGCAAGATGCGCCGCGCCTCCGGCAGCCGCGATCACGGCTCCGAAGCCACGCTCACGGAGAGAGGTGACCCATGCCTCAAGCTCACGAGGCGTGCGGTGGGCGCTATATATCTTCTGTTCATACTCCACGCCGAATTTCTCCAATGTCTCTCCGGCGCCTTTCATTACCCCGAGATCGCTTGCCGATCCCATCACGATTCCTACTTTCATTTTTTACCTATTTGATCCATCCCCGGTCTTGACCCCGGCGTGATGGAGTGTTTTGCGTATATGATAAAAAATTTTGCGCGCGTCAGTCCCTTTTCGCCTGGCGCGCGCAAAATTAATCTTTTATGTATCAGCACATTCCATTATCTGCTTCGGCTGCTTTCGCTTACGAAGCATGATGCTCGATGATGTGTTGGAATTATGGCCTGTCATGTTGCTGCTGATATTCTGCAAATTTACATATTTTTTGGATAATACGCAAATTTGCAGGGTTTCTCATGCAGCCGAAATTTTTTTCGTTTATTTTGCGGGCTTTGACTCGCAATATACGCAGCGGTAGATACCGCTGTCATCGGTAGCGGGACGGAATAGACGGTCTACATTCTCCATGTTGGAGATGCAGCGGCGGTTGGAGCAGCGGTGCTCATTCTTTATCGTCCCCTCGGGGATGAGCTGTTGTTTGGAGTCTTTATCTTTCGCCCATTCCAGGAGCTTAAGGATGAGTGCCATACGCACGAATTTACCATTTTCTACCTGACGGAAATAGGCTGCGCGGGGATCTGCATCCACCTCTACCGTGATCTCGTTGACACGTGGCAGGGGATGGAGGATTCGCAATTCCGGTTTGGCATCCTTGAGCTTCTCGGGGGTAAGGATAAAGGCATCTTTGACGCGGTCAAATTCATCCTCGTCAAGGAAGCGCTCTTTCTGCACTCTCGTCATGTAGAGCACATCCAGCTCGGGCATCACCTCCTCCATGGTCCTGACCTCACGATAGGGGATGCCATATTTCTCGCATACCTCATATTTCATGTAGTCAGGAAGCCGGAGCTCATCGGGCGCAATGAGGATTACCTCTATTCCGCTGTATCGTGCGAGGGCTTTGATAAGGGAGTGGACAGTGCGTCCGAAGCGGAGGTCGCCGCAGAATCCGATCTTGATATTGTCAAATCTTCCGATTTCGCGCTTGATGGTCAGGAGATCGGTGAGAGTCTGCGTGGGATGGCTGTGCGAGCCGTCGCCGGCATTGATGACGGGGATATTGGAATTGATAGCCGATACCAAAGCCGCTCCCTCTTCAAAATGTCGCATGGCGATGATGTCGGCAAAGCAGTTGATCACTTTTGTAGTGTCTGCCACAGTCTCTCCTTTTGAGGCGGAGGTGTTCTTGGCATCGGTAAAGCCGAGCACATTCCCTCCGAGTTCCATCATGGCAGCCGTAAAGCTCAGACGGGTGCGGGTAGAGGGCTCATAAAAGAGTGTGGCGAGTTTCTTACCTTTGCAGGCATCGTTATATTTCTCCCGGTTGTCTATGATGTCGAGAGCCAAATTGATCACCTCATCCAATTCCTCTCGGCTGAGGTCGGTCGGGTCAATTATGTGTCGCATGATTTATTAGGATTAGAAATCAACCGTTTATCCAGGACTCGTCGGAGGGGTTGTTGCGGAATTTCTTCAATCTCTCGATGTCGCTCTCCTTGATGCGGCCCTCTTCGGCTGCCACTTCCACGAGAGTGTCGAAATTGGAGAGTGAATGGTTCTCCACATTTGCGGCTGCCAGACGGTCGAGACCTTTCTGCATTCCGTAAGTGAAGATACTTACCACACCGAGCACGTCAGCTCCGGCTTCCCGAAGGGCTTCCACTACATCTATGCAGCTTCCGCCGGTGGAGATAAGGTCTTCAATCACGACTACCTTTGTTCCGGGCTCGAGTTTACCCTCTATGCGGTTGTTTCTGCCGTGATCCTTGGCGCTTCCACGCACATATCCCATCGGCATGTCAAGAATCCAGGCTGCGATTGCGGCGTGTGCGATACCTGCGGTGCTTGTGCCCATAAGCGCCTCAGCCTCAGGATAAAGTTCCTTCACTGTCTTGGCGATAGCCTCTTCTACGATCTTACGCTGTTTGGGAGCGCTCAGAATAAGGCGGTTGTCGCAATAGATAGGGCTCTTGATACCGCTTGCCCATGTGAACGGTTCGTCGGGACGGAGAAATACTGCGCCGATCTCGAGAAGTGCTTTTGCTACCTCTTTTTCCATTATCGTATCTTTTTCTTATATTTTCAAAATTAATGCTTGATTCTTAAAGATTTGATTATCAAGAATCACTTATTCAAAAATTCCTTGACGCATTTTCTATATGCCGCCACGGGGTCTTCCGCCGCAGTGATGGGGCGTCCCACTACGATATAGTCGGAGCCGATCTCGCGTGCGCGTTCGGGAGTGGTGATTCTGACCTGATCATCCTTGCTTGAGTCGGCGAAACGGATACCGGGGGTTACAGTCATGAAGTCATTGCCGCAAGCCTCTTTCACTAATCCCGCCTCAAGGGGAGAGCATACCACGCCGTCAAGTCCTGCCTCTTTGGCATTCTGCGCATATTTGGCGATGCAGTCATTGATAGTGGCGTCAACGAGAAGCTGATTGCGCATTGCCTCCTCGGATGTGCTGGTGAGCTGTGTTACGGCGATAAGCAAGGGTCGGCTGCCGTCGGGGCGTGTGAGTCCTTCGATTGCGGCGCGCATCATCTCGATTGTGCCGGAAGCGTGTACGTTGGTCATATCCACATCAAGGTCGGAGAGAACGCGCATCGCTTTCTTTACTGTGTTGGGGATATCATGAAGCTTAAGATCAAGGAAGATCTTATGTCCGCGGCGCTTGATTTCTCTTACTATATCATTGCCGGCGGCATAGTAAAGCTCCATGCCGATTTTTACGAAGGGTTTCTCTTCCTTGAATTTGTCAAGAAATTCCAAGGTTGCCTCTTTTGACGAGAAGTCGCAGGCTATAATTACATCTTTTGCATTCATTATTCTTGGTTTTTATGTTTCATCAGGTTGCAGTTTGAGGCATCATGTTTTATCGGGATTTTATTTTCATCATGATGCAGCATGTTTCATCATGATGCATCAGGATGTCAATTTCCATCATGATTAATCATGTTTTATCATGTTTTATCAGGATGTCAATTTTCATCATAATGCCCGGAGATCCTCGATTATCCTCTTGCAGGCATAGGGGTCGCGCAGATTGGCGGCTCCTACTTCTACGGCTGTGGCTCCGGCAAGAAGCATCTCCTTGACATCATCGGCTGTGGAGACACCTCCGCATCCGATGATCGGCACATCGACAGCATGGCTTACCTGCCATACCATCCTCAACGCCACAGGGAAGATAGCAGGTCCCGAAAAACCTCCCATAACATTGGCTATCACGGGCTTGCCGGTCTTGAGATCAATGCGCATACCGAGCATGGTATTGATCAGACAGAGTCCGTCTGCTCCTGCATCTACCGCTGCCTTGGCAATGGATACTATATCGGTCACGTTAGGGGAGAGCTTGATATAGAGAGGCTTTGTCACTACCTTCTTCACCTCTTTCACAACCTCAGCTACGCTCTCGCATTGTGTGCCGAATGCCATGCCGCCGCCATGAACGTTCGGACAGCTGACATTGAGTTCAATTATCTCCACCTGCTCCTCGGGGTCGATAAGACGACAACACTCCACATATTCATCTATCGAGAAGCCACTGATATTGGCTATGATAGGCTTATGGAATACCTCGCGCATCCTGGGCAACTCCTCGGAGATTACCTTATGTATCCCGGGATTCTGCAGCCCTACGGAGTTGATCATGCCCGCCTCACATTCCGCCACTCTCGGCAGGGGATTTCCGAAGCGGGGATGAAGTGTGGTGCCCTTGAAGGATATGGAGCCGAGGATATCGATGTCATAAAATTCCGCCATGCCATAGCCGAAACCGAAGCATCCGCTGGCGGGTATCACAGGGTTGTCGAGGCGCACGCCGCTGAGCTCCACGCTCCAGTCGCCGCTCTTCTCCCTCTCTCTGAGTTCATTTATTTCCATATCAGTTCCTCCTTTCTGAAGACGGGTCCATCTTTACATATTCTTTTGGCTGCATCCTTGGTCTCGATGCTGCAACACATGCAGGCTCCGAAGCCACAGCCCATCCTTGACTCAAGGCTCACTTCGCCCGGGAAATCAAGACCGTTGCATACGGCGCGGAGCATCGGCATCGGTCCGCAGGCATAGAAATAATCCGGCTTCAGCCCTTTCTCGCGTATTCCGTCGGTAACGAATCCTTTCACTCCGCATGTGCCGTCGACTGTGCAGATCACCGGCTCTATGCCTATGGCGCGGAAGTCTTCCTCCATCGCCACATCATCTTTGGTGTTGAAACCCAATATCACTGTCGGCTCTATACCGCGTTTCTGAAGCTTACGGGCGAGATTGAGCATCGGCGCGCAACCGATACCTCCTCCCAACAGCACCGGATTCTTGATATCCTCATCCTCGTTGAAGCCGTTGCCGAGTCCGGTGAGGGTGTTTATCTCTGTGCCGGGAGTCATCTCCGACATCTCTTTAGTGCCTTTCCCCACCACATCATAAAGGAGCGTGAGGCTTCCCTCGCTGTAGTCGCAGATTGAGATAGGGCGACGGAGGTATTTCCCCTCTATGGCGAGATTCACGAATTGTCCCGCGCGGCTTATCTCCGAGGTGTCGCCGGTAAGTACCATACGGTAGGTCTTATGAGTCAGCTGTTCATTGCTGACCACCGTGTATATTGTCTCTATATTACGATATTTATTCATCATTAAATTTCGGTGCGGAGGATTTTTCCATATAGTTCTACTCCCTCGAAAGGAGTGGAGCGTCCCATTGTCTTGAATGTAGAGGGATCTACCATGTATGACTGTGAGAAATCCACGGTCACTTTACCCGGGTCGCCCTCTATTCCGAAGATGCGTCGCGGGTTGCGGCTCATAATATCCGTCATCTTCTCAAGGGAGATTATTCCGGGCTTCACCATATATGTGTAGACTGCCGCCAACGCTGTCTCCAGCCCCACTACTCCCATCGCGCTCTTCTCGAGCCCCTTCGCCTTCTCTTCGGCGGAGTGGGGGGCATGGTCGGTGGCGATACATTCGATAGTGCCATCCACTATTCCCTCTATCAGCGCATCACGGTCGCGTGCCGAGCGGATAGGGGGATTCATCTTGAATCTTCCCTCCTCCTGAAGGTCTTCGTCGCAGAAGGCGAGATAGTGGGGGGCGGTCTCGCATGTCACGGGAATGCCGGCTCTCTGTGCGTCGCGTATCAGTTTCACGCTTTCCGCCGTGGAAATATGACATATATGCAGACGGCATCCTGTCTCTGCCGCCAGACGGATATTACGCTCTATCTCGCGCCATTCGCTCTCGGAGCAGATGCCGCGGTGACCGTGTCGGCGCGCATATTCTCCGTCATGGATATATCCCTTTTTCAGAAGGGCGTTGACTTCGCAATGCGCCGCCAGGATCTTCCCGGTCGGGGCTATACCTTTCATGGCAGCGCGCATCACTTCCTCATCCTGCACTCCGCTTCCGTCGTCGGAGAAGCCTGCCACATAGGGCGCCAATGCCTGATAGTCCACCAATTCCGTGCCTAAGCGCTGACGGGTGATGGTGGCGTAGGGGATGACTTTTATCACTGCATCACGGCGGATGATATCCAGCTGCTCCTGCAGATGTTCCATGCTGTCGGGGGCGGGCTTGAGGTTGGGCATGGTGCATACGGCAGTAAAGCCTCCCGCCAACGCCGCTTCCGAACCGGTGCGGATCGTTTCCTTATATGAAAAACCGGGCTCACGGAAGTGAACGTGCACATCCGCCAAGCCCGGAAGCTCTTTTATATGATTTTCCTCCATTATTTTAAGGCGATTTTTGCAAAGATAACTATTTTTTTGCAAAGGATGAATTTTTTTGAGTAACTTTGCATTCCGAAAGCTTGCAAGATATTGGGAGAAGATAAATTCCCGGTATCTTCTACTCTAAAAATGAACTTAGATGCAGAAAACAAGAAAAGCCTTCCTCACACTTGAGGATGGAACGGTCTTCGAAGGTCGTTCTTTCGGCTATGAAAAGCCCTGTGCCGGGGAGGTGGTGTTCAACACTGCCATGACCGGCTATCCCGAGAGCCTCACCGACCCTTCTTATGAGGGTCAGATCTTAGTGACCACTTATCCTATCCTTGGCAATTACGGCGTGCCATCCGCCGAGCCGAAGACGGAGGCTAACGTGAGTGATTATTTCGAGTCTTCCCGCATCCATTGCGAGGCTATCGTCTGTCAGGATTACAGCTGGACTCCTTCCCACTGGCAGGCTACACGTTCCCTTTCCGACTGGCTCAAGGATGAGAAGATTCCGGGTATCTACGGCGTCGACACCCGCGCCCTTACCAAGCTCCTCCGCGAGAAGGGCTCTATGCTTGGCAAGATCACTTTCGAGGATGGGGAGGATATCGAATTCCGCGATCCGAATAAGGAGAACCTTATCGACCGCGTCTCTACCAAGGAGGTGCGCGAATTCGGCGAGGGGGAGAAGCGTGTCGTGCTCGTGGATTGCGGCACAAAGTATAATATCATCCGCTGTCTCACCCGCCGCGGCGTGCGTGTCACTCTCGTGCCCTGGGATTATGACTTCACTCAGATTCCTTACGACGGTCTCTTTATCTCCAACGGTCCCGGCTCTCCGGAGTTTGCCGAGGAGACCGTGAAGAATATCCGCAAGGCGTTCGAGATCGGCAGGCCTATCTGCGGCATCTGCATGGGAAATCAGCTCCTCAGCAAGGCTGCCGGCGCAAAGGTATATAAGCTCAAGTATGGGCATCGCAGCCATAACCAGCCTGTGCGTCTCGCCGGCACGGAGAAGTGCTACATCACTTCCCAGAATCATGGTTTCGCCGTCGATAATTCCACTATCCCCGAAGATTGGGAGCCTCATTTCATCAATATGAATGACGGCACCAACGAGGGTATACGCCATAAATCAAAACCCTTCTTCTCTGCTCAGTTCCATCCCGAGGCTTCCAGCGGTCCGAAGGATACGGAGTTCATTTTTGATGAATTTATTAGCTTGTTATGAAAGAAAAAAAAGATATAAAGAAGGTTCTCTTCCTGGGCTCGGGTGCCCTCAAGATCGGCGAGGCGGGCGAGTTTGACTATTCCGGCTCCCAGGCGCTCAAGGCGATGAAGGAGGAGAATATCGAGACTGTCCTCATCAATCCTAATATCGCTACTGTCCAGACCTCCGAAGGATTTGCGGATAAGATCTATTTCCTTCCTATCACTCCCTATTTCGTGGAGAAGGTGATAAAGAAGGAGAAGCCCGACGGCATCTTCCTCGCTTTCGGCGGTCAGACTGCCCTCAACTGCGGCGTGCAGCTTTATGAGAAGGGTATCCTCGAGAAATATGATGTGCAGGTGCTCGGCACTCCCGTGCGCGCCATCATGGACACTGAAGACCGTGAGCTCTTCGTGAAGAAGCTCGACGAGATCGATGTCAAGACTATCAAGAGCGAGGCTGTCTCCTCTGTGGAGGATGCCGTGCTTGCCGCCGACCGTCTCGGCTATCCCGTCATCGTTCGCGCGGCGTACGCTCTGGGCGGTCTCGGCTCAGGATTCTGCGACAACCGCGAGGAGCTGATAGCTCTCGTGGAGCAGGCGCTCTCTTTCTCTCCCCAGGTGCTGGTGGAGAAATCCCTCAAGGGTTGGAAAGAGGTGGAATATGAGGTGGTGCGCGACCGTTTCGATAATTGTATCACGGTCTGCAATATGGAAAATTTCGACCCGCTCGGTATCCATACGGGCGAGAGTATCGTGGTGGCTCCTTCCCAGACCCTTTCTAACGAGGATTATCATATGCTCCGCAAGCTCGCCATCAAGATTATCCGTCATATCGGCATCGTCGGCGAGTGTAACGTGCAGTATGCCTTCGACCCCAAATCTATGGATTACCGCGTGATTGAGGTCAATGCTCGTCTCTCCCGCTCGTCGGCTCTGGCTTCCAAAGCTACCGGCTATCCGCTCGCTTTCGTGGCTGCCAAGTTGGGTCTCGGTTATGGTCTCTTCGACCTTAAGAATAATGTGACCAAGTCTACTTCCGCTTTCTTTGAGCCTGCTCTCGACTATATAGTATGTAAGATCCCGCGTTGGGACCTCGGTAAATTCCGCGGTGTGCGCCGCGAGATCGGCTCCTCCATGAAGTCTGTGGGTGAGGTGATGGCTATCGGTCGTACTTTTGAGGAGGTGATTCAGAAGGGTCTGCGTATGATAGGTCAGGGTATGCACGGTTTCGTGGAGAATAAGCTGCCCGAGATTCCGGATATCGACAAGGCGCTCAAGGAGCCGACCGATAAGCGTATCTTCGTTATCGAGCAGGCTTTCCGAAAGGGCTATACCGTCGACCGTATTCATGAGCTGACCAAGATTGACAAATGGTTCCTTCAGAAGCTCCAGCTTATTCATGACACATCCCGCGAGCTCGAGGCTTTCGGCAATGTCAAGGAGCTGTCGGATGATCTGATGCGTCAGGCTAAGGGACAGGGCTTCTCCGACTTCCAGATAGGACGCGCCCTATATGGCGACCGCATGAAGGATGAGACCGAACAGCTCACGGACCTTATCCGTGCCAACCGTCTGAGCCGCGGCATCCGTCCGGTGGTGAAGCAGATTGATACTCTCGCCGCCGAATACCCCGCACAGACCAATTACCTCTATCTGACATATAACGGCACGCAGAATGATGTGGACTATACGGGCGATCACCGCTCTGTCGTGGTGCTCGGTTCGGGTGCCTACCGTATCGGCTCCTCTGTGGAGTTCGACTGGTGTGGCGTCAATGCGCTGATGACCTGCGCCGAGAATGGCTACCGCCCCGTTATGATCAATTATAACCCCGAGACTGTCTCCACCGACTATGACATGTGCGACCGTCTCTATTTCGATGAGCTCACTTTCGAGCGCGTGATGGATATTCTCGAGCTCGAGGCTCCTCACGGTGTGATTGTATCTACCGGCGGACAGATTCCGAATAACCTTGCCGTGCGTCTCGACTCCAACGGCGTGAATATCCTCGGCACTCAGGCGGTGGATATCGACCGCGCTGAGGATCGTAATAAATTCTCCTCTCTCTGTGATGAACTGGGTATCGACCAGCCCCGCTGGCGCGAGCTGACCTCTATGGAGGATATCGATGAGTTTGTGGCGGAGGTAGGCTTCCCTGTCCTCGTGCGCCCCTCCTACGTGCTTTCCGGAGCTGCCATGAATGTCTGCTCCAATGAGGATGAGCTCACACGCTTCCTTCGTCTGGCGGCTAACGTCTCCAAGAAACATCCTGTCGTGGTCTCGGAGTTTATTCAGCAGGCGAAGGAGATAGAGATGGATGCCGTGGCTCAGGATGGCGAGATCAAGCTCTATGCCATTTCCGAGCATATCGAGTTTGCGGGTGTCCATTCCGGCGATGCCACTATCCAGTTCCCGCCTCAGAAGCTCTACGTGGAGACCATGCGCCGCATCAAGAAGATTTCGGGCAAGATTGCCAAGGCGCTCCATATCTCCGGACCCTTCAATATCCAGTTCCTCGCGAAGGATAATGATATAAAGGTGATAGAGTGTAACCTTCGCGCTTCTCGTTCTTTCCCCTTCGTGTCAAAGGTATCGAAGCAGAATTTCATCAATGCCGCCACTCGCGTCATGCTCGGTCTCCCCGTCGACAAGCCGGCGAAATCGGCATTCGATCTCGACTATGTGGGCATCAAGGCGTCACAGTTCTCCTTCTCCCGTCTGCAGGGTGCCGACCCTGTGCTCGGTGTTGACATGGCATCCACAGGTGAGGTGGGATGTATCGGCGACGACACTGCCGAGGCAATCCTCAAGGCGATGCTTTCGGTAGGGTACAGGGTACCCCGCCGCGGTATTCTCCTTTCTTCCGGTAACGCTCACCAGAAGGTGGCTCTTCTCGAGGCTGCCCGTATGCTCCATAAGAAGGGATATACGCTTTATGCTACAGAGGGCACACAGCGCTTCCTGTCCGAGAACGGCATACCGGCGATAACCGTCTACATGCCTTCCGATAATCGTCATCCACAGGCGCTTGAAATGCTTCATAACAAGGAGATAGATATGGTGGTCAATATTCCGAAGAATCTTACCGCCACTGAAATCTCAAACGGCTATAAGATACGTCGTGCGGCGGTAGACCTCAACATTCCGTTGTTGACCAATTCACGTCTTGCCTCCGCCTTCATCAAGGCGTTCTGCGAGCTCCCCATCGATGATATCAAGATCAAGTCCTGGGACGAGTATAAGTAAGATCATATCTCCGGGAGCGGAGCGATTCCTCCGAAGATAGCTTCAGCCTTAGAGCGATTCTTCTGAAGATAGCTTCAGCCTTAGGGCGATTCTTCTGAAGATAGCTTCAGCCTTAGGGCGATTCTTCTGAAGATAGCTTCAGCCTTAGAGCGATTCCTCCGAAGATAGCCTCAGCCTTAGAGTGATTCCTCCGAAGATAGTTTCAGCCTTAGAGTGATTCTTCTGAAGATAGCCTCAGCCTTAGAGCGATTCCTCTGAAGCTTAAGCGAGCTTTTTCATTAGGAGTGGTTTCCGTTCAGGTGTGAGGCGCTGGTGCGCCGAAGCAAAGCAGATTGATATAATAAAAAATGCGGCTAATTAGCCGCATTTTTTTATTTATCCGATTCTCACCCCTCTAATTTCCCTCTAAATTCCTTTTATCAGCTTATCTATAAGCAAATTATCACCTTTGTCTACAGGGCGCTGTTTTTTCTCCGTTTAGAATTTCTCGCTTCCGTTTTTTTTACTATTTTTGTATTATCCAATAATTTAATAGTAAAAAGGCAATATCCTACATGATTGAATTTTTTACAGAGAATGTCGCTCTTCCGGATCTTGACTATCCGGCGATAGAGCGATGGATAGGGGAGGTGGCTCAGAGTCACGGCTTCTCGGTAGGAAATCTCACTTACTGTTTCTGTGACGATCCCTACATCCTTGAGGCTAACAATAAATTCTTGGGTCACGACTACTACACAGATATCATCACATTTGATTATACCCGTCGCGGTCGCATCGGAGGAGATATGATTATCTCTCTTGATACCGTCCGCACCAATGCCGAAGGTTTGGGCGTGACCTATCGCCAGGAATTGCTGCGCGTCATCATCCACGGCGTGCTCCATCTCTGCGGTATCAACGATAAAGGTCCCGGTGAACGTGAGATAATGGAGGCGAATGAGAATAAGGCTCTATCCTTACTCTGATCTACCATCTTTGTAGGGACGTATTGATCATCTTTGTAGGGACGTACCCCCGGTGCGTCCGAAGAAAAGTGATATAATGCGCTTTGTAGGGACGCACCCCGGTGCGTCCGAAGTAAAGTGATGTAGGGACGTGCCTCCGGTGCGTCCGCCAATAAAAGAACTTTTAATTATGAAATTCAATTACGACGTTATAGTGATCGGTGCCGGGCATGCCGGCTGTGAGGCTGCTGTCGCCGCTGCAAAGCTCGGAGCGTCCACACTCCTGATCACAAAAGATATGAACCGTATCGCGCAGATGTCCTGCAATCCTGCTGTCGGCGGCATCGCCAAGGGACAGATTGTCCGCGAGATTGACGCTCTCGGCGGTCAGATGGGTATTGTGGCTGATACAACTGCCATACAGTTCCGTATGCTCAATAGATCCAAAGGTCCTGCCGTCTGGTCGCCGCGCGTCCAGTCTGACAGGGCTAAATATATAGATAAATGGCGTGAGATACTCGACTCTACTCCGAATCTGCATATCTTTCAGGATACGGTGGCATCGCTTATTATTGATGACGAGAAGCCGACTCTTACGGAGGGAGTGCTTGCCGAGCCGTCGGAGCAAGCGCCGGAGCAGGGGAGTGCGCCGTATCAGGTGGAGGGTGTCATCACTGCTCTCGGTTTTGAATTCAAGGCAAAGCAGGTTATACTTACTGCCGGAACTTTCCTCAACGGTCTGATGCATTTCGGACGCACTCAGATAGAGGGCGGTCGTATCGCCGAGGATTCATCCAAAGGGCTCTCCGACCAGTTGCGGCAGATTGGTTTTGAGGTGGGACGTATGAAAACAGGTACTCCCGCCCGTATCGACGGACGCACGATAGATTTCTCCCTCGCGCAGCGTCAGGATGGTGATGACACTCCGGAGTATAAGTTCTCTTATCTCCCGTCCGTGCATCGTCCGCTCCGCCAGCGTCCCTGCTGGATTGTCCACACTTCTCCTGAAGTGCATAAGATACTCAGCGATAATCTCGCCGACTCACCGCTTTATAATGGTCAGATACAAAGTATCGGACCTCGTTATTGTCCCTCTATCGAGACAAAGATTGTGACTTTCTCCGATAAGGAGTCGCATCAGCTCTTTCTCGAACCGGAAGGGGAGACTACCGAGGAATATTACATCAACGGTTTTTCATCCTCTCTTCCGTGGCGTGTTCAGGTAGATGCGCTCTCGCAGATTCCGGCATTGCGCGATGTGCAGTTCTATCGTCCCGGTTATGCGATCGAGTATGATTATTTCATCCCCACGCAGCTTACTCATGATCTCCAGACCAAGCTTGTTTCGGGCCTCTATTTTGCCGGACAGGTCAACGGTACCACCGGTTATGAGGAAGCGGCGGCGCAGGGATTGATGGCTGGTATCAACGCCGCGCTCCGTTCCAAGGGAGAATTGCCGCTGATACTTCATCGTGACCAGGCATATATCGGTGTGCTGATAGATGACCTCGTTACAAAGGGGGTAGATGAGCCATACCGTATGTTTACCTCTCGCGCCGAATATCGTATCCTCTTGCGTCAGGATGATGCCGATATGCGTCTCACTCCTATAGGATATGAGATCGGGCTTGCCGATTCCGATCGTTATGAGGCGATGATAAGCAAGCGTGAGCAGCGGGACGCCCTTATAGAGTTTGCCAAGAGTTATCTCGTGAAGGCGACGCCTGAGATAAATGAGTCGCTTGAGGAGATGGGTACGACCCCCTTATCCGCCTCCATGCGATTGATTGAGCTTGTGAAGCGTCCGCAACTTAGCCTTGAGAATCTTGCGCTTCTCCTTCCGAAATTAGCGAAGAAGATTGAAGCGATAGAGGAGGGCAGGCGTAAGGAGATTGTAGAGGCGGCGGAGATATTGATAAAATATGAAGGATATATATCCCGGGAGCGGGAATTGGCGGAGAAGCAGATGCGCCTTGAATATGTCCGTATTCCTTCGGGTTATGATTTTGATTCCATACAGGCTCTATCTACTGAGGCGCGTCAGAAGTTGACACGTATCCGTCCTGCGACGATAGGCCAGGCATCGCGTATACCCGGAGTGTCTCCGGCAGATATTAATGTTCTTCTTCTCCTGTTGGGAAGATGAGGGAGCGTCTCAGTCTACTATAATAGAGAGGAAGGATTGCTTGTATAGAGGAGATTGGCGGAGCGCGGAAGCCTCCGGGCTTCCGCAAATTTTTGAGGGCTCGATGCCCGAAAAAATTTAACTCCCGATTTTGTTCCACGTGGAACAAAACTTCTCTAACTCCTCAGAAATTAGAATCTTACAAAACAAAACTTAAACATAATTAAAACTTCAAGAAATGAAAGTAGAAGAATTAAAGGAGCTGATCCGCTGCGTTCCGGATTTCCCTTCGAAGGGGATAATGTTCCGCGATCTGACCACTCTCATCAAAGATGGCGAGGCGCTCCATGATATGGGCACGATGCTTGCCGATCTTTATCGTGGGAAGGGCGTGACAAAAGTAGTGGGTATCGAATCACGCGGTTTTATCGGTGGGTCGATCCTCGCCTACGAATTAGGTTGCGGATTTGTCCCTGCCCGCAAGCCCGGTAAATTACCTGCGGTGACAATCAAGAAAGCATACGCGAAAGAATATGGTGTAGATACGATAGAGATGCATAGCGACGCGATTACGAGCGACGATGTCGTTGTGCTCCATGATGATCTTCTCGCCACTGGCGGCACGATGCTCGCCTGTTACGAATTAGTGAAGTCGATGAATCCGAAGAAAATCTACATCAACTTCATTGTCGAGCTGGAAGGGCTCGGAGGGCGCGCCCTCCTGCCTGCCGAATGTGAGGTGACCTCACTCCTCAAATTCGAGTAAGAGATGGCCGCGGAGCGGTCAGTCTTTGTTTAGCCCCCGGTAAGGCGGAACGCCGCAGCCGGGGGGTTTTCATTTGGTGATTCTACTTGGCCGCGGAGCGGTCAGTCCTTGTTTGCAATTTTATTCCCTTCTCCCTCGTTACTATTATATTATGAAAGACCAGCAGAATATCTCCGATCTCCTTGCTTCTGTCGGCAGAGATATCAACGAAACAGGGGGATTCAACCTTGAAATACAACCCGAACGTTCACAGGATGACCTCTTCAATAACCGTCCGGGTCCGAAGCTCCGCGAGAAAATCCTTAACCTCCCGGACTCCCCCGGCGTCTATATGTATCTCGACAAACACGGGACAGTGATATATGTAGGCAAGGCGAAGAGACTCAAACGCCGTGTCTCCTCTTATTTCAACCGCCACCACGACATCACGCGCACCAACCTCCTTGTACGCAATATCGTGGATATGCGCTTTATCGTTGTCGCTACCGAAGAGGATGCCCTCCATCTCGAAAACGCGATGATCAAGGAGTATCAGCCCAGATATAACGTTCTCCTGAAGGATGACAAATCATATCCCTGGATTGTCGTCACCAAGGAGTTATACCCCCGCGTCTTCATGACCCGCGAGAAAGGACTTAACGCCCGCTATTTCGGACCATATAGCAATCAACATTCGGCAAAGGTGGTACTCGACCTCATACGCGAGACCTACCCACTCCGTTCTTGCCGCCACGCTCTTGATGAGAAAAGCATAGCACGCGGGAAATACTCCCTCTGTCTCGACTATCATATCGGCAAGTGTGCGGGCCCCTGTCGCGGTCTCATCAATCCCGAAGACTACGGCAAGTATATCTCGCGCGTCAAGCAGATCCTCAACGGAGAGACTCTCGAGCTTGAGAATAACCTGCAGGAGGAGATGCAGCTGTTAGCTGAGAATTGGAAATTTGAAGAGGCGCAGGCTGTCAAGGAGAAATATGAGGCTGTCAGAAATTACAACGCGAAGAGCGTCATCGGCGAAGCCAAGGAGGAGGATGTCGATATGTTCGCATATATAGAGAATGAGGATAGGGCAGTGGTAAACTTCATGCATCTGCATAAGGGAGCCGTAATCCAGAGCGTCAATCTCGAATACCGCCGTCATAAGAATGAGATCACGCAGGAGGAGATTCTCTCAATGGCTATCTCCGAAGTGCAGTCAAGATTCGACCGCGACTTCCGGGAGGTGATCGTTCCCTTCCTTCCGGATGTGGAGTTTGAGGGTGTTTCGTTTGTTATCCCCAAAAAAGGGAATAAAAGAAAGGTGCTCGACGTGGGTATGAAGAACGCCCAGCAATATATGAAAGACCTCGAGAAAGCCGCCGAAAAACTGAATCCGGAGCGCTCCGTCGAAAAACTGATGGCGCAGATGAAATCCGACTTCCGACTCAATGTCGAGCCGCGCCATATAGAATGTTTCGATAACTCGAATATCCAGGGCACGAATCCCGTCGCCTCCTGCGTAGTCTTCCGCAACGGCAAACCATCCAAGCGAGACTATCGCCACTTCAATATCAAGACCGTCGTGGGCGCCAACGACTTCGCCTCTATGAAGGAGATCCTTCATCGCCGCTACACGCGGATGATGGCGGAAGGGGAGCCGCTCCCGCAGTTGGTGGTGGTAGACGGTGGTAAGGGACAGCTCTCAGCCGCCGTGGAAGCCTTCGACGAGATGGGGATCAGGGGAGAGGTGGCGCTCGTGGGTATTGCCAAGCGACTTGAAGAGATTTACTTTCCCGGCGACTCCCTTCCTTTATATATAGATAAGAAATCGCCGAGTCTCCGCGTGGTCCAGGCATTACGCGATGAAGCCCACCGTTTCGGTATCACGCATCATCGCAACCGTCGTTCCAAAGGGCAGGTAGTCTCCGAGCTCGACCGTATTCCCGGCATCGGTCCCGCCACAAGTGCCACACTCATGAAGACCTTCAAATCCCTCAAGCGCGTAAAGGAGGCAGCGCTTGAAGATATCGCCGGAGCCATTGGTAAATCCAAAGCCAACATCGTCTACGGATATTTCCATCCTTTATAGGCAGGAGGACAGGAGGAATTTTAAGACAGGAGGACAGTAGGGCAGTAGATCTATTTAAGACAGGAGAACAGGAGGAATTTTAGGACAGTAGGGCAGTAGATCTATTTAAGACAGTAGGACAGTAGGACAGGATTTTATTTCAAAGGCGGCGACTAGGGAGGGGTATAGGCTCCCGCCCCCGGTCGCCCTCAGCTCCCTTAATATATCTCTCCTGTAAAATCCTGTTCTCCTGTCCTCCTGTCAAAAAAAAACAGTTCTCCTGTCAAAAAATATGTTTTAGAACATATTTTATATTTCAAATAATTGTATTATCTTTGTAGCGGTGTATATACGCCCTTTTCGCAAGCCTGACATTCGGGCTGCCGGCTATATCGCATCGGCAGCCGTCCGAAAATTATAAAAAACACGAGAATACCTAAGACTCAATAAAACTAATCTTTATAATTTAATCATGCAGAAGAAATTACTTTACTCTCTTCTACTGGGTTCCCTTTCCTTGTCCGCATGGGGCGCCGACTACGGTATCCCCGCCGGTATTCAGGAAGGAAATATCCTGCATTGCTTCAACTGGCCTGCCAAGGATGTTGAGGCTGCATTGCCCCAGATTGCCGCTGCCGGATTCGGTAGCGTTCAGTTGTCACCCTGTCAGCGCCCTGATGCAAAAGTGGGTTATGCCTGGCACGACCTCTATCGTCCCTACGACCTTGCATTCAAATCTTCAAGCTGGACTTCCGAGGCTGACCTCAGGAGCCTCTGCGCTAAAGCGAAGGAATATGGCATTAAGGTGATTGTCGATGTAGTAGCCAACCATGTCGACAAGACTGCCGGCTATCATGACACATGGTGGGATTCAAGCGGTCGTGTACGTTGGGAAGGCGGTATCAATTACGGCAACCGTTACTCCATCACTCACGGTCAGCTCGGCGACTACGGCGATGTCAACTCCGAGTTAGCCGAAGTGGCCGCACGCGGTAAGGCTTATGTCGAGCAGTTGAAAGCTATGGGTGTCTCCGGCTGTCGCTGGGATGCCGCAAAACATATCGGTCTCCCCTCAGAGGGTTGCCAGTTCTGGGCACAGGTAACATCCGTAGCCGGAATGTATCATTACGGCGAGATTCTCGACTCTCCCGGTCCTGACGCTTCTATCATTAAGGAGTATGGAAAATATATGGCTGTCACCGACAACGAATATTGCAACTATGCAGCAAGGCAGAATGGCGGTATCCCCGGCGGTCACGGCGGCTCCTGGGCTGTAAATCACGGTCTCGGCGACAAGGTGGTCTACTGGGCTGAAAGCCATGACACATATTCAAACGATGAGTGGAGCCAGAATGTCGATCAGTCTACTATCGACCGTGCTTACGCAGCCTATGCTTGCCGTAGGGATGCGACTGCCCTCTATCTCTCTCGCCCCAACGTCACAGGATTTAACAATATCAAGCTCGGAAAGGGTAGCACTGCCTTCACCTCCAAGCATATCTCCGAGGTAAATAAATTCCGCAACGTCATGGTAGGGAAGCCCGACTGGTGTGAGGCTGCCGGCAACACCTTCACCGTCACCCGCCAGAATGGTGGTGCGGTTATCGTGATGAAGGGTAGCGGTAACGTCAATGTGAAGAACGGCGGCGGCTACTGTCCTGCCGGCACTTACAAAGACCGTGTGTCAGGCGGCACATTCACCGTTACTGCCTCCACTATCTCCGGTAACGTAGGCTCAAGCGGTATCGCAGTTATCTATGCCGAAGGTCTCGAGCCCGATCCCGTTCCCAACCCCGGTCCCACACCCGATCCGGATCCCACTCCCGGTCCCACTCCCGGCGCTTCTTACTATGTGCTCGGCGATATCGACGGTGCGCACTGGGACACTACCGCAGGTCATCCCTTCACTGCCTCCGGCTCTGCATATGTAGCCAAGAATGTGAAATTCGCTTCTGCCACAGGTGAAACCACCTGCTACTTTAATATCACCGACGCTCTTGGCGCTGACTGGGATGAGGTGAATATGAATGCCAACCGTTACGGCGCTGCCGATGAGGGTGATCTCTTGACAGTAGGCAAGACCTCTAAGGTAGTGAAGTATACTAATAATGTAAATGCTTCCGCCTGCAGCTCATGGACTATCGCTCCCGGTACATATGATCTCACATTCGATCCCTCAGCTCTTACTTTGAGCGTGGCAAACGCAGGCTCTGACCCTGATCCCGTTCCCGGTCCCACACCCGATCCCGATCCTGTGCCGCAGCCTACTCCCGTCGAGGGCAATTTCATCTACTTCGATGATATGAGCAAGTCTGACGTGGCTGTATGGGCTTGGGGCGAGAATGATGTAAACTGCACCGCTTCCGGCAACTGGCCCGGCGATCCCATGACTCAGAAGGATGGCAAATATTATTGGGAGCTCCCCGCCGGCAAGACTATGCCTACAAACGTTATCATCAGCTGGGGCAACCACGATGATTTTAACCGTGCAGGTGGTAAAGACCTCGTTTACGTAAATCAGGCTACTTACCATGCCGACGGTACTTACACCGCGTATGTCGTTCCCAATCCCGGTCCTACTCCTGATCCCGACCCCGATCCGGATCCTAACCCCGGTCCTACACCCGATCCCGATCCTGTACCCGTTCCCGCAGGTAACAACCTTATCACTGACTATTATAAGGTGAACCCCAACGGTCAGGTAGGTACTTTCAAGACTGTCAACACTACCGGTCACCCCGCTTCCAACGCATTCTCCAACTGGACAGCTGCCGATCTGATCGCGCAGGGTGTCGCCCGCGATGTCGCACAGGCTTTCAAGGGTGTGCATGAGCGTCCTATCGTTGACTCTTACGCAATCTATGCGGCTTACGACAACGATAACCTCTACCTTGGCGTACAGTTCGTATATACTGTATGGGATCTCTACGGCGAGGGCAAACAGCCCGGCGAGTCCAAACCTTACAACATGGACGGTCACATGGTGCTCGCCTTCGACCTCGACCCCAACAAGAGCTTCGACGGATACATCAACGGTACAGGTCCCATCTGGAATGACCAGGCGGAAGGCGCCAAGTTTGCTAACGGCGTGGATGCCGTGATCATGTGCTCCACCAAGCCCGGTGTCGGCGTTCCCGGTCTCTTCATCGCCACTCCTGATGGACACGCATCTTACGACGCAGCTTACTGCAAGTCGCTCCCCGCAGGTTTCTGGGGTTACACCGACGGTCTCCATCCCTCTATCGACCATGTATGGGGTCAGCCCGACTTCACATACGATCCCGAGCTCCTCAAAGGAAATGCAGGATTCGTCGACCTCCGTTCAGAAATCGATGACACAGCCCACACTTTCTATGAGTTCAAGCTTCCCCTCTCATCGCTCGGCATCACTGCCGACTATATCAAGAACCAGGGTATCGGCTTCATGTATCTCGACAAATATGGCACAAGCCCCGTCGGCGGTACACCCTACGATCCCTCATTCTTCGACAACGTAAGCGGCTCATACTCTCAGGATCCCTCTTCATCACAGGAGAAAGAGGATGAGGATGTGATCACATACGCACCCGCCCGCATCGGTAAGCTGGCACAGGGACAGCAGTCAGCCATCGATGACCTTGAGGAAGTGGAAGAAGACGCGGCAGAAGCAGCCCCCGTCTACTACACTCTCCAGGGCGTACAGGTAGCGAATCCCGGTCCCGGTCTCTACATCGTAGTCCGCGGCAACAAGGTGACAAAAGAGATCGTAAGATAAGAGAAATCTTAATATTATAATAGAAAAGATCGCGATTATAATAGAAAAGATCGCGCTGAGCAATCCAAGCTCAGCGCGATTTTTTATTGTTTAAGGCCGCGGAGCAGTCAGTGCTTATTTATTGTTTAAGGTCGCGGAGCGGTCAGTTCTTGTTTAGCCGTGGGTAAGGGCAAAGCCCGCAGCCCACGGATTTCCCAGTGCCGCCCCTCCTTGGCCGCGGAGCGGTCATTCCTTGTTTAGCCGTGGGTAAGGGCAAAGCCCGCAGCCCACGGATACCCCGATATCGCGTATCTACTCGGCCGCGGAGCGGTCGGTCTTCTCCAAATTTGTATAAGCCAAATTAATTTTATAATTTTGCAACTCCAAATCGCGCCGGTGGATCCCTCCAGATCCATCGGCATAATTAATCTAACTAAAGATGAAATTTTTTTCTCGTCCGGACTTTCAGCCCGCTATTATCCCTGCCTTGCGCCATTACTCCCTTGAGAAATTCCGCTCGGATTGCATCGCCGGCATCGTAGTCGGCATCGTTGCCCTCCCTCTCGCCATCGCTTTCGCCATCGCCTCCGGCGTTTCCCCCACAGTGGGTCTCATCACAGCCGTCATCGGTGGCTTCATCGTCTCTGCATGCGGCGGTAACACTGCCCAGATCGGCGGTCCAACAGGAGCATTCATCGTTATCATATATAATATCATACAGCTCTACGGTCTCTCCGGACTCGCCATCGCCACATTCATGGCAGGATGCATACTCCTCCTGATGGGATTCTTCAAATTAGGAACGGTCATCAAATTCATTCCATACCCCATCGTAGTCGGTTTCACAGCCGGTATCGCCGTCACCATCTTCTCCACACAGATGCCCGACTTCTTCGGTCTCACGATAGCGGAGAAAGTCCCCGGCGACTTCATCAGCAAATGGGGTGTCTACTTCAGATATTTCAACACCATCAACCTCACAGTCCTCGCCGTAGGCATCGTCTCCCTCCTCGTCATCATCCTCACCCCCAAGATCTCCAAACGACTCCCCGGTCAGCTTACGGCTATCGTCGTGGTGACCTTCCTTGTATGGATTCTCCGCGAATACTGCGGCGTCGAGGGGATCACCACCATCGGCGACCGTTTCGGCAACCTTGACACACACCTCCCTCACGCCAACAGCATAGGCATAAATATGGAGTCGATCAACCTTCTCCTCCCCTCAGCCTTCACCATCGCCATGCTCGGCGCTATCGAGTCGCTCCTCTCCGCCACCGTCGCCGACGGACGCACAGGCGACCGCACCAACTCCAATACCGAACTTATCGGACAGGGTATAGCCAATGTCGTGGTCCCCATCTTCGGCGGAATCCCCGTCACCGGCGCCATCGCCCGCACCATGACCAATATCACCAATGGAGGTAAGACACCCATTGCCGGAGTGATCCACTCCCTCGTCCTCCTCCTCGTATTCCTCTTCGCCATGCCCCTTATCAATCTTGTCCCCATGGCATGTCTCGCCGCCGTCCTCATTATGGTCAGCTACAACATGAGCGGCTGGCGCACCGTTGTCGGCATGGCGTCCAATCCCAAAGGAGACGTGACAGTGCTCATCATCACCTTCCTCCTCACCGTCATCTTCGACCTCACCATCGCCATCGAGATCGGACTTCTCCTTGCCGTAGTGCTCTTCCTGCGCCGAGTTACGGAGAACACCGCCATCCGCGTATACGGAGAGCAGCTCGACGCTGCAGATGCCGATATGACGCAGCATGAAGTGCTCGACCTTCATCCCGGAGTAGCCGTATATGAGATCGACGGACCCTTCTTCTTCGGTGCCGCCACCAAATTTGACGAAGTAGTACGTCACTCCCTCACAGATCTACCCCTCGTGCGTATCATCCGAATGAGGAAAGTGCCCTTCATCGACTCCACCGGTATACACAATCTCGAAATCCTGATCGAAAGCAGCCATCGTGAAGGGATCACGATAGTCCTCTCCGGCGTCCGTGAGAACGTCCGTCATGACCTTCACAAAGCCCACATCGACCGTCTGATCCCCGCCCACCTCATCTGCGACCACATCTCCAAAGCCGTAATCATCGCCAACGAGATCGCCGACGAGAAACACAAGAAAGAGTAGGGAAGGGAGAAGCGAGAATTAATAACGCGCCGAAATAAGGCCGCGGAGCGGTCAGTCGTTTTGCATTAGCATGGTGTTGGAAGACCGAGATAAGGCCGCGGAGCGGTCAGTCCTTGTTTAGCCGTGGGTAAGGGCGTAGCCCGTAGCCCACGGATTCCCAATACCGGCTATCCTTGGCCGCGGAGCGGTCAGTCTTTGTTTTGCATTAACATGGTGTTGGAAGACCGACCGCTCCGCGGCCGCTGGGACGGGCGGGAATTAGAACCGTGGGCTGCGGCGTTCCGCCTTACCCACGGCTAAACAAGGACACGCCGCTCCGCGGCTACCATCCGGGTATCATTCGCTCCGCGGCTACCATCCGGCTACCATTCGCTCCGCGGCTACCATCCGGGTACCATTCGCTCCGCGGCTACCATCCGGCTACCATTCGCTCCGCGGCTACCGCTCCGGCTACCATCCGCTCCGTCTTCCATCCGGCTTTCACGCGCCGACATAAGGCCGCGGAGCGGTCAGTTCTTGTTTAGCCCCCGGTAAGGGCGTAGCCCGCAGCCGGGGGATCCCCCCATAGCGCGTCCACTTGGCCGCGGAGCGGTCAGTTTTTGTTTGGCCGTGGGTAAGGGCGTAGCCCGCAGCCGGGGGATCCCCCCCGATTCCGCGTCCACTTGGCCGCGGAGCGGTCAGTTTTTGTTTAGCCGTGGGTAAGGGCGTAGCCCGTAGCCCACGGATTCCCCGATGTCGCGCATCCTTGGCCGCGGAGCGGTCAGTCCATGTTTGATAATCATGAAAAAGTCATAGATATGAGTAAGACATTCTTAGGTATCCACTTAGTGATCGGAACAAAAGGGCGCATGCAGACCATCACACCCGAACACCGTCGCCTGATATACGCCTACTTCCACAAAGTACTCACAGACCGGAACTGTAAGACAATACGTATCAACGGTATGGCAGACCATATACACTTGGCTTTCAACATGCACCCCTCCGTAGCTCTCTCGACAATGGTAAGAGATATGAAAAGCGAGTCATCGCGCTGGATCACCAATGAAGGTCATTTCCCCCATTTCATGGGATGGTCAAAAGGATATTATGCCGCCAGTTTTTCATATGAAGAGAGGGAAGCTATAGCGGAATATATCAAAGGGCAGGAGACCCACCATAGCGGCTACGGATACCTGCAGGAGATACAAGGACTTGTATCCCGTACCGGCCTCACCTGGCATGACGATGACTTCAATTTGTAAAACAAGGACTGACCGCTCCGCGGTCAGTCCTTTTGCATTAGCATTGTGTTGGAAGACCGACCGCTCCGCGGCCGCTGGGACGCGCGGGAATTAGAACCGTGGGCTGCGGCGTTCCGCCTTACCCACGGCTAAACAAGGACACGCCGCTCCGCGGCTACCATCCGGCTACCATTCGCTCCGCGGCTACCATCCGGCTACCATTCGCTCCGCGGCTACCATCCGGGTACCATTCGCTCCGCGGCTACCGCTCCGGCTACCATCCGCTTTGGCTTCTATTCGGCTTCCACGCGCTGACATAGGGCCGCGGAGCGGTCAGTCCTTGTTTAGCCCCCGGTAAGGGCGTAGCCCGCAGCCGGGGGATCCCCCCCATAGCGCGTCCACTTGGCCGCGGAGCGGTCAGTCCTTGTTTAGCCCCCGGTAAGGGCGTAGCCCGCAGCCGGGGGATCCCCCCC